>NZ_VXCX01000008.1:0-231573 GCF_052850745.1 Pseudomonas sp. 1121_17
GGGGGAGGCGATGGTGTCAGGGGACTTTGGGTAGCTCAGGCAATGGCTGACCTTTGGGCCAGAGCATCCAGATCTGCCCTTGCTGCTTCATGTTGCCGGCCAACTCACCGGCTTGCGGTCCGGTACCCCAGAACAGGTCGGCACGTACTTCGCCGGTGATCGCCCCGCCGGTATCCTGCGCGCCGACCGGGCGCACCACGGGTGAACCATCCGGGCGGGTGGTCGACAGCCACAGCAGGCTGCCCAGCGGGATCACCTTGCGGTCGATGGCGACGCTGTACCCTGCGGTCAGCGGCACGTTCAACGAGCCGCGCGGGCCTTCGTTGCTGTCCGGCCGGGTGCTGAAGAACACGTAACTGGGGTTGCTCGCCAGCAACTCCGGTACCCGCTGCGGGTTGGCCTGGGCCCAGGCGTGAATCGCGCCCATGCTGACATCTTCTTTCTTCAACTGGCCTTGTTCGATCAGCCAGCGGCCAATCGGCCGATACGGGTGGCCGTTCTGGTCGGCGTAACCCAGGCGCAACTGGCGCCCGTCTTCCAACTGAACCCGGCCAGAGCCCTGAATCTGCAGAAATTGCAGGTCCATCGGGTCCGTCAGCCAGGCCTGCACAGGTGCGTTGACGCCATCACGATAGATGCTTTCCGAGGTGTCGTAGGGCTTGAGCACGCGGCCTTCCAGGCGCCCGCGCAGACGCTTGCCCTTGAGCTCAGGGTAAATACTCGCCAGATCGACCACGATCATGTCCTGCGGCACGCCATATACCGGCACCTGGGCAGCCGCAGTGCGGGTCAGGCTGCCCGGGTAGACCGGCTCGTAATAGCCGGTGATCAGCCCGGTAGCGTTGTTCTCGGCCGAGCGCAGGCCGTACACCTGCAGGTTCTGCTGGAGAAACGCGCGGGCCTGGGCGGCATCGTCAGGAATGCGCAGCGCCGCCTCGCAGGTCGCCGCCCAGACCGTATCGCGCTTGAGCTTCTCGCAGCCGACGCGCCAGGCCTGAAAGCCCGCCAACAGATCAGCATCACTGACGCTGGGTAGGTCTTTCCAGGTGGCGGGGGCATAGGTGGCAATGGCGTGGGGCTCAGGCTTGGTGCTGTCACCGCCGTTGCAGCCGGCCAGCAGGGCCAGGGCTGGCAGCGCCCAGGCGAGCTGGCGCAGAGCAGATTTCATGGTTGAATCCTTGAGCGGGCGGCGGCGTGGCTGCCCCTGTTTTCTGTAAGGGTATTGGTCTTTGTCGAGCAGGCGAGGATACTGTCGGCCCTCTCCCGATGCCAATGTGACCGTGATGTTCAAATGTTTCACCGTGCTGCTGGTAGCCAACCTGGCCCTGCTGGGCTGCGACCGTGTCGATCCTAACTCACCGCTCGGGCAGCGCAAGGCGATCTTCAAACAGATGCTCAACACCAGCGAAGACCTTGGCGGCATGCTGCGCGGACGCTTGCCGTTCGATGGCGACAAGTTCGCTGCCGGTGCCATCAAGCTCGATGGCCTGGCGCATGCCCCTTGGAAGCATTTTGTGCAGGTTCAGGACGGCGGCGACAGCAGTGCGCGGGCCGAGGTCTGGCAGCGCCAGGCGCGCTTCGAGGAGCTGGCCCGGCAACTGGAAGGCGTGACCGGCAAACTGGTTGCCGCGAGCAGCAACAAACCGCTGAACGCAGCGCAGTTGCAAGCGCCTATGGACAAGGTCGAAGCGGCCTGCAAGGCCTGCCACACCGAATTTCGTAACCACTAGGCCGCGCTGACGCCGGCAGCGCGCTCACGGTTCAGCGTGGCGTCGGAGTGGTCACTTTTCCAGATCGTCGAGCGCTTCCTGCAGCTCCTTTTTCGATTCGGCAAGCTTGTCTTTACGCTTGTTGATCTTCTCGGAGTCGCCGCGCTTCATGGCCTTGTCCAGATCCTTGGTGCGCTTGTTCACTTCGTGACGCGCATCCAGCACCTTCTGCTCGCGCTCTTTGCGCAGGCTGCTGTCGGTGCAATTGGCCGTCACTTCGCTCAGGGCTTTTTCAAGGCCAGCCTGCTGGTTGCTGTTGCCGTGGGCACGTGCCTGCTCGATCTGTTCGCTGATCGCTTGCTTCTTGGCGGCGCAACCTTTGAGCTCGGTCTGCTCGGCAGCCAGCGCGCCGTGGGCAGTGAGGCCAAGCAAGGCGGACAGGGCGAGGGTAGAGATCAGTTTCATCGGGGACTCCAGTCGGGTGCAGGGCAGCGAAAAGGGAAATGCTGCCCTGATCCGGCAAAATTAGAAACCCTTGATTGTGTGATGGCGTAACTGCGCGGCCAGTAATTGCACTGCGTCGTCACTGAAAAATGCCTGCAACTGCTCGGCACGGCCGTTGCCGATGCCGGGCTCCTGCAGCCATTCTCGTGCGGTTTTGCTCGCCAAGGCCTGCCAGTCAGGGCCTGGCTCAAGGCGGCGCGGCGCAGGCATACCCAGGCCGTGTAGCCAGCGCTGGAAGGGTTGCTGGCGGGCTTGGGTGAACGCCTCGAGCAGCTGTTCGGCGCGCGTTTCAGCGATGCCCGCAACACCCAGCAACTGCTCCCGGTCCAGGTTCAGCCAATCGTCCAGCGTACTGACCAGGCCGCTGTCGACCAACTGAGTCCAGGTTGCCGCGCCCATCCCAGGCATGTTCAGGCCTTGCTTGCCGCCCAGCCAGTGCAGGCGGGCGACAAACTGCTGGCGACAGGCGGGGCTGTCCTGCCAGCAGCTGAGCGAGTGGTAGCGGCCCGGTTCCGGGACCTGTACCGGCGCACGCTGGCTGCTGCGGTGCACCACGGACTCCAGCCGCGGAATGGTCAAGCCGGCCAGGCTTATTGCCACCTGATCGCCTGCGCGGATGTCCAGCGCTTGCCAGCGTGCCAGCGACCCGAGGCTGACCTGACTGACCTGGCGATCATCCAGCTGCAGCGGTTTCAGCTGTAACAGAGGCGTGATGCGCCCGGTGCGGCCAACCTTGAACTGCACCTCACGCACTTCGGCCAGTGCCTGGCGCAGCGGATACTTCCAGGCTGCAATCCAGTACGGCGCATTGGCCTGCCAACGCTCTGCGGCGGGGCGCTGATCCTGGCGCAGGATCACTCCGTCAGTAGCGAACGGCAGGGCTGATCGATACCAGTGCTGGCGCCAGTGAGCGGCCTGCTCGAAGGTATCGATGGCGACGCTGTACTGCTGACTGTCGCTGAAGCCTAGTGCAGTCAGTGCACTGAGCCGTTCTGCCTGTGTAGCTGGCCCCTCGGGCCAATCCCAGACGAACAGGCCGATATCCGCGCCCAATTGCGCGCTGAGCTGCTTGCGCGCCATCAGGCCGGCGACACTCCCACGTGCGCCGCGCCCACCGGCGGCTGCCTGCACGTGGTTGTCCAGGCGCAGGTACAGCTCGCCCTGCAGCGCCAGATCGAGGGCGCGTGGCAGTTCGCGCTGGATGCCCGAGAGGTACGGCAGGTGCCGGCTCCAGTCATGCCCGTGGACGCCGTCACCGCGGCTCAGCAATTGCACCAACCGACCTTGTCGGTAAACCAGCGAGACCGCCACCCCATCGACCTTGGGCTGAATCCACACGGCCTGTTTACCGCGCAGCCATTGTGCGGCGGCCTGCTCATCACGCAGCTTGGCGACGCCGGTATGAACAGTCGGGTGCGCCAGCGGGCCGCGCGCGCTGGCCAGCGGGTCGTCACTGGCATTGATGGCAAAGCACTGTTGCAGGTCCAGCAGGCGCTGCCGGCTTTGGTCGTAGAGTTCATCATCGACCAGCGCGATACCTTGGCGATGGTAGTGGTCATCCCACGTTGCCAGTGACTGGCGCAACTGTTCGACCTCTTGTTGCGCCCGCTCGCCAGGCCAGGCGGGGCAAGCGGCGGCCTGAGCACCCGACAGGTACAACAGCGACAGCAAATACAGCAGCAGTTTCAGCATCATGGCCAGCATCCTTGCCAGGCGATTCGGAACCCTCAGCCTAAGCGCGTAAGCGGACCAACGCTGGGCCAGTTTGTCAGGCGATATGTCACAAAAAAGCCCCTGTCGAGTACTCGGCAGGGGCTTTCGTCTGTGGCTGTAAGAAAGCTTACAGGCCAGCAGCGTCCTTCAGCGACTGGGCGCGGTCGGTGCGTTCCCAGGTGAAGGTGGTGAAGGTGTCGTCACCCACGGTTTTCTGCTCAGGGGTACGGCCGAAGTGACCGTAGGCCGCAGTTTCCTGATACATCGGGTGCAGCAGGTCGAGCATGGTGGTGATTGCATAAGGACGCAGGTCGAAGCACTCACGCACCAGCTGGACGATCTTGGCATCGGAAATCTTGCCGGTACCAAAGGTATTCAGCGAGATCGAGGTCGGCTGAGCAACACCGATGGCGTAGGAAACCTGAATCTCGCAACGCTCGGCCAGGCCGGCAGCCACGATGTTCTTGGCGACGTAACGACCGGCGTAGGCCGCCGAACGGTCAACCTTGGATGGATCCTTGCCGGAGAACGCGCCGCCGCCGTGACGGGCCATGCCGCCGTAGGAGTCGACGATGATCTTGCGCCCGGTCAGGCCGCAGTCGCCCACCGGGCCACCGATGATGAACTGGCCAGTCGGGTTGATGTGGAATTGGGTATCTTTGTGCAGCAGTTCGGCAGGCAGGGTGTGCTTGACGATCAGCTCCATGACAGCTTCTTTGAGGTCTTTTTGCGAGACTTCAGGGTTGTGCTGGGTCGACAGCACGACTGCGTCGATACCAACAACCTTGCCGCCTTCATAGCGGCAGGTGACCTGCGACTTGGCATCCGGACGCAGCCATGGCAGCAGACCGGACTTGCGTGCTTCGGCCTGGCGCTCGACCAGACGGTGCGAGAAGCAGATCGGTGCTGGCATCAGCACGTCGGTTTCGTTGCTGGCGTAGCCGAACATCAGGCCCTGGTCGCCGGCGCCTTGATCTTCAGGCTTGGAGCGGTCAACGCCCTGGGCGATATCGACCGACTGCTTGCCGATGATGTTCATCACCGCGCAGGTCGCGCCATCGAAGCCGACGTCGGAGCTGTTGTAGCCGATATCGACGATGACGTCGCGCACGATCTGCTCGAGGTCGACCCAGGCCGAGGTGGTGACTTCGCCGGCAATAATGGCAACACCGGTCTTGACCAAGGTTTCGCAGGCCACACGGGCGAACTTGTCCTGGGTGATGATGGCGTCCAGGACCGCGTCCGAAATCTGGTCGGCGATCTTGTCCGGATGTCCTTCAGACACGGACTCGGAGGTGAAAAGGGAGTATTCGCTCATCTCGACGGGTTCCTAAAATTTACCGATGGTGATGTCGCCAGCCGTCCGCTGAAAATGGCGGACCTGGATCTGGAAACCGTTACGCAAGCCCACATACAGGCTGTCTCCGAGAGCCAGCCCTGCTCCCCGGGCCCAACGGGCCAGGTCATCCTGCTCAAAGCCCAGCCAGAGATCGCCGCAGGCCTCGCGGGCCCAATGCTGATCATGGCTGCACAGTTCGGTGACCAGCAGGCTGCCGCCTGCCTTTACCCGTTTGGCCAGCAGGCGCAGGGCCTGGGCCGGATCGCTGAAATGGTGCAAGACCATGTTCAGCACTACGCAGTCGGCTGTCACATCCGTTGCACCCAATGCATCGGCCAACTGCAGGTTTACATTACTCAAGCTTTCTCGTTCACAGACCTGGCGCGCCAGCTCGAGCATGGTCGGGCTGTTGTCCATCGCCGTGACGCTGGCAAAGCGCCGGGCCAGGTCGGGCAGAAAACCACCGTCACCCGGGCCGACTTCAAGGGCACTGGCGTCAGCGCCGAAGCTGAGTTTGTCGAGCAGTGCCAGCAGGCTCTCGCGGTACTGCGGCAAGCCGGCGATCAAGTCCTGCTGGGCACGAAACTTTTCTTCCACACGCAGGAAGAAGTCCTGGCTGGTAGCGGCCCGGCGCTGTTGCACCTGGGCAATGCGCGCCTGCACTGCGGCCGGCAACGCGAGGTCGTCGACCTCTTCAAGCAGTGCCGTATGCAGCCGGCCACCGGGGCGCAGGCTGTCAGGCAGGGCGCGCCGATAGAAGATGGCGTTGCCTTCGCGGCGCGTGGCCACCAGTTCGGCCTGGGCCAGCACCTTGAGGTGATGACTCATGCCAGACTGGCCGACGTCGAAGATCTGCGCCAGTTCGAGCACGCCGAACGAGTCACTGGCCAGCGCGCGCAATACATGCAGGCGCAGCTCGTCGCCGCTGGCTTTGCATAAAGCTGCCAGGTCGTCGCTGCGTTGCAGGGCCAATGGTTGCGCGGGAAGATTCATAGCGCGGCAGTCTAGACAGGCAAGGTTGCCCTCGCAAGGGCAATATCAAAAAGTTTTGATATTGGACGATGGGTAGCCCGAGTCAGTCCGAACCACCGTCTATTCTCGCGAATCGCTCATCAATCACAGGAAAAACACCCAACTGCGACCATCCGTCATTGCCCCGGAGCCGACTGTGGGGGAAAATGGTCGTCTTTTTTGCGCTTCATTACTTATTCAAGCCCCCAGGAGACTTAGCGATGCCCAGCCGTCGTGATCGTGCCAACGCCATTCGTGCCCTCAGCATGGATGCCGTGCAAAAGGCCAACAGCGGCCATCCCGGTGCCCCAATGGGCATGGCGGATATCGCCGAAGTGCTTTGGCGCGACTACCTGAAGCACAACCCGAGCAACCCGAGCTTCGCCGACCGTGACCGCTTCGTGCTGTCCAACGGCCACGGCTCGATGCTGATCTATTCGCTGCTGCACCTGACCGGCTACGACCTGTCGATCGAAGACCTCAAAGGTTTCCGTCAGCTGCACAGCCGCACCCCGGGCCACCCGGAGTTCGGCTACACCCCGGGCGTCGAGACCACCACTGGCCCACTCGGCCAGGGCCTGGCCAATGCGGTCGGCTTCGCCCTCGCCGAAAAAGTCATGGCGGCGCAGTTCAACCGTGACAGCCACAACATCGTCGACCACAACACCTACGTGTTCCTCGGCGATGGCTGCCTGATGGAAGGCATCTCCCATGAAGTCGCCTCGCTGGCCGGCACTCTGGGCCTGAACAAGCTGGTAGCGTTCTACGACGACAACGGCATCTCCATCGATGGCGAAGTCCACGGCTGGTTCACCGACAACACCCCAGCACGCTTCGAAGCCTACAACTGGCAGGTGATCCGCAACGTCGACGGCCACGATGCCGAAGAAATCAAGATGGCCATCGAGACGGCGCGCAAGAGCGATCGTCCGACCCTGATCTGCTGCAAGACCATCATCGGTTTCGGTTCGCCGAACAAGCAGGGCAAGGAAGACTGCCACGGCGCGCCGCTGGGCAATGACGAAATCGCCCTGGCCCGCAAAGAGCTGAACTGGAACTACGGCCCGTTCGAAATCCCGGCCGACATCTATGCCGAGTGGGACGCCAAGGCGGCCGGTGCCAAGGCAGAAGCCGAGTGGAACCAGCGCTTTGCAGCTTACGCCGCTGCTCACCCAGAGTTGGCTGCCGAGTTCAAACGTCGTATGGCCGGTGACTTGCCTGCCGACTTCTCGGCCAAGGCTCAGGCCTACGTCAACGAAGTTGCTGCCAAGGGTGAAACTATCGCCAGCCGCAAGGCCAGCCAGAACGCCCTGAACGCCTTCGGCCCGCTGCTGCCCGAGTTCCTCGGCGGTTCGGCTGACCTGGCTGGCTCCAACCTGACCTTGTGGAAAGGCTGCAAAGGCGTCGACGCCGTTGATGCCAGCGGCAACTACGTGTTCTACGGCGTGCGCGAATTCGGCATGACCGCGATCATGAACGGCGTCGCCCTGCACGGCGGCCTGGTGCCTTACGGCGCGACCTTCCTGATGTTCATGGAATACGCCCGCAACGCCGTGCGCATGTCGGCTCTGATGAAGCAGCGCGTCATCCACGTCTACACCCACGACTCGATCGGCCTGGGCGAAGACGGCCCGACTCACCAGCCAATCGAGCAGCTGACCAGCCTGCGCAGCACGCCGAACCTGGACACCTGGCGCCCGGCCGATGCGGTCGAGTCGGCGGTTTCCTGGAAGCACGCGCTGCAGCGCAAGGACGGCCCTTCGGCGCTGATCTTCTCGCGTCAGAACCTGCAACATCAGCAGCGCAATGCGCAACAGATCGCCGACATCGAGCGCGGCGGTTACGTGCTCAAGGACTGCGCTGGCGAGCCTGAGCTGATCCTCATCGCTACCGGTTCCGAAGTGGGCCTGGCTGTACAGGCGTTCGATCAACTGAGCGAGCAAGGCCGCAAGGTCCGCGTCGTCTCGATGCCATGCACCAGCGTGTTCGATGCCCAGGACGCCAGCTACAAGCAGGCTGTGCTGCCGCTTGAGGTCGGTGCACGGATCGCCATCGAGGCTGCCCATGCCGACTTCTGGTACAAGTACGTTGGCCTCGAGGGTCGCGTTATCGGCATGACCACTTACGGCGAATCGGCTCCGGCCTCGGCGCTGTTCGAGGAATTCGGCTTTACCCTGGAGAACATCCTCGGTACTGCTGAAGAGCTGCTGGAAGACTGATGTAAAACAGGGTGGGCAGTGATGCCCGCCATGTCGTGACAAGGGGAGGGCTTTGCCCTCCATCGCGACACAAGGCCGCTCCTACAGGTACGTCGCCGTCGATAAGGCAGCGCGGTGCCTGTAGGAGCGGCCTTGTGTCGCGATTGGGCCGCGCAGCGGCCCCAAATGGCCCTAAAGCTTTAGTGAGCTCCGAATGCCCCAGCGTCCCTACAAAGTTGCACTCAACGGTTACGGCCGCATTGGCCGCTGTGTCCTGCGCGCGCTGGTTGAGCGGGGGGCGGCTGCGAGCTTCGAGATCGTTGCCTTGAACGACCTGGCCGATCAGGCCAGCCTGGAATACCTGACACGTTTCGACTCCACCCATGGCCGCTTCCCCGGCGAGGTCAAGGTCGATGGCGATTGTCTGCATATCAACGGCGACTGCGTGCAGGTTTTGCGCAGTGCCACCCCGGAAGGCATCGACTGGGCCGCGCTGGAGGTTGACCTGGTGCTCGAATGCACCGGTGCCTACAACACCCGCGCCGATGGCCAGCGCTTTCTCGACGCCGGCGCGCCACGGGTACTGTTCTCGCAGCCGATGGCCAGCGAGGCCGACGTCGACGCCACCATCGTCTATGGCATCAACCAGGCTTGCCTGAGCGGTGCCGAGCAGTTGGTGTCGAATGCCTCCTGCACCACCAACTGCGGCGTGCCGCTGCTGCGCGTGCTGGATCAGGCGTTCGGCATCGAGTACGTGCAGATCACCACCATTCACTCGGCGATGAACGACCAGCCGGTGATCGACGCCTATCACCATGAAGACCTGCGCCGCACCCGCTCGGCGTTTCAGTCGGTGATTCCGGTGTCCACTGGTCTGGCGCGTGGCATCGAACGGCTGCTGCCGGAACTTGCCGGGCGAATTCAGGCCAAAGCGGTGCGTGTGCCCACTGTCAACGTGTCGTGCCTGGACATCACCCTGCAGACCGCCCGTGACACCACCGCTGCCGAGGTCAACCAGGTGCTGCGTGATGCAGCCCTGAGCGGCCCGCTGCGAGGGCTGCTGGCCTACACCGAGCTGCCGCACGCTAGCTGTGATTTCAACCATGACCCGCATTCGGCCATCGTCGATGCCAGCCAGACCCGCGTTTCCGGCCCCCGCCTGGTGAACCTGCTGGCCTGGTTCGACAACGAATGGGGGTTTGCCAACCGTATGCTCGACGTTGCTGATCATTTCCTGCACGTCGTCCACCAAACCCGCAGCAAACAGCCCTGAAGGACTGCATTCATGACCGTGTTGAAGATGACTGACCTCGACCTGCAAGGTAAGCGCGTACTGATTCGCGAAGACCTCAACGTGCCTGTCAAAGACGGTGCGGTTGCCAGCGATGCGCGTATCCTGGCGGCGCTGCCGACCATCAAGCTGGCCCTGGAAAAAGGCGCCGCGGTAATGGTCTGCTCGCACCTCGGTCGGCCAACCGAAGGCGAGTTTTCTGCCGAAAACAGCCTCAAGCCGGTGGCTGACTACCTGAGCAAGGCACTCGGCCGTGAAGTACCGCTGGTGGCCAATTATCTCGACGGCGTTGAAGTTGCCGCCGGTGAGCTGGTGCTGTTCGAGAACGTGCGCTTCAACAAGGGCGAGAAGAAAAACGCCGACGAGCTGGCGCAGCAGTACGCTGCCCTGTGCGACGTATTCGTGATGGATGCGTTCGGCACCGCCCACCGCGCCGAAGGCTCGACCCACGGCGTGGCCAAGTTCGCCAAGGTTGCCGCTGCCGGCCCGCTGCTGGCTGCTGAGCTGGACGCATTGGGCAAGGCCCTGAAAGCGCCTGCCAAGCCAATGGCTGCCATCGTTGCCGGCTCCAAGGTGTCGACCAAACTCGATGTACTGAACAGCCTCAGCAGCGTCTGCGACCTGCTGATCGTCGGTGGCGGCATTGCCAACACCTTCCTCGCCGCCGCTGGCCACAAAGTCGGCAAGTCGCTGTACGAGCCTGACCTGGTCGACACCGCCAAGGCCATCGCCGCCAAGGTCAACGTGCCGCTGCCGGTCGACGTGGTAGTGGCCAAGGAGTTCGCCGAGAGCGCCGTGGCTACCGTCAAGCTGATCAGCGAGGTTGCCGACGACGACATGATCCTCGACATCGGCCCGCAAACTGCCGAGCAGTTCGCCGAGTTGCTGAAGTCGTCGAAGACCGTGCTGTGGAACGGCCCGGTCGGCGTGTTCGAGTTCGATCAGTTCGGTAACGGCACCAAAGTACTGGCCCAGGCCATTGCCGGCAGCGACGCGTTTTCCATCGCGGGCGGTGGTGACACCCTGGCGGCCATCGATAAATATGGCGTTGGCAGCGATATCTCCTACATTTCTACCGGTGGCGGCGCGTTCCTCGAGTTCGTCGAGGGCAAGGTTCTGCCTGCCGTGGAAATCCTGGAACAACGAGCCAAGGCCTGAGCATGAAGGCGCCTGGCGCAGGGAGCGAGCGGATGCTCAAGCAATTGCCGGTGATGATCGTGGCCTGTCTGCTGGGCGCCTGCTCCAGCGGGCCGGCTGCCGATGGCGAGCCGTCGCAGGCGGTGCCGGGCGGCTGTTACCAGTCGCAGTGGCAGGCCGAGACGGTGCCGGTGATCAACAAGCGGCTGGGTCCGGACGGCCTGGAAAAGTACGACGACGAGCACCAGCGCAAGGCGCCCGGTTGCCCGTGATGGATTGGCGGGCAACCTAAACCGGGTTTTGTGGTCTTGGATTAGGGGCCGCTTCACGGCCTTCGCGGGTAAACCCGCTCCCACAGACGTGCACCCAACCTGTGGGAGCGGGTTTACCCGCGAAGGGCCGCATAGCGGACCCATAACGAGGGTTTCGGATGAAAGCGCTATTGGCCCTGATGGCCCTGGCGACACTGGCAGGCTGCTCACTGCTGCAGCCGGCACCGGCTGCGCCGGCAGACACCTGGACGCGCTGGGTCTGTGATACACAGACCGAAGTATCCTGGCGTTTCGCCGATGCCAGCCAGGACTCGGTCGATGTCCGCCTTGGCGGTAATGACCAGGTCTACCGGCTCAAGTCCGAGCCGGGCGCCTCTGGCGCGCTGTACAGCGATGGCGTTCTGGCCCTGCATCTGCGCGGCGAAGAAGGCCTGGTGTACTGGGTAGCAACCAATGATCTGATAGGGCGGGGCTGCAAGGCACCGTGATGGCCGGGTCGCTTCGGCGGCCCACATAACATGAACAGCAACCGCCCTATGGCAGGTTTGCACGAAACAACGACGCTTGTCGGGAGAGAGATACACAATGGCACTCATTAGCATGCGCCAGATGCTGGACCACGCCGCCGAGTTCGGTTACGGCGTTCCAGCTTTCAACGTAAACAACCTCGAGCAGATGCGCGCCATCATGGAAGCCGCCGACAAGACCGACTCTCCGGTCATCGTGCAGGCCTCGGCCGGTGCTCGCAAATACGCCGGTGCACCCTTCCTGCGCCACCTGATCCTGGCGGCAATCGAAGAGTTCCCACACATCCCGGTATGCATGCACCAGGACCACGGTACCAGCCCTGACGTTTGCCAGCGCTCGATCCAGCTGGGCTTCAGCTCGGTGATGATGGACGGCTCGCTGGGCGAAGACGGCAAGACCCCAACCGACTACGACTACAACGTCCGCGTCACCCAGCAGACCGTCGCCATGGCCCACGCCTGCGGTGTTTCGGTAGAAGGCGAGCTGGGCTGCCTGGGTTCGCTGGAAACCGGCATGGCCGGTGAAGAAGACGGTATCGGCGCCGAAGGCGTACTCGATCACAGCCAGATGCTGACCGATCCGGAAGAAGCCGCCGACTTCGTCAAGAAGACTCAGGTCGACGCCCTGGCCATCGCCATCGGCACCAGCCACGGCGCCTACAAGTTCACCAAGCCGCCTACCGGCGACGTGCTGGCAATCGACCGCATCAAGGAAATCCACAAGCGCATCCCCAATACCCACTTGGTGATGCACGGTTCTTCCTCGGTACCGCAAGAGTGGCTGGCGATCATCAACCAGTACGGCGGCGACATCAAAGAGACCTACGGCGTACCGGTTGAAGAAATCGTCGAAGGCATCAAGTACGGCGTGCGCAAGGTCAACATCGACACCGACCTGCGCCTGGCCTCGACCGGTGCCATGCGTCGTCTGATGGCGACCAACCCGAGCGAGTTCGACCCACGCAAGTTCTTCGGCGAAACCGTCAAGGCCATGCGTGACGTGTGCATCGCCCGTTACGAAGCCTTCGGCACCGCCGGCAATGCCTCGAAGATCAAACCGATCTCCCTCGAAGGCATGTACCAGCGTTACCTGAAAGGTGAGCTGGCTGCCAAGGTCAACTGATCAGGGCTGTATGCTTGAAAAAACCCGCAGCGATGCGGGTTTTTTTATGTCTGCGAGATGACCGTTAGTCGGCATGGGAAACTAAATTCGGTGATAGCGTTCTGACTCCATTGCACCCCGCCAACTGCGGTCTAGAGTAGACGGGTAGGAAGCAGTCGCTCTTACAAGAGAAGCAGCATGGATGAAGCTCAACCCACTGCAACGGACGGCAAGTCCGTCTTGCTGGTTGTCGACGATTACCCAGAGAACCTGATCAGCATGCGCGCCCTGCTGTCCCGTCAGGATTGGCAGGTATTGACTGCCTGTTCGGGCACCGAGGCGCTCGGCGCGCTGCTCCGCCATGAAGTCGATCTGGTTTTGCTCGACGTGCAGATGCCCGAGATGGACGGCTTTGAAGTCGCCCGCTTGATGCGCGGCAGCCAGCGCACTCGACTCACTCCAATCATTTTCCTGACTGCCAACGAGCAGTCGCAGGATGCCGTGCTCAAGGGTTACGCCGCCGGCGCCGTGGATTATCTGTTCAAACCCTTCGACCCGCAGATCCTCAAGCCCAAGGTGCAGGCCCTGCTCGAGCAGCAGCGCAACCGACGCATGTTGCAGCGCCTGACCCGCGAACTTGAAGCGGCGCGGGCCTTCAATGCCTCGATCCTGGAAAACGCCGCCGAAGGTATCCTGGTGGTGGATGAGAGCGGCACCATCAGCTTTGCCAATCCGGCGATCTCAAGCCTGCTGGATACCCCGGTGCAGATGCTCCAGGGCGCTCACGTGCTTGACCTGCTGCAACTGGCGATACCCAGCCTGTGGCGCGAGTCGGACTTCTTCAAGGCGTACCAGCAACGGCAGATCTTCCGCGTGCACGATGCGCAGTTGCGCACCGCCGACGGTCAACTGGTGCCGGTGGCGTTGTCCTGCGCGCCGCTGCCGAGCGAGCAGCACGCCATGGTGATTACCCTGCTGGACATGTCAGTGGTGCGCAGCCTGCACCAGCAGCTGGAACAGCAGGCGGTCACCGACCCGCTCACCGGCCTGCTCAATCGGCGCGGCTTCTACCAGGCTGCCGAAGCTGCGCTGCTGCGCAACGAGCACTCGGAGAAGGTCCAGGCACTGATGTACATGGACCTTGATGGCTTCAAGCGGATCAATGATTCGCTCGGGCACGAGGCGGGCGACGAGATCCTGCACTGGGTCGCGTCTCAACTGAAGGAGTGCCTGGGCAGCGAGGCGCTGCTGGCACGGATGGGCGGTGACGAATTCACGGCCCTGTTCGACGGCCTGCCGTATCCAGAGCTGGCCGGGCGCTTCGCCGAGCGGGTGCTCGAACGCCTGTCGATCAGCCACCAGGTGGACGGCGTGGATGTGTCCCTGGGCGTCAGCATTGGTATCGCCACCTATCCCGACTGCGGCGGCACTTTCGAGGGCCTGTTGCGCGCGGCGGACACGGCGATGTACGCCGCCAAGCATGCTGGCCGTCAGCAATACCGGTTTTACGATCAGGAGCTGAACGGCCGTGCGCGGTCGCGGCTGATGCTCGAAGACGGCGTGCGCAGCGCCATCGAGCAAAAGGATTTCAGCCTGGTGTTTCAACCGCAGGTGGCGTTTGCCGGTGGCCAGCTGCGTGGCTTCGAGGCGCTACTGCGCTGGCAGCACCCCAGCGTCGGTGATGTACCGCCGGGCTTGTTCATCCCGTTGCTGGAAGAGACCCGGCTGATCAGCCGCCTGGCCAGCTGGATCTACGATCAGGGTGCTGCCCAGCGCAAGGCTTGGCGCGCGGGCTTTGCCGATGACCTGGTATTGGGGATCAGTCTGAGCCGGGTCCAGTTCGCCATGCCCAATCTGGTCGATGAACTGCAGGCGGTGATCCAGGCGCACGGCTTGCGCCCGGCGCAGCTTGAGGTCGAGGTGGCGGAAACCTCGCTGATGTACAACATCGACGCCGCCGTGAAGCAGGTCAACCGCCTGCGTGAGCTTGGCGTGCGAGTAGCGCTGGACGACTTCGGCGCCGGCAGCTGTTCGCTGCGGATGATCCGCGATCTGCCCATCGACACACTCAAGCTTGACCGCCATCTGGTCGCGCGTCTGCCCGACTCAGCCAGCGATGCGGCGTTGGTGCGCAGCGTCATTGGCCTGTGCGCCGACTACGCGATCACGGTCATTGCCGAAGGCGTGGAAACCGAAGCCCAGGCGGCCTGGCTGAAGGCGCACGGCTGCTGTTATGTGCAGGGCTTTTTGGTGGCACGGCCGATGACTGCTGCCGATGCGAGCGGCTTTCCGTTGTTTTTCCACTGGCCCGGGCAATGATTGGCTAGAATCGCGTGTGCTTTTATCGACCGCCGTGCCATGACCGACCTACGTTACCTGCAAGCCTACCCACCGCACCTGCAAGAGCAGGTGCGGCAGATGATCGCCAGCGACCGCCTGGGCGAGTACCTGCGCCAGCGCTATCCCGCGCGTCACCAGGTGCAGAATGACAAGGCGTTATACGCCTACGCTCAGGAACTGAAGCAGAGCTATCTGCGCAGTGCGCCGAACCTGGACAAGGTGCTGTTCGACAACCGCCTCGACCTGACCCACCGCGCACTGGGTCTGAATACAGCTGTGTCGCGGGTGCAGGGCGGCAAGCTCAAGGCCAAGAAAGAAATCCGCATCGCGGCCTTGTTCAAGGACGCCGCGCCAGAGTTTCTGCGCATGATCGTCGTGCATGAGCTGGCGCACCTGCGTGAGCGCGACCACAGCAAGGCGTTCTACCAGCTCTGCCAGCACATGGAGCCGGATTACCATCAACTGGAATTCGACCTGCGCGTTTACCTGACCTACCAGGAACTGCCCAATCAATCCTAAGGACCCCGAGCATGGAAGTGAGCAAGACCAAGAGCAGCTTCTACCGCCGCCTGTACGTCGCCTGGCTGATCGACAGCCAGACCGCCGCCAGCGTGCCGGCGTTGACCGAAGCCACCGGCATGCCCCGGCGCACCGCTCAAGACACCATCGCTGCGCTGGTCGACCTCGACATCATCTGCGAATTCGAGCAGGAGAGCGGCGCCCGCAACCATGCCGGGCAGTACCGCATCCGCGACTGGGGCGCGATCGACAAGCAGTGGATCGGCGCGCATCTGGCGCACATCCGTAAGGTGCTGGGCTACCCCTGAATCAACCTGCAGCGGGTCGCTCGCGGCCGCTGCACTTTCCCTGCCGCGCGTGCCTGGCTTAGCATGGCGCGCTTTACCCTCAGGAATGCTTGCGATGTCTGCACCCCGGCCGGCGCTCAGCCCCCGCTTCAGCAACTACGCCGCCATGGCCGACGGCGTCGCCACGCTGCTGTTTCCGCATGCTGAAGTGGTGGTGCATGACCTGCGCAGCCAGACCATCGTGCACATCGCCAACAATATCTCCAAGCGCCAGTTGGGCGACGACTCGGCGCTGCACGACTTGCCTGCCGACCTCAATGGCGCCACCCGGCTCGGTCCGTACGAAAAGCTCAATTGGGACGGCCAGAAAATTCGCTCGATCAGCAGTGTGATGCTCGATGACAACGGTCAGCCCGAAGCGCTGCTGTGCATCAACTTCAACGTATCGCTGCTGGAGCAGGCCAGGCAGGCGCTGGATGTGTTCTTCCAGGCCAGCCGCCTGCTGCCGCAGCCTGAAGTGCTGTTTCGTGATGACTGGCAGGAGCGCATCAACACCTTCATGCACAGCTGGCTGGCCGAACGTAGCCAGAGCCTCAATACGCTGGAGCGCGAGCACAAGCGCGAGCTGATCGAGGCTCTGCATGGCGAAGGGGCGTTCCGCGGCAAGAGCGCTTATGACTATGTGGCCAACGTGCTGAACATGGGCCGGGCGACCGTCTACAAGTACGTGAAGCTCGCTCGCGAAAGCTGATCACCTGTCGGCCTGCTCGCTGGTGCTTGCGTGACGTGGAAATAAAATCTATCGTAGATTTAATTTCCATATTAGTGCGCTGCCTGGGTGGCGCTCTGCCACCGAGAGCATTACTGATGATCGACGACCAAGCACTGCGCTCCCTGCAGCAGGCCATCACTGAAGCCCACACCGCGCTGCGCCCGCAGGTCGCGGTCACGCCGTTGACCTTGAGCAGCCGCCTGAGTGCTCTGAGCGGCTGTGAGGTTTACCTCAAGTGCGAGCACCTGCAGCACACCGGCTCGTTCAAATACCGCGGTGCCAGCAACAAGCTGCGCCTGCTTAACCCGGCCCAGCGCCAGCGTGGCGTCATCACCGCGTCCTCCGGCAACCACGGCCAGGGCCTTGCCTTGGCCGGCCAGGCACTGGGCGTGCCGGTCAGCGTCTACACCACCACGCAGGCCTCCAGCTACAAGCTGGAAGCAATGCGCGCACTGGGCGCCGAGGTCATCAGCCTTGATCTCGATCCGCTCGGCGCCGAACTGGAAGCCGGGCGCCAGGCGCAGGTGCAAGGCAAACCGTACGTGTCGCCGTACAACGACTACCAGATCATCGCCGGTCAGGGAACGGTCGGAATGGAACTGTTTGAGCAGCAGCCGGAGCTGGATGCGGTGTTCGTGGCTGTGGGCGGTGGTGGTCTGATTAGCGGTATTGCAACGGCCCTGCATGGCCTGTCGGCGAAAACCCGCATCGTTGGTTGCTGGCCAGCCAACTCACCAGCCCTGCATGCCTCACTCGCAGCAGGGCGGATCATCGAGGTCGACGAGGAGGAGACTATCTCCGATGGCACCGCCGGCGGCGTCGAACCCGACAGCGTTACCCTCGGCCTGTGCCAACGGCTGTTGAGTCAGAGTGTGTTGGTCAGTGAGGCGCAGATCAAGACTGCCATGCGTGAGGTCGCCGCCAGCGAGCGCTGGATCATCGAGGGCGCCGCAGGCGTGGCGATGGCCGGCATGCTGGCGCTGGCCGAGGAGTATCGCGGCAAGAAAGTCGCAGTCGTGCTGTGCGGCCGCAATATCGTGCTGGAGAAATACCTCGAGGCTATCGCATGAAGGTCTACGAGCTGCCGGCGATCATGGCCGCGCTGGATGTCCATCAGGCCATGTGCGCCATCGAACTGGGCTTTGTCGCTTATTCCGCAGGCCGGGTGCAGGTGCCACCGGTGCAGGCATTCGGCTTCCCTCAGGCAAATGGCGACTGCTGTATCAAATCGGCCTATGTCGAGGGCAGTGAGACCTTCACGGTCAAGGTTTCCACTGGTTTCTACAGCAACCCGCAGCAGGGCTTGCCGAGCAACGACGGGCTGATGCTGGTGCTCAGTGCCAGCACCGGCCAGCCGTTGGCGCTGCTGGCTGATCAGGGTTGGTTGACCTGCATGCGCACCGCCTTGGCTGGGCGCATCGCGGCACGGTTGCTGGCGCCGAACCGGGTCGAAGCGATCGGCATCCTTGGCACCGGCATGCAGGCGCGCTTGCAGCTGGAGCAGTTGCTGGCAGTCACCGCCTGCCGCGAGGTGCTGGTGTGGGGTCGTAGTGACGCCGCGCGGCGCGATTACAGGGCGTTTGCCGAGGCGCTGGGCTGCACTGTGCGCTGTGTCGAGCAACCGCGGCTAGTGGCCGAGGCGGCCAACCTGCTGGTCTGCGCCACGCCTTCCCGCGAGCCGCTGCTGCAACGTGAATGGCTGCTGCCCGGCAGCCATATCACCGCGGTCGGTGCCGATGCATCAGGCAAGCAGGAACTGGCGGTGGAGCTGGTCGCCAGTGCTCAGCGGATCATTGTCGATTCGCGCCGCCAATGTAGCCAGTACGGCGAGGTGTCTCATGCGCTCAAGGCCGGTTTGATAGCCCCAAGCCAGCTGAGCGAACTCGGCGAGGTGCTGGCAGGGCACACGACCGGGCGCGAACACGACGGGCAACTGACCCTCGCCGATCTGACCGGCGTTGCGGTGCAGGATGCGCAGATTGCCCGCTGCGTGCTGGAGGTGCTGCAACGCTGACCAATTGGGCCTCGCAACGAGGCCTGATTATTGCTTTGGCAAGTAATCTGCCGCCTTGGCCAAAATAGAGGCCATTTGACATCATTGCCCGCTGTCGGCAGCACCGCGGATCTGTATTCTGCTCAGTATGACGGAGCACATGTTGCCGTCATCCGCGGGAGCCCCCCATTGCCAAAAGGATTCGTGCATGCGGCCACTGCTGTGCCTTGCCGGGCTGTTGCTGGCGTTGCTGGCCTCGCCTGCAGCTGCAGAGCAAAAACTGCGTCTGGTTGCCGACAGCTGGCCGCCGTTCACCGACGCCAGCATGCCCGGCGGTGGCCTAGCGACCAGCCTGGTGACCACGGCGCTGATGCGCGCAGGCTTTACCAGTGAATACGAAGAAGTGCCTTGGGCGCGGGCGTTGAAAGGGTTGGGCGAAGGACGTTACGACGTGCTGGTCAACGCCTGGTACAACGAATCGCGCACCCAGATCGGGCAGTTTTCAAGTGCCTACCTGGGTAACCGTATCCGCTTGCTCAAGCGTCAGGGTGAGGCCTTCACTTATCAGCGCCAGGCTGACCTGTACCCCTACAGCATCGCCGTGGTGCGCGGCTATGCCTATTCGCCGAGCTTCGACGATGACAGCCGCCTGAGCAAGGTACAGGTGCGCAATTTCTCCTCAGCTGTGCGCATGCTGGCGGCCGGGCGGGTCAAGCTGGCAGTGGAAGACGAGTATGTTGCACGTTACAACCTGCAGCGCGAGCCGCAGCAAGTACGTGACTCGGTCAGTTTTGTCGATCCGCCGCTGGCTGAGAACAGCCTGCACATTCTGGTCAGCCTGCAGCACCCGCAACATCGGCAGATCGTGCAGCGCTTCGAGCGCGCGATTGCGGCCATGAAGGCCGATGGCAGCTATCAGCGCCTGCTGCGCCAGCATGGCTTCTAGAACCTTGGCTCAGCTCGGCGCACTTTCCTTGATCAAGTGCGCGGCCATGGTCCGCAGCGGGCCGAGCTGGCGGCAGATCAAGGCCAGCTGCGTCTGCACCAGGCGCTGATGCTCATCCAGCTCTTCCGGCATCTGCTCGAGGGCATTGGCCAAGGCTTCTTCTTGATCACTGTGAATCGCCACCGGCAGGCGCGCGGCCAGGCCGTTGGCGATCTGGTCGAGGCTGTTGGCCAGGCTGACCCCGGCACCGTCGATCAGTTGCTCGTGGACCTCTGGCGGCAGCGCCGTATCGCGGTGCGCACCTAGTCCTGACAGGTAGCTGAGCAAGGTGTGCGAGAGCACCAGGAAGCGGAAACCGACATCGGCTTCCTTACGGAAGTGGCCAGGCTCCATCAGCATGTTGGCCAGAGTAGTCGACAGCGCTGCGTCAGCGTTGTGCGCATTGCGCCGGGCCAGGCGATAGGCGAGGTCGTCGCGCTTGCCGTACGCATACTGCTGCATGATCTGGCGCAGGTACTCGCTGGCGCAGGTCAGGGTATTGGCCAGCACCTTGTTCAGCCGCCGCCCCTGCCAGTCGGGCAGGAACAGGAACACCGCCAGAATGGCGATCAGGCTGCCGACCAGGGTATCGAACAGGCGCGGCAGGAACAGGCCGTAACCGTCGCCGATCTGGTTGAAGCAGAACAGCACCATCAGCGTGATTGCCGCCGTGGCCAGGGTGTAGCGGGTGGTGCGGTTGACGAAGAACACCACCCCGGCAACCACCGCGAACAACGACTGCACCACCGGGTTGGGGAACAGGTCGAACAACGCCCAGCCGACCGTCAGGCCGATCGCCGTGCCGAAAATCCGCTGCACCAGCTTGCGCCGCGTCGCGCCATAATTGGGCTGGCAGACGAACAGCGTGGTGAGGATGATCCAGTAACCCTGGGTCGGGTGAATCAGATGCACCATGCCATAGCCGATCGACAGCGCCAGCGGCAGGCGCAGAGCATGGCGGAACAGCAGCGAAGTCGGCGTCAGCTGCGTGCGCAGGCGGCTCCAGACGTCCTTGAAGTTGCGCGGCGAGCGGTCCAGCAGGCTGCTGTCACTGGCATCGGCAAGGCCATCCGGGTTGCTGGCGTCGGCGAGCAGGCGGTCCAGCGTGGCGAGGTTGCCAGCCAGCGCCCGCAGCGAGCGCAGCAGGCCGCGCCAGGCTGGGTTGCTCTGGATGCGCAGGTGTTCCAGGGAGGCGTGCAGGTCTTCCAGCGCCTCGGCAAAACCGCTGCCGTAGACGAACGGCTGGCGCATGCGGATCGATTCCGACAGCTGCTGGCAGGCCGAGCCTTGCTGGCGCAGCAGGCGCTGGCAGCGGAACATCACGTCGCTGTGGAAAAACGCCTCGGCCAGAGCGTTGTACGGATAGTGCGAGGCACTCACGCGCTCGTGAATGTCCTGGGCCAGGAAATACAGCTTGAGGTAGCGGCTGACCTTCGAGTTGGGTTGGCTGTTGCCGACCCGGTGCAGGATGATCTCTTTGGCGGCGTTGAGGGCTGCGACCACCTTGCCGTTCTGCTGGGCCAGCTCCAGCCGTCGCGATTCCACTTCAAGGTTGCGAATTGGCTCGAACAGGTTGGCCTTGAGCTTGAGGTAGCGGCCCAGCTCGTAGAACAGCTTGGCCAGGCTCTGCTGCACCGGCTGATTGGAGAACAGCGCCTGCCACAGCACCGACAGCAGCCCATACCAGGCAGCGCCTGCCACCAGCAGCAAGGGCTCGTGCCAGAAGTCGGTGACCTCGCCGCCGCGCTGGTCGACGCCGATCATGGTGTACACCGAGAGGATCAAGGTCGCCGAGGCAATCGCGCCATAGCGCTCGCCTAAGGCGCCGAGCATGGTCAGGCAGAACGCCGCTAGGGCCAGGGCGAAGGCAAAAATCCAGGGGTAGGGGAACAGCAGCTCGACCGACAGCGCGGCGATGGCAAAACAGGCCAGGGTCACCAGCAGGGCGCTGAGGCGGCCCTGCCAGCCGTCGTCGGTCTCGGCCAGGGCGCTGGCTATGATCCCCAGAAACAGCGGGATCAACAGCTTCATTTCATCTTGATACCAACACAAGGCCATGCTGCCGGTGAGGGCGATGGTCACCCGGATGGCATAACTGAACTTGTCCTGGCCCCACAAACGACGCAGAGAATGACGAAACGAGCTCGATGACATAGTGGCCTGCTGGCAGTGATCGATGAGAACCTTTCAGGGCATTGCTGAAAGGATTCTACATTACACGAACTGCGCCGCGGCGTTGGCAGAAGCCCAGGCCCACTGGAAATTAAATCCGCCGAGATGGCCACTGACATCGAGCACTTCACCGATGAAATACAGCCCAGGGCTTTTCAGCGACTCCATGGTCTTGGACGACACTTCGCGCGTGTCGACGCCGCCCAGGGTGACCTCGGCCGTGCGATAACCTTCGGTGCCGGCCGGCACTACCTGCCAGCAGGCCAGCTTGTCAGCGATCTGTGCCAGCTCGGCCGGGGTGTACTGCTTCATCGGCTTTGATTCGAACCACTGCTCGGCCAGCAGGTTTGCCAGCTTGCGCGTGAACACCTCGCCGAGCACGGTCTTCAGCTCGCTGTTGGCGCGCTCGATTTGCTGGCTTTGCAGCCAGTCCAGCGCGTCACGGTCAGGCAGCAGGTTGATCTCGACGCTGTCGCCGGCCTCCCAGAACGAAGAAATCTGCAGAATCGCCGGGCCACTCAGGCCGCGGTGAGTAAACAGCAGGTTCTCGCGAAAGCTGCTGCCGTTGCAGCTGGCGGTGCAGTCCAGCGAGGTGCCCGAAAGCTCGGTGCACATGGCCTTGAGCTGCGGCTCGGTGATGGTGAACGGCACCAGCCCGGCACGGGTTGGCAGCAAGGTGTGGCCGAACTGGCGCGCTACCTGGTAGCCGAAGCCGCTGGCGCCCAACGTCGGGATCGATAACCCGCCGGTGGCGATCACCAGCGACTGGCAGGCGAACGGGCCGGCGCTGGTCTGCAGCCGATAACCCTCGGCGGTTTTCTCGATGGTCTCGATGCTGGTGTCCATGCGCAGGTCCACCCCTGCGGCGTTGCACTCGGCCAGCAGCAGGTCGAGGATGTCGCTGGATTTGTTATCGCAGAACAGCTGACCGAGTTTCTTCTCGTGATACGGCACCTGATGCTTGGCCACCAGTTCGATGAAGTCCCACTGGGTATAGCGGGCCAGCGCCGATTTGCAGAAGTGCGGGTTGTTCGAGAGGAAGTTGCTCGGCTCGGTGTACATGTTGGTGAAGTTGCAACGCCCGCCACCCGACATGAGGATCTTCTTGCCCGGTTTGTTGGCATGGTCGAGCAGCAGCACGCGGCGGCCACGATTGGCGCTGAGCTGAGCGCACATCAGGCCGGCGGCGCCAGCGCCGAGGATGATCACGTCGGTGGAGTGCACGGGGGTTACCTGGAATCAGTTGAACGAGGGTGAGGCCGACCCTGTGCCGCCGGCACAGGGTTGCTGCAGCTATCAGAGGATACGCACTCTCAGCGCGCGGCCCTTGATCTTGCCGCTGTTGAGGCGCTGCACGGCCTGCTTGGCCAATGCTCGCTCGACCGCAACGAAGGCCTGGAAGTCGAAGATGGCGATCTTGCCGACCTGCTTGCCAGGGATGCCGGCGTCGCCGGTCAGTGCACCGAGAATGTCACCCGGGCGCAGCTTGTCTTTACGCCCGGCGCCGATGCACAGAGTGACCATTACCGGCAGCAGCGGCTCGCCGCCCTGGCTCTTGAGGTTGTCCAGCTGTTCCCAGCGCAGGGGGCGCTTCTGTTGCTGCTCGATCGCCTGGGCGCGATGGCCTTCGGCGGGAGCGACCAGGCTGACGGCGACGCCCTTTTCGCCAGCACGGCCGGTACGGCCGACACGGTGTACGTGGATTTCGGCATCACGCGCCAGTTCGACGTTGATGACCATGTCCAGGCCGTCGATATCCAGGCCGCGCGCGGCAACGTCGGTGGCAACCAGCACCGAGATGCTACGGTTGGCGAACATCGCCAGCACCTGGTCGCGGTCACGCTGCTCCAGATCGCCATGCAGCGCCTGGGCAACGATGCCCTTGGCGGTCAGGTGGTTGACCACCTCGTCGCACTGCTGCTTGGTGAAGCAGAACGCCACGCACGATTCAGGGCGGTAGTGCGCGAGCACGCGGGTCAGCGCTTCAAGGCGCTGCTGCGGGTCGATCTCGATGAAGCTCTGCTCGATCTGGGTTTCGCTGTGCAGCGCGTCGACCTTGACCTGCTGCGGTTTGCGCATGAAGTCAGCGGCCAGTTGCTCGATGCCGCTCGGGTAGGTGGCCGAGAACAGCAAGGTCTGCCGGCGCGACGGCGTCTTGCCGATGATCGCGGCAATGGCGTCGAAGAAGCCCATGTCGAGCATGCGGTCGGCTTCGTCGAGCACCAGCGTGTTGAGCCCGTCGAGGACCAGCGTGCCCTTGTCCAGATGCTGCTGAACCCGGCCCGGAGTGCCAACGATGATGTGCGCGCCGTGCTCCAGCGAGGCGATCTGCGGGCCGAGCGAAACGCCACCGCAGAGGGTCAGGATCTTGATGTTGTCTTCCGCCCGGGCCAGCCGGCGCAGTTCTTTGGCCACCTGGTCAGCCAGCTCGCGGGTCGGGCACAGGACCAGTGCCTGGCAGCCGAAGTAGCGCGGGTTGAGCGGATTGAGCAGGCCGATGCCGAAGGCAGCAGTCTTGCCGCTGCCGGTCTTGGCTTGGGCGATCAGGTCCTGGCCACGCAGGATCACCGGCAGGCTCTGGGCCTGGATCGGGGTCATCGCGGCATAGCCGAGCGCCTCCAGGTTGGCCAGCATGGCGGCAGACAAGGGCAAAGAGGCAAATGCGGTGGATTCGGTGGTCACGAGGCGGGCCTGGGTAGCAAAGCGAAAAATGCCCGATAGTCTACCAGCCTCGTGGCCATTCCCCCTAAGGTTCGATCTCGGCTTCCGGACGACGGGCACGCCTGCCGTCGCTTGGCGCCAGTTGCAGGAAGATCGCCGCTGCCAGCATCGACATCAGGCCGATGGTGAAGAAGGTCAGCTGGAAGGCCCCCAGCACGCTCTCAACGCCATCGCCGTTACCAGCCGCGGTGAAGCCGCCGAGCAGGGCACCGGCACAGGCCACGCCCAGGCTCAAGGCCAGTTGCGCAACCACCGAAAGCAAGCCGTTGCCGCTGCTGGCGCTGGCATCGTCGAGATCGATCAGGGTCACCGTGTTCATCGCGGTGAACTGCAGCGAGTTGACTGCACCGAGCAACGACAGCTGCACCAGCAACAAAGCATACGGCGTCTGCTCATCGACCAGGCCCAGGCTCGCCAGGAGGATGCCCAGCAGCACGGTATTGCCGGTGAGGATGATGCGGTAGCCGAGCCGCTCGATCAGCGGCCGTGCCACCGACTTGGCAACCATCGCCGCTGCTGCCAGAGGGATCATGCTCATGCCAGCCTGGGACGGCGAATAGCCCAGGGCGATCTGCAGCAGCAGCGGCACCAGGAAGGGCAGGGCACCGCTGCCCAGACGGGCGAACAGATTGCCGAGAATACCGATGGCGAAGGTGCGCACGCGGAACAGGCTGGGCGAGAACAGCGGCTCGGGATCGCGCCCGGCACGCAGCCAGTAGGCCGCCAGGCATGCCATGCCGGCAAACAGCAGCAACATCACCCGCAGGTGCGGCATGTGCAGCTCGCCCAGGCCTTCCATGGCAATGGTGATCAGCACCATCGCTGCACCAAACAGGAGGAACCCAGGTGTATCGAAGGTCGTGCGCTCGCTGCCGCGCAGGTCGGGGATGAACTTCCACACCGCCCAACAGCCCAGCGCACCCACCGGCAGGTTGAGCAAGAAGATCCAGTGCCAGCTGAGGATTTCTACCAGCCAGCCGCCAACGGTCGGCCCCAGCAGCGGGCCGAGCAGGCCGGGGATGGTGATGAAGCTCATGATCCGCACCAGCTCTGAACGCGGGTAGGCGCGCAGCACCACCAGCCGCCCGACCGGCAGCATCAAGGCACCGCCCAGGCCCTGAACGATCCGCGCCCCAATCAGGAAACCGAGGCTGTTGGCCAGGGCGCACAGCAGTGAGCCAAAGCTGAACAAGAGGATCGCGCTGAAGAAGATCCGCTTGGTGCCAAAGCGGTCGGAGATCCAGCCCGAGGCCGGGATCAGCAAGGCCACGGTGAGCATGTAGGCAATGATCACCCCTTGCATGCGCAGCGGGTCTTCCTCGAGCGAGCGCGCCATCGCCGGCAGCGCAGTGTTGAGGATAGTGCCGTCGAGTGACTGCATGAAAAAGGCAATCGCCACCACCCACGGGATCCAGCGGGCGGTGACAGGGTCAAGCGGTGCGCGATCGGTCATGGCGGCCTCAAATCCTTCCAGGCGGCGGTGTTACAGAGTCAGGGTCATCGCTTTGACCAGCGCGCCCGGCAAATGACTCGATCCGGTTTGCCGTTGGCCGTAGGTGCTGGTCGAAAGGATCAGCTCACGCTCGGCAGTCAAGGCTTCGAGCTGCTGGCCGAGCAGGTTGTACAGGGTATCGTCGAAGCGCATGGTGCTGACCGGTCCCTGAATCTCGCCGTTCTTGACCCAGAAGGTGGCAAAGCGGGTCAGGCCGGTCATCCGTGCTGCTGGCAGGTCAGAGTAGTTCAGGTACCACAGGTTGCTGATGTACAGGCCGGTGCCCAGGCGCTGGAGGATGTCGGCGGTGGCCAACTCGCCCGGCGCCAGGCTCAGCGCGCAGGGTGACTCGTAGCTGTCGGCGCCGTTGGCGGCCAGCTTGAACTCCGCTGCGCTGCGGGCACTGACCAAGCGCTGCAGGCCGCGACCCTCGGCGATCAGTTGCAGGTCCTGGCGCTGCGAACCTTCGTCGGAAAACGCCGGGCTCAGCGAGCCACTGACCTGCTCGCTGATACTCACCAGCGGGCTCAATTGCGCATCGCCGCTGTACAGCCGCTGCAAGGCGCTGTTGCCGGTGGCCAGTGCCTGCGCGGAAAAACCGCCCCAGCAGAGCATGCCGGCGATATCATCCATGGCCGCTGGCGCCAGGTAAGCGCGATAGCTGCCGGGCTTGAGCAGCACCCCAGGCAGGCCCAGATAGGCCAGTTGCTCGCGGGCCAGGCGCAAACGCTCGACAAAGGCAGCGGCGTCCCAGCTCTGGCCGGCATAGTTGGCTTTGACTGCCTCTCCGTTGGCGTGGAACAGGCTCCAGTCGAAGTTGAAACTGACCGCTTCATGCCAGCCAAACGCCCCGAACGAACTGGCAAAGCCGCGGCAGATCGGGCCGGCGGCGTAGATGCCGACCAAATCCAGTTCGGCAGCTTCGCGTTCGACCAGCGCCAGCACCTCGGCTGGGTCCGGCAGCGCCTGTTGTTGCAGGCTGTGCGACTGCCAGGCGCTCTCGTCCAGGCTCAGGTACGGGTCGACGGCCAGCAGCGGCAAGGTCTGGCGCAATTGCTTGAGGGCATCGTGCAGGCGCTGCTGGTCAAGCTCGGCATCGCCACACAAGGTGAATTGCTGCTCGGCCTGGCGGCCATTGTCGACCAGCCGGAGCTGGGCGCTGGCCTGGCTGACCACACCGGCCTGGCGCACCTTGGCATGGTTGAAACGAATGAACTGCGACTGCTCGGCGCTGAAACCGAGGGTGAACTGCTCGCCGTCGCGCAGGGCTGCACGCAAGGTCTGCAGCAGCTGCTGGAATTGCTCCTGGGGTGTGGCGCGCATCAGGCGTCTCCTCCGAATACATCGATCTGGCTGAACACACAGGCCGGCGACGCATGGCCGACCCGCACCACCTGATTGGGCTCGCCCTTGCCGCAGTTGGGGGTGCCGAGCACCTCGAAAGTGCTACGGTCGCCGACTGCCGACAGGTCGCGCCAGAACTGCGCCGAAATACCGCGGTAGTTAGGGTTCTTGACCACGCCCTTGAGTTGGCCGTCTTCGATCAACTGGCCCCACTCGCAGCCAAACTGAAACTTGTTGCGCGCATCGTCAATCGACCACGAGCGGTTGGTGCGCATCAGGATGCCCCGCTCGATACCGCCAATCAGCTGCGCCAGCGACTGCTCACCGGGTTCGATATTGAGGTTGGCCATGCGGTCGATCGGCGCGCGGTTCCAGCTGCAGGCGCGGCTGTTGGCGACCCCATCAAGCCCGGAGCGGAACTGCGACAGCGCGCCCCCGAGCGGGCGCAACAGCTTGCCCTGACAGATCAGGAACTGCTTGCTGGCGGCCGTGCCGTCATCGTCGTGGCTGTAGCTGGCCAGCTCTTCGGCGATGGTCGGGTCGAAGGTCACGTTGAGCAGGTTCGAGCCATACTGGAGCTGGCCGAAGTCGCTGGCTTTGACGAAACTGGTACCGGCGTAGTTACGCTCGTCGCCCAGAATTCGGTCCATCTCCAGCGGGTGGCCGATCGACTCGTGGATCTGCAGCATCATCTGGTCAGGCATCAGCAACAGGTCGCGCTTGCCGCTCGGCGTGTTGGGCGCTAGCAACAGTTGCAAGGCCTGATCGGCAACCTGCGTCGCGGCACCGATCAGGCCGCAGCGCTCGATGATCTCGAAACCGCCCTGCTGGCCAAAATTGTCCCGGCCCAGGCTGCGGCTCTGGCTGTCCTGGCCGTCGCTGGCAGTGACGCCCATGCCCGGAAACAAAAAGCGCTGGGCGTGGCGCAGTTCGGCGCCGGCCGAGTTTAGGTAGGTCTGTTCGACTTCGCTGATACCCAGGCTCGCCTGCCAGTCGACCAGGCGGTTGTCCGTCGGCACGCTGGCCGATTCGGCGGCGAGCAGGCCCAGGCAATCGGCCAGGTTTGGCAGCGGCTGAATGAAGTTGGGGGAGACATGGTCATGGCGCTCGCTCGGCACCGCTTGCGTGCTCAAGTCCAGCAGGCTGTGCCGGGCGATCTGCCGGGCCAGCGCTTCGGCTTGCTCCAGCGCCCGTTGCAAGCCGCTTTGCGAAAGATCGGCGGTGGCCGCGTAGGCCTCCACACCGTTGATGCGCACGGTGAGCATGGCGCCTTCGTCCTGATTGAAGAACGGTGGCTGGGCAACATTGCGGCGCACCGCCAAGCCTTGATAGGACTGCTTGACGTGGCGCAGCGAAAACACCTCGGCCGTACTGCGCAGCGCAGCAAAGCGCTGACGCAGCAGGGCGCTGGAATCGAACATGGGCAGAACTCCGTGAACGCGGCGGCTCCCCCTAGAACCACCCTTCGTGCATGCTCAGGCAGGTGTCATCGCGGGCCTCGAGCAGTGCCAGCTCAGTATGGCAGCCCGGTACTTCCCAAGTCAGGAAATAACGCGCCGCCTGCAACTTGCCACGATAGAAGTCGTGGTCGGCCGCCGCGCCGTTGACCAGCCCGCGCTCGGCATGCAGCGCCTGCTCCAGCCAGCGCCAGCCAATCACGCAATGGCCAAATACCTTGAGGTACAGCGCCGAGTTGGCCAGCGCCAGGCTGACCTTGCCAGCGGCCATATCACCCAGCAAAGCCAGAGTGACGGCCTGCAGCCGATTGACCAACTGCTCGAGCGGCTGGCGCAGCTCATCCAGCGCCGGGTGATGGCTGGCGCGTTCGGCGGTGGCAGCCATCAGCCGAATCAGCTGCTTGAGCCCGGCGCCGCCGTTGTGCGCCAGCTTGCGCCCGAGCAGGTCGAGCGACTGAATGCCATGCGTGCCCTCATGGATCGGGTTCAGACGGTTGTCGCGGTAGTACTGTTCGACCGGGTACTCGCGGGTATAGCCGTGGCCGCCAAGAATCTGGATCGCCAGCTCATTGGCCTTCAGGCAAAACTCCGAGGGCCAGGATTTGACGATCGGCGTCAGCAGGTCGAGCAATGCCTGGGCCTGCTGGCGCTCGCTGGCGCTGGGCGCTGTGTGGGTATCGTCGAACAGACGTGCGGCATACAAGCCCAGATCGAAGGCGCCTTCGACGTAGGCCTTCTGCGTCAGCAGCATGCGCTTCACATCGCTGTGGGCAATGATCGGCACCGCCGCGCTGAGTGGGTCCTTGTTGTCCGGCAGGCGCCCTTGCGGGCGCTGGCGGGCGTAGTCTAGCGAGTACAGATAACCGGCATAGCCAAGCATCACCGCGCCCATGCCGACGCCGATCCGCGCCTCGTTCATCATCTGGAACATACAGGCCAGGCCATGATGCGGCTGGCCGAGCAGGTAGCCGACACAGTTGCCTTGATCGCCGAAATTCAGTGCCGTCGAGGTGGTGCCACGCCAGCCCATCTTGTGGAACAGCCCGGCCAGCAGCACATCGTTGCGCGGGCCCAGGCTGCCATCGGCATTGGCCAGGTACTTGGGCACGATAAACAGCGAAATGCCCTTCACCCCGGCGGGCGCATCCGGCAGCTTGGCCAGCACCAGATGGACGATGTTCTCCGACAGCTGATGGTCGCCGCCGGAGATGAAGATCTTGTTGCCCTTGATCCGGTAGCTGCCATCGCCAGCCGGTTCGGCGCGGGTGCGGATATCCGCCAGTGACGAGCCAGCATGGGGTTCGGTCAGGGCCATGGTGCCGAAGTAGCGCCCCTCGATCATCGGCTGCAGGAACAAGCGCTTCTGCTCATCGCTGCCGAAACTCTCGATCAGGTTGGCGGCGCCCATGGTCAGAAACGGGTAGGCCGTAGTGCCCGCGTTGGCGGCCTGGAAGTGCGCGAAACAGGCTTGCGAGAGCAGGCTCGGCAACTGCATGCCACCGACCTCGAAATCGCGGTTGGCATTGAGGAAACCCGCCTGCAAAAAGGCATCGACCGCAGGCTTCACCTCGGCAATCAACTCGGCCCGGCCATCCACGTAGCGCGGTTCATTTTCGTCGGCCTTGCGGTTGTGCCCGGCGAAGTACTTCTCGGCGATGGTGCGCGCAGTGGCCAACGCCGCATCGAAGGTTTCCCGGCTGTGCTCGGCGAAGCGTGGGCGCTGGGTCAGGGCCTCGGCGTCGAGAACTTCGTAGAGCTCGAAAGCCAGGTTGCGGGAGCTGAGCAGGGTTTCGGACATGCTGGCGGGTCCAGTGATGGGGTTGGTGCAAGGCTATGCGTGAATTTGCCGTGGCACTAGAACAATAGGTCCTAGTGATGGGGCATCACAGAGTGGGGGGAGGGCGATCGGAAACTTCCTACATGCTTCTCGGATTTCTTGGCGAGACAGAAACGCCTCACAAGTTGTAGATATTGTCCCTTTGTAGGGGGAAATATGGACAGATTGATTCGCTGGAATGATGTGTGGAAAGAAGATCTCCTGCTGGATCGCTGAGTTTTGGTCCTGGGAAGTGGAAGATAATGGATGTGCGTAGAAGGAAAATAGCTTCAGGTGCAGCTTTTTTTGGAAATTTTCTGGCGTCGCTTAGTGATGAGGGGCGAGTGTTCTTGAGCGATGGAAAAGACTATGCGAACACTACGAGGGTCGTGACGCAAAAATGGGTGCCTCTAGGCGATGAGGAGCTTTATATTGCGGCGTCCTCGGCGATATATAAGTGTGGAGAAGTCAAAGAAACAGTGCAAATTTATGTACAGGGAGACGATGCGTGGGAGGTGTCGGGCAGCGTGTGGTATTGGCGCCGTGTAATTGCAGACGAGGTATATGAACTGAAATGACAAGTCGTCTACAGATCTCGTCAGGTCGGAAGATACGGTTGATTCAAATGCTATGGGGAGGGATGGATGCGCTTTATGTAGCGTTCCTTGTGTATGGCAGTTTGAAACGCGGCAGAGTTCCGATCTTGGGTGATTTTTATTCTGGTTTAGAAAGTATGCAGTGCTGGGGTGGTGGGCTGGAGTTTTTAATATGGCTCGGCGCTGCAGTCCAGATCTCAGTTATCGTGACGTGCGTGTTGTTCCTTGCTGGAAGAACGTACGCTTTATATCTCGCAGTTATCCAATTCCCAGGTAGGTTGATGTTTGCGATCCCCTCGTTTTCCCTACTCCTCGTTATTCCAGGTATTAATGCCTGGCTTTGGATGGTGATTTTTTTAGCTTTCGAGGCAATCAAAGGCTGGAGCCTGTGGTGGCTATGGCGCAACCGGACGTGATTAATTTGGTGTCGGTGAGTGGGGGCTAGAATTGGTGCTTCGTGCGTCATTGGGCATTGATGACGCCGAGTCGGGAGTGCGGCGGTGATTGCGCTGGCGTTGCGTAAGTGGGCGGTGGCCAGGCGCGGATTGGTGTAGCTGCTGCTGGTTTTGGGGCCGCGAAGCGGCCCCAATTACAGGCGACGTCGACCTGGAATCAGCCGGTAGTCACCAGGTTGAATTTGCTACTCAGTAGTCAGCAGGTGTTGATGCCACGTGACCTTAATGTGCTGCCTGTGGCGCACAATCAGTTTTATTTGATCTGATGTCTCGGATTTTCCCTCTACTGTGTAGTCCATTTCCCAAACCGGCGCTCAGATGCCTCAGGCCATTGCGACGAGTTGCGTTGCGAACTACGATCGGGTGGCGGGCTTGAAGAAGAGCAGAAACTATTGTTTTTCGATTGTGGGTGTATCCGGCTTAGCTTGCGTCGCTCCAAAGCCCTTTACCGCTACCATGACCAAACAAGCCCCCAACAGGGTTAACCAATTAATCTTGTTGCCAAATGCAAGGTAGTCCATTGCCATGGTTATGACGGGGACCATATAGAAGAGAACACCCACCTTGCTGGCGGAGTTTCTGGCGAGCATCTTGAATAGCAGGACAACAGCGAGCGTGGATACAACCGTGGACATCCATAGTGCCGAAACGACAAACGTAGGCGTCAAGCTCAGTCGTATATCCGTAAACGGCAGCACCGCCAGGAAGGTAATCGAAGCAATGAGCGCATGATAAAAAGCGGCGGTCACGGGATTGATCGTGGTGTTCTTCTGCAGGACCGCACCGGCCGTTATGGCGAGCACCGACCCCAAACCAAAACATAGTCCTATGGCAGTTATCGATCCTAGTTCACGGGCGCCGAGTAGCGCGATCGTCAGGCCTGATAACCCCAACAAAAGATATAGGCTGCCAGCCCTGCCAATCCGTTCGCTGGCAAAAATTGGGGTGAGGAGAGGTTGGAACCCGAGGATCAGTGCAAGTACCCCCGGCGACATGTGATGGTTCAAGGCAAAGAAGTAGGCTGCTTGATAGGCTACTTGTAAAAGTACACCGACACCCATCACTCGAATCAAAAGGGCTTTTGGTAATAGCAGGCTCTCTTTCAGCTTGTAGTGCGGCGCGGTCAGCCAGCAAGCAATGAGCAAGGCCAGCACTGCGCCAACAGAGCGAATTGTAAGAAAAACAGAGACTGACGCATCCTCGAGGCCGAGCTTTACGAAGATAGCTCCGCTGCTCCACATCAGTAAAAAAGCCAGGGGGTAATATTTTTCTGCTGTGGTCATAGCGGAGCTCACGATCAGGCGTTCCAGTCGTTTATTGCATAGCGCTGACCAATATCTCTCTGTTCGATGAGATAGCGGCGCAGCCCGACAGCCTTGTCAATTATTTCTAGGTTGTCGGCTTGCCTAGCGGCGCTGATGATCCAGTCATAGCAGGATGAGACTGGAAGGTCATAGATAAAATGGTACTTTGATAATGCGAATACAATGTCTTTGAAGGTGTGGCGATTTATGATTTTTGATGTGGCGGAAATGATCTCCGATACGTGCGTTGTGTGTAGCGGTTGGCGCTCGATATAGGTGGTGTGGCAATCAAAGTCAATAGCGGCTTGAGCTCCAAAAATATCGGTGTCGACAAAGGCATCTTCAAACATGAAGTCCAAGCAGAGAAACATACGGCTGTGTAATCCAAAATTTACTGCTGCATGGCTTATTCCTGCATCGAGGTACCAGACTTCGCCTGCCCTCATCTGGAACACACCGTGCTCGTCAGAGTGGAAGGATTCGTCATTGTCCTCAAGGGCAACAAAGACCCTGAAATATTTGGTTTTCTGGCCAAGTTCCACGAAGTCGCGGTGCGGTATCACCAGTCCGTCAACGAGGCTCCTGGCGCGAACCATTTGGAGGTTATCGAACTTAAAATGTGTATGGATGAACTCGCGAAGGTGCAAGCATGCCAATGCATGCTCAGTAGGTAAACAGTGGTCTGTGCTCCTGTACTGAGTGTCGGAAGCGTCGCCGCTCGCATTATAGATGGATAGGTTTTTCCAATGGCCTTGTCCAAATTCATCGTACTCTTCAGGCTGCTTGGTTACGGAATTGAGATGCTCGATGTCCCTGGTTAAGTTGTAGTCCCGGAGGTCGATTTTCCCGATGATTCTAGATGGCATGCTATGGCTCCATTTGAGAAGCTCGCATGCTAAGTCATTGTTTGATCAAGTGATCGCTAATAATTATGATGCAACCCATCTCGGAATGTGATGATAGAGCTTCGAATGAACCTTGATATGAATCAGCTGCGCACATTCGTTACCGTGGCGGAATTAAAGAGCTTTTCCAGAGCCTCGGAAAAACTGTGTCGCGTCCAGTCAGCCGTAAGCCAGCAGATCCAGAAGCTTGAAGCTCATCTAGGCGCTGACCTGTTTGTCAGGGGCAAGAAAGCGTTGGCGTTGACGGCCAAAGGCGACGAGATGCTTGTTCATGCTGTCAGAATCCTGGAGATGAATGATCAAGCCGTCGCCACGATGACCGACATGAGCTACAAGGGGCAGGTCAAGGTTGGGACGTCTGACGCCTACGTCTCCAGTTTCTTCTCGGATATTATCAAGCGGTGTGCTGCGCGTTTTCCTGACATGGAGATTGAAGTGCACTGTGGTTACAGTAGCCAGATTTGGGAGCGCTATCTGTCCGGTGAACTGGATGTAGTGTTGACGCAGGGTAGGCCTCCGGCGGTGTCATCTGAGCTTCTCCATTCTGAAGAGCTTAAGTGGGTCTGCGCTAAGGGCAGCAATGCCTTGGCACAAAGTCCGGTGCCCTTGGCACTTTTTACTAAGGGCTGCGGCGACAGGGACTTGATACTGCAAGCTCTGCAGCGTGTTAGAAAGGCCTATCGAGTAAGTTACAACAGCACCAGTTATGCAGGTATTGTCGCGGCATTGGCATCCGGGTTCTACGTGTCTGCGGTCTTGATGAGTACGCTTGACGAAGACTTTCAAGTCTTGACAGGGGTTGATGGCTTCCCAGTGATAGGTAACCTGGATATCACGCTTGCTTATCATGATAAATCCAAAGGCTCGCTTTCCAGTGCCTTTGCCGATATTTCCAGAAGTTACTTTGGTTCCATGAGCGCAAGCGGTCTTTTGGTGGAACCCAAAGCGGTACAGTCCCAGTGATCTGTTCGTCGGTTAACGCACCATTCTGAAAGTCATAAAAAAAGGAGAGCCAAAGCTCTCCTTTTTGCTTACTGCCGTGTCGGTGTCAGCCGATCGTCATCAAGCTCGCGTTACCCCCCGCCGCAGCGGTGTTGACGCTCACTGCGCGCTCGATCACCAAACGCTCCAGGGCAATCTGCTGATCGCCGCTGGACAACCCGTGCACACCGACAATCGCCCCGGCGCGCTTGGCTACCTGTTCGCATACGGCGCGCAGTTGGTCTGAGTGGCCGTGGTGGATAACAGCATCGAACGCTACTTCATCCTTGGTCCAGTCAGCTACCAGCTTGACCTTGCCTTGCAGCTCTTTAGGCAGGCGCGCACGCAGGCTCTTGGCCGGCTCGCCGTCGACGCATACCGCCGAGCTGCCTACAGCCAGTACTGCAGCCAATTGAGCCAGCAGGTCAGCTTCATTGTCTGCCAGGCACAGCACATGCTCGCGCGGCAGGATGGTGTAGCTGTTGCGCTCGCCGGTCGGGCCCGGCAGCAGGCGGGTGATGCCGCTCTGTGATTGCTCTGCGAACTGCTCGCAGAGGCTGGCCAGGTCGCTCAGCTGGTTGCTTTCGGCCCAGGCTTTAAGGCTGTGCAGCGGCTTGATCAATTGATCGCGCAGGACGCTGTCGACCTTGCTGGTAGCATCGGCCTCCTTGAACTGGCGAGCCACGGCGTCGACCGGGCGGGTCGACAGCAGGCGGTACAGGTACAGCGGGCCGCCGGCTTTCGGGCCGGTGCCGGACAGGCCTTCACCACCGAACGGCTGCACGCCGACCACGGCACCGACGATGTTGCGGTTGACGTACATGTTGCCGGCGTTGACGGTATCCACAACCTTGGCGATGGTTTCGTCGATGCGGGTGTGTACGCCCAGGGTCAGGCCGTAGCCGGAGGCGTTGATCTGCTCGAGCAATTGGTCGAGGTTGCGGCGGTTGTAGCGCACTACGTGCAGTACCGGACCGAAGATCTCGCGCTTGAGTTCGTCGAAGCTGTCCAGCTCGATCAAGGTCGGCATGACGAAGGTACCGCGTTTGCATTCGGCAGCATCGGCGATGGCCACCTGATACACGGCGCGGCCTTTTTCGCGCATGGCCTGGATGTGCTTCTCGATACCCGCCTTGGCTTCAGCGTCGATTACCGGGCCGATGTCCACCGACAGGCGCTCCGGGTTGCCCTGGCGGTTTTGCGCCATGGCGCCCTTGAGCATTTCGATCACGCGGTCGGCGGAGTCTTCCTGCAGGCACAGAACGCGCAGGGCCGAGCAACGCTGACCGGCGCTGTCGAATGCCGAGGAAACCACGTCGATCACCACTTGCTCGGTCAAGGCCGACGAGTCGACGATCATCGCGTTCTGCCCGCCGGTTTCGGCGATCAGCGGGATCGGTCGGCCTTGAGCGTCGAGGCGGCCAGCGATATTGCGTTGCAGCAGGCGGGCGACTTCGGTCGAACCAGTGAACATCACACCTTTGACCCGCTCGTCACCGACCAGACCGGCGCCGACGGTTTCACCGCGGCCTGGCAGCAGTTGCAGCACACCCTCAGGTATGCCGGCTTCAAGCATCAAGCGCACCGCTTGCGCAGCGATAAGCGGAGTTTGCTCGGCAGGCTTGGCCAGCACAGGGTTACCGGCAGCCAAGGCCGCAGCAACCTGGCCGCTGAAGATCGCCAGCGGGAAGTTCCACGGGCTGATGCACACCACCGGGCCCAATGGGCGGTGGGCGTCGTTGCTGAAGTTGTTGCGGGCCTGTACCGCGTAGTAACGCAGGAAGTCCACCGCTTCGCGGACTTCGGCAATGGCGTTGGCGTAGGTCTTGCCGGCTTCACGCACCAGCAGGCCCATCAACGGCTGGATCTCGGCCTCCATCAGGTCGGCACTGCGCTCGAGGATCGCTGCACGCTCGGCTGGTGGCGTCGCTTGCCAGATCGGCGCAGCGTTCAGCGCGCACTGGATGGCGTTGTCGACATCAATGACGGTGGCTTCCTGCACATGACCGACGACGTCGCGATGATCGGACGGGTTGATCACCGCTGCCGTCACTTCCTGGCTGCTAGCGCAACCCAGCATCGGTGCGGCTTTCCACTCGGTGTGAGCGGTTGCCAGCAACGCGCAGGACAACGACGCCAGGCGATGTTCGTTGGCCAGGTCGATACCGGCCGAGTTGGCCCGCTCGCTGCCATACAGGTCACGCGGCAGCGGGATGCGCGGGTGTGGCAGGCCGATGCTGCCTTCCTGGGCCGCCATCTGCTCGATATTGGCGACCGGGTCGGAGACCAGCTCTTGAATCGAAATCGAGTGGTCGGCAATACGGTTGACGAACGAGGTGTTGGCGCCGTTTTCCAGCAGGCGTCGCACCAGATAGGCCAGCAGCGTCTCGTGGGTACCGACCGGGGCATACACCCGGCACGGACGGTTCAGCTTGCCATCGGCAACTTTGCCCACCACTTGTTCGTAGAGCGGCTCGCCCATGCCGTGCAGGCACTGGAACTCGTACTGGCCCGGGTAATAGTTCTGCCCGGCGATGTGGTAGATGGCCGACAGGGTGTGGGCGTTGTGGGTAGCGAACTGCGGGTAGATGGCTTCTGGCACCGACAGCAGCTTGCGTGCGCAGGCGATGTAGGAAACGTCGGTGTACACCTTGCGGGTGTAGACCGGATAGCCTTCCAGACCTTCGACCTGGGCGCGCTTGATTTCGCTGTCCCAGTAGGCGCCCTTGACCAGGCGGATCATCAAGCGATGGCGGCTGCGCTTGGCCAGGTCGATGACCGAGTCGATCACGTACGGGCAACGCTTCTGATAAGCCTGGATGACAAAACCGATACCGTTCCAGCCAGTCAGCGATGGCTCGAAGCACAGGCGCTCGAGCAGGTCCAGCGACAGCTCGAGGCGGTCGGCTTCTTCGGCGTCGATGTTCAGGCCGATGTCATACTGCTTGGCCAGCAAGGTCAGCGACAGCAGGCGCGGGTACAGCTCGTCCATCACCCGCTCGTATTGCGCGCGGCTGTAGCGAGGGTGCAGGGCGGAAAGCTTGATCGAGATGCCCGGGCCTTCATAGATGCCGCGGCCATGGGAGGCCTTGCCGATCGAGTGGATCGCCTGCTCGTAGGAGGCCAGGTACTTCTGTGCGTCATGCTCGGTGAGTGCGGCTTCACCGAGCATGTCGTAGGAATAACGGAAGCCTTTGGACTCGAAGCGGCTGGCGTTGGCCAGGGCTTCGGCGATGGTTTCGCCGGTGACGAACTGCTCGCCCATCAGGCGCATGGCCATGTCGACGCCCTTGCGGATCATCGGTTCGCCACTTTTGCCGATGATGCGCGTCAGCGACGAGGTCAGGCCGGATTCGTTGTGGGTCGAGACCAGCTTGCCGGTCAGCAGCAGGCCCCAGGTTGCTGCGTTGACGAACAGCGACGGGCTGTTGCCCAGGTGCGGGTGCCAGTTGCCGGTGCTGATCTTGTCGCGGATCAGCGCGTCGCGGGTGCCTTTGTCGGGGATGCGCAGCAGGGCTTCGGCCAGGCACATGAGAGCAACGCCTTCCTGCGACGACAGCGAAAACTCCTGCAACAGGCCCTGAACGATACCGGCACGACCGCTGGCGCTCTTTTGGTTACGCAGCTTCTCGGCGATGCCCGAGGCGAGCTTGTTGGTGGCTTCGGCCTGGGCAGTGGTCAGGCGCGCCTGCTCCAGCAGCATCGGCACCATTTCCTGCTCGGGGCGACGGTAGGCCGAAGTGATGGCAGCACGCAGTACCGATTGCGGCAGGATGCTTTCAGCAAACTCGAGGAAGCATTGATGGCTATGCTCAGGCTGTACCTCGCCGGCGTCGTCACTGAGGTTGGCACCATGGCCATTGATTTCGTGCAGGGTCGCGCCACCCTCGAGCTTCTCCAGGTAATTGAAGATAGCCTGCTTGATCAACCAATGCGGCGTACGGTCAATCGACTGCGCAGCTGCCTTGAGTCGCTCACGGGTAGGGTCATCGAGTTTGACCCCAAGGGTGGTAGTCGCCATTTCTTGTCCTCATTATTGCCACTTGCTGTGGCTTTAGCTGAGGCCAAGATTAGCGCTAGCCAATTGCGGGTGCAACCTGGTGCAACCCGTTTTTTTAATGTTTGAGGTGCAACTCGTCTGGCACGTGGTTTTAGGTCGTCGCGCTGCTCGATTATGGTGCGTTTTCCCTTGATAAACGCGGCGTTTGCGACAAAAGTGTCTAAAAGCGACGTTTTGTGTGTAAACGCATTTCAGGGTGCAACTGGCAAATGAAAAATGGTTGCACCCGGTTCATGTTGTTGCATAGCATGCGCCGCCTGGGTGCAACCGCTTTGTCGGCTGGTTGCATGAAATAAAAACAAACGCCAGGGCACAACCATGGGCAATCCACTGACGATCACCTTCGTGGTCTACATCGCAGTAATGGTACTTATCGGCTTCGCCGCCTATCGCTCCACCAACAACCTTTCCGATTACATTCTCGGCGGACGTAGCCTCGGTAGCGTTGTCACCGCGCTGTCCGCAGGTGCCTCCGACATGAGCGGCTGGCTGTTGATGGGCCTGCCAGGCGCCATCTACATGTCCGGCTTGTCCGAAGCCTGGATCGCCATCGGCCTGACCGTTGGTGCTTACCTGAACTGGCTGTTCGTGGCCGGCCGTCTGCGTGTGCAGACCGAGCACAACGGCGACGCGCTGACCCTGCCGGATTACTTTGCCAGCCGCTTTGAAGACAAAAGCGGGCTGCTGCGGATCATCTCTGCGATAGTCATTCTGGTGTTCTTCACCATCTACTGTGCCTCGGGCATCGTGGCGGGTGCTCGCCTGTTCGAAAGCACCTTCGGCATGTCGTACGAAACCGCACTGTGGGCCGGCGCTGCTGCGACCATCGCCTACACCTTCGTCGGTGGTTTCCTGGCAGTGAGCTGGACCGATACCGTGCAGGCCTCGCTGATGATCTTCGCGCTGATCCTGACGCCGATCATCGTGCTGATCTCGACGGGCGGCTTCGACACCACCTTCCTCGCCATCGAGGCGCAGAACCCGGCCAACTTCGACATGTTCAAGGGGGCGACCTTCATCGGCATCATCTCGCTGATGGGCTGGGGCCTGGGCTACTTCGGCCAGCCGCACATCCTCGCGCGGTTCATGGCTGCCGAGTCGGTCAAGTCGATCGCCAAGGCTCGTCGCATCTCGATGACCTGGATGATCCTGTGCCTGGCTGGTACTTGCGCCGTGGGCTTCTTCGGTATCGCCTACTTCTCGGCCAACCCTGATCTGGCTGGCCCGGTTACCGAGAACCACGAGCGTGTGTTCATCGAGCTGGCGAAGATCCTGTTCAACCCGTGGGTTGCCGGTGTGCTGCTGTCGGCCATTCTGGCGGCGGTGATGAGCACCCTGAGCTGCCAGCTGTTGGTCTGCTCCAGCGCCCTGACCGAAGACTTCTACAAGACTTTCCTGCGTAAAAACGCTTCCCAGGTCGAGCTTGTCTGGGTCGGCCGGATCATGGTCCTGGCCGTGGCACTGATCGCCATCGCCCTTGCAGCCAACCCGGAAAACCGCGTGCTTGGCCTGGTGGCGTACGCCTGGGCTGGCTTCGGTGCTGCGTTTGGTCCGGTAGTCCTGCTGTCGGTACTGTGGAAGGGTATGACCCGCAACGGCGCGCTGAGCGGTATCATAGTTGGCGCACTGACCGTGATCTTCTGGAAGCAGCTGGACACCGGCCTGTACGAAATCATTCCGGGCTTCCTGTTTGCCACCATCGCCATCGTGCTGGTGAGCAAGCTGGGCGCGCCGACCTCGAGCATGGTTTCGCGCTTCGAGAAGGCTGACGAGGCTTACCACATCGGTAAGTAATGTTGCCCTGATCGCTGTATGAAAAAGCCCGCGCCTGTTTAGGTGCGGGCTTTTTCTTGCCCGCTGCAAGGCAGGCCTGCAGTCGCCTGGCGCATACGCAGGCCTGACGGCTCCAGCCTGACAAGGTAAACTTGCCGCCTGCGCAGGAGTTGCCATGAACTATCGTCACGCCTTCCACGCCGGCAACCATGCCGACGTCTTCAAACACATCGTGCTGACCCGCCTCATCGCCTTGATGTCGCGCAAGGAGCAGCCGTTCGCTTACATCGATACCCACGCCGGCCTCGGTCTGTACGACCTGCACGGCGACCAGGCGAGCCGTACCGGTGAGTACCTGGAGGGCGTTGCCCGGCTGTGGGGCCGTGACGATCTGCCCGAGATCACCGCCGACTACCTGCGCGTGATCAAGCGCCTGAATCCAGAAGGTGAGCTGCGCTATTACCCGGGCTCGCCCGAGTTGGCGCGCCGGCTGATGCGTCAGCAGGACCGTGCGCTGTTCAACGAAAAGCACCCGGAAGACGGCCCATTGCTGCGCGAGAACATGAAAAAGGACCCGCGCGTCACCGTTCATCTGGGTGAAGGCTGGCATGTGCCCCGGGCGCTGCTGCCAGTGCAGGAAAAACGCGCGATCATGCTCATCGATCCGCCGTTCGAGCAGGCCGACGAGCTCAAGCGCTGCACCGTTGCAGTCAAGGAAGCGATCGGGCGCATGCGCCAGACGGTGGCGGTGATCTGGTACCCGATCAAGGACCAGCGCTTGCTGACTCGCTACTATCAGGACCTGACCAGCACCGGCGCGCCGAAGCTGCTGCGCGCCGAGCTGTATGTGCATCATCAGGACAGCCCGCAGGGTCTGAACGGTTCCGGCCTGGCGATTGCCAACCCGCCATGGGGTCTGGAAGAAGAGCTGCGCGAGTTGCTGCCGCTGCTGGCCAAAGAGCTGGCCCAGACTGACGGTAGCTGGCGCCTGGATTGGCTGATTGCTGAGTAGTCACAGTGCCCTGATGCTGTGCAGATCCCTGTAGGGGCGGCCTTGCCGGAGCGCCGGACCGGTCGGAAAGGGCTGCGAAGCGGCCCCACATTTTCAGCTTCGCCGCTGATACCGCCGGGCCAGCTTCGCTGGCCTTTCGCGACACAAGGCCGCTCCTACACAGGGGCGGTGCGCGATGGAGCTTTGCGTTATAATCCCGCCCTTTAGCCGCCGTCCGCCGTGAGGCCGACCGCGCATCTCTACCGAATGAAGAGGCTAGACCCTTGGCATTGACGATTCTTGGCCTGTCCGGCGCCCTTAGCCATGACCCTTCCGCGGCCCTGTACATCGACGGCAAACTGATTGCCGCCGCCGAAGAAGAGCGCTTCGTGCGTGACAAGCATGCGAAGAACCGCATGCCCTACGAATCGGCGAAGTTCTGCCTGGAGCAGGCCGGCATCAAGCCGTCGGACGTCGATGTGGTCGCCATACCCTTCGCCCCGATCAGCCTGTTCGGCAAGGCCCGCTGGCACTATGCCAAACGCTACTGGTATGCCCCGGACCGCGCCCTCGACGCGCTGCTGATGGGCAACCGTCGCTACAAGCGCTATCGCAACAAGATCGTCTGGTGCCTCGAGCAACTGGGCTTCGATCCGAAAAAGATCAAGATCGAGCCGGTCGAGCACCACCTGGCGCACGCCTCCAGTGCTTACCACTGCTCGGGCTTTAAAGAAAAAACCGCGATCCTCGGCATTGATGGCAAGGGCGAATACGCCACGACCTTCTTTGGCTACGGTGAAAACGGCAAGATCCACAAGATCAAGGAGTTCTTCGATCCGGACTCGCTCGGCGGCCTGTATGGCGCGATCACCGAGTTCCTCGGCTTCGAAATGCTCGACGGCGAGTTCAAGGTCATGGGCATGGCGCCATACGGCGATGCCAGCAAATATGACTTCTCACGCCTGGCCAGCTTTGAAAACGGCGAACTGGTGATCAACACCGAATACGCCAACGTCATCGGCCTGCGTCGCTATAAAGAAAAGGGCAAGGGCTTCTACTTCTCGCCAAAACTGATCGAGTGGCTGGGTCCCAAGCGCGAAGGCGATATCGCCGACGAGCCGTACATCCACTACGCGGCGAGCATGCAGGCGCTGTTCGAGAAGCTTGCGCTGCAGATGATCGACCATTACCTGGGCGACATCCTCAAGCAGACCGGCAAGCTGGCCTTCGCTGGCGGCTGCGCGCTGAATGTCAAGCTCAACCAGAAGATCATCGCCCGCCCGGACGTCAAGGAGCTGTTCGTGCAGCCGGCCTCCGGTGACGCCGGTACTGCGGTCGGCGCTGCTGCCTACGTGTCGCACGCCCGTGGCGTCCCGGTCGAGAAGATGGAACACGTCTACCTCGGCCCGTCGTATTCCAACGAAGACGTGATTGCCGCCTGCGCTCGCCATCCGAGCCAGCCGCAGTGGCGCAAGCTGGACAACATGCCCGAGCAGATCGCCAAGATCATGGTCGATGGCAACCCTGTGGCCTGGTTCCAGGGCCGCATGGAGTTTGGCCCGCGCGCGCTCGGTGGCCGTTCGATCATCGGCTGCCCAAGCGTTGCCGGGGTTGCCGACCGGATCAACCACCAGATCAAGTTCCGCGAGCGCTGGAGGCCTTTCTGCCCGTCGATGCTCGACACCGTTGCGCCGCAGATGATCAAGATCGATCACCCTGCGCCGTTCATGACCTTCACCTTCGAAGTGTCGGATGAATGGAAAACCCGTGTACCGGAAGTGGTCCACGAGGACGGCACTTCGCGTGCCCAGGTGCTCAAGCGCGAATACAACCCGCGCTACTACGACATGATGAAAGCGCTGGAAGACCTGACCGGCAACGGCGTGTCGCTGAACACCTCGCTGAACCGTCGTGGCGAGCCGATGATCTGCTCGCCGACCGACGCCTTGAACATGTTCTTCGGCTCGGACCTGCAGTACCTGATCATGGAAGACATCCTGGTCGTGAAGGATGGCGCTGCGCCTTATGACCAGCCGCTCTGAACCGCGCATTCTGCAGTTCTGCCATGGTTATGACGGGCCGTTTCTCGACTGCGCCCGTCAGTACGCCAGCCTGTTTCAGGGGCGCGGTTATCAGGTCACCACGGTGTTTCTCACCGGCAAGGCCGATCCGCAGGTAGCCGCGGGCTGTGCTTCGGACGAAGTGCTGTTTCTCGAATTCAGCTCCAAGGCCGTGCGCGGCCTGAAGCTGGGGGCGATACGTGCGCTGCGGCGGATCGCTGCCGAGCGCAACTTTGCCCTGTGCATCGCCCACCGCTTCAAGCCGATCTATGTCGCCTCTCTCGGCACCGATCTGCCGGTGATCGGCGTGCACCACGCGTTCGGCGACTATCAGCGCAACAGCCGCCGGCTTTTCGCCAATCTGTTCCGCCAGCGCCTGAGCTTGCTCGGCGTGTCCGACGCGGTGCGTGACGATATGCGCCGCTGCCTGACGCAGTGGCCGGCCGAACGTATTCAAACCCTGTACAACCGCATCGACGTCGATGCACTGCAGGCCAGCCTGGTGCCGGCTGCGGAAGCTCGGCGCGTACTTGGCCTCGACCCACAGGCGTGGATTGTCGGCAATGTTGGCCGTCTGCACCCGGACAAAGACCAGGCGACCTTGCTCAAAGGATTTGCCCAGGCGCTGCCGAGTCTGCCTGCCGGTGCTCGCCTGGCGATCCTCGGCACTGGCCGCCTGGAGCCACAGCTCAAGGCCCTGGCGGTCGAGCTGGGTATTGCTGCTCAGGTCGACTTTCTTGGCCAGGTGGCGGATGCGCGGCGCTACTTCAAGGCGTTCGATGTATTTGCGCTGAGCTCGGATCACGAGCCGTTCGGCATGGTCCTGCTGGAGGCTATGGTCGCCGGCGTTCCGGTATTGGCCACGGCCTGTGGCGGTGCCCGCGAAGTGGTCGAGGGCGTTGGCATGCTGTTCCCGCTGGGCGATGCCGGGCAGTTGGCCCAGGGCCTGGAACATATGGCCAGGCTGGACGACCAGCAGCGTCAGGCGTGTGCCGAGCACATGCTGCAACGCTTGCGCGAGCGCTTCAGTGATCAGGCCGTCGCCGAGACCTTCTGGCAGTTGCCGCAAGCGCAGGCGTTGGCGGTGCAGCCGTGATCTTCAACCGCATCCCGGCTGTGCGCGAGCGCGGCTGGAAAGTCATCGATGCCGCGGCCTATGCCGAGACCTGGCAGCGCTTCGGCGGCAGCGTCGCGACCCATCCGCGGGTGCTCGAACAGTTGGCTGAGCTTGCGCAGATCCCGGTCCGCTATCTGGGGTGGGAGCAGGGCGGTGATTTACAGGCGGCCATTCCGACCTGGGGTCGCCACCTGGCATTGTCCAAGGACGTGCTCAAGCGTCACGGCAAAAAGGGTCTGTTCGACCTGGGCAATGCCGAACTGATTCTGCCGGCGTCCAGCACTGCCGAGGCGCCGCTGCGGCATGCCGGGCGCTACCTGTCAGAGCTCAACCACGGGCGCTTCAGCGGCCTGCAGGCGCAAACTGAACAGTTGGCCATGGCCCGCGCGCCGGAAGACCTGTCGAAGAAGTTTCGCTACAACCAGCGCCGCGAACTGCGCCTGCTGGAAGAAGCCGGCGGGCAGGTGCAGCCGATCAGCGATTTTACCTCGGCGCAGATCGCCAGCATGTATTGCGACCTGTTCCAGCGCCGCTGGGGCTTCGCTGCCACCGGCGCGCAGCATATGCCTGAAGTGCTGGAGCGCCTGCGCGAGCTGTTGATCGGTTCGGTGGTATTGCTTGAAGGTGCACCGATTGCCATCCAGCTGATCTACCGTGTCGAGGCCCCAGAGTGGGTCAGCGTCGAGTACGTCAACGGTGGCGTCGACCCCGAGACCAAGGCGTTCAGCCCCGGCAGCGTGCTGAGTTTCCTCAATACCCAGGCCGCCTGGGAAGATGCCCGCGCGCGCAACAAGGCCCTGCGGTTCTCCTTCGGTCGTGCTGACCGGGAGTACAAGGAGCGTTGGTGCACGCCGGTGCCGGTGTATCAGGTCTGACCATGAGCGCACGCAAGCAGCAGTTACTCAATCGTCATCGCAAGCGCAAACGGCTGGTTGTGTTGGTGCTGTTGTGCGTTCTTTTGCTGTCGGGCTTGTGGCTGTGGTGGCTGCCGCCGGTACTCGCGCTGCTGCTGTGGGTCGGCCATGAAGCCTGGTTTTCTGATCACCTGTTCTACGTGGCTGCCAGTGATTACGAGTACGACCTGCAAGGCTGCGCGCGCTACCCGCTGCACAGCCGCGACGGCCTGCTGACGCTGCCTGCAGATTGCGTACTGGATGCCAGCCAGACCCTGCTGCTGCGAGTGCAACTGCGCGCCAGCTTGCTGGGTCGGCTGTTTGACCCTGCCGTTGTCATCGAAGGCGGCAACGTCGACAAGCAAACCTTCGAGCGCGGCGCCAAGGGTGTGCGCTACCTCAATCTCAGTGGTCAGGAGGCTGCATTGGCAGCTGGGCAACTGCGTTTGCGCGGGCGCCACTGCCGGTTGGCAGATGAAATGGAGCTGCTGGTTATCGGCCACGCCGACTACCTTGCGGGCACCCTGATGGTGATCGCGCCGCATGCCGATGATGCCGAGCTGGCGGCCTTTGCAGCGTATGCCCAGGCCGAGCAGAGCTGGATCGTCACCCTGACCGCTGGCGAAATTGAAAATGAGTACTACCGCGACACACTGGCCCTGGACACCGTGCAGGCAGCCCGGCTCAAGGGCGAGCTGCGCAGTTGGGACAGCGTCGCCGTGCCGCGCTGGGCCGGGGTGCCATCGGCGCAGAGTGTGCAGCTCGGTTACTTCTGCATGCAATTGAGCGCGATGCAGGCCAATCCGCAAGCAGTAGTGGCGTCCCGTGAGGCCGATCTGGTCGATACGCGTCCGTTTCGCCGCTTCAACGAATGCACTCTTCAGAGTGATACACACGGTCAGCCGACCTGGCAGGCCCTGGTGGCTGATCTGTGCGAGCTGATCGAGCGCGCGCGACCGGACACCGTAGTGCTGCCGCATCCGCAGCTCGACCCGCACCCCGATCACATCTGCGCCCACGATGCACTGCGCGAGGCGCTGGCCGCGTGCCAGTGGCAGCCGCAGACCCTGCTGCTGTACGCCAACCACCTTCATGACAACGACCGCTGGCCGATGGGCGAGGCGGGTGACGGCGTGGCCTTGCCGCCGTTGTTCGAGGCGCAGCCGGGGATGTGCCCGTGGGCACTGCAAGTCTCCCCTGAGCGACAGAGGCAAAAGGCCATGTCTTTGGCTATGATGCACGACCTGCAGCCGTCGGCGCCGCTCAAAAGACGGGTTCGGCGCTTGCTGCAACAGTATCTGGCAGGTCGCCGTTGGCCGCTATTTGGTAAAAACGAGTTCTTCCGTAAGGCAGTGCGTCGCCACGAACTGTTTTGGGTCGAGACACTGGTCGACAAGAGTAAACCACAGTGAAAGTCCTGTTTCTGGTCCAGAAAGAGCAGCGCGCCATCCTTGATCGGCTGTATGAAGGCATCGCCGCCAGTTGCGAGTGTGATATCCGCTGGCTGACCGACGCCGAACAGGACGACCTGCGCGGTTACTTCAAGCAGCATGTGCAGGTCGAACAATACGACCGCATCCTGTTCTTCTTGCGCTTCAAAAAGGAGATCCGTCAGGTTCGCTGCATCAGCCAGATACCCAATCTGGTCATCCTTGAGCACGATGCCTACCAGAACTACATCCCCTGCAAGTACACCGGCAAGTTCAGCGCGCATTACCGCCGCCTGCCGTGGGTGCGGGTGATCACCTCTGGTGCGGTGGTCACCCGCCGTCTGCAGGACGAAGGCTTTGACGCGGTGTTCGTGCCCAAGGGCTATGACCAGGCGCTGCTGCGCAACGAGAACCGCGAGCGCGATATCGAACTGGCGTTTGTCGGCAGCCTGCGCAGCGTCGCCTATTCCGGGCGCAAGGCCATGCTCGACTCGTTGGCCGAGGTGGAAAACCTGGTCATCACCCGCACCAAGTCCGGCGAAGAGTACAGCCAGACCCTCAGCCGCATTCGCTACTTCGTCAGTGCCGATGTCGGCATGGGCGAGTACATGATCAAGAACTTCGAAGCCATGGCCTGTGGCTGTGTGCTGTTCGCCTACGACCAGGGTGATGAAGAAAACCGCGCCCTGGGCTTTGTCGACATGGACAACATCGTGCTGTACCGCGACCTTGCGCAATTGCGCGAAAAACTCGCGGTGCTGCGTGCCGACAGCGCCCTGGCCGAGCGTATTTCCCGCAATGGTCAGGCATTGGCAGAGCAGCGCTTCAGCTTCCACGCCATCGGCCAGGCGATCGTCGAGGCCATGCGTCCCCCTTTGCGTCAGCGTGACAACCCGGGCCCGTGGCAACGTCTGCGTCGCGCCCTGGGTCTATAACGCCCGACCCTAAACCATCGAGGACAACCATGCTTTTCAGTGAAAGCAGCGAGATCACGCTGATGGTGACCAGTTGCGGTCGGTTCGATCTGCTCAAGCGCACGCTCGAGACCTTCGACCGCTTCAACACCGCTCCCATCCGCGAGGTGTTCATCACCGAAGACGCCGGCGACGAAGCCGTGCGCGAATGCATCCCCGAACACTGGCGTGCGCACACGACCTTTATCGTCAACAACCCGAAGCTGGGCCAGTTGCGTTCGGTTGACGCCGCGTACGCGCAGATCAAGACGTTCTGGGTGTTCCACTGTGAAGATGACTGGGCGTTCTACCGCCCGGGCTTCATCGAAGACTCCATGGCCCTGCTTGAAGCTGATCCACAGGCCTTGCAGGTCTGGCTGCGCAGCTTTGCCCATGACCTGCAGGTGCACAGCCCGTATGTGTTCCTGCACGAGCGTCAGGTGCACGCCGGCATCCCGTTCTACCAGCTGGGTTCGAACAAACCGGAATGGCAGGGCTTTTCCTTCAATCCGGGCCTGCGCCGGCTGGCTGATTACCAGGCGCACGCGCCGTATGCCTCGCATTCGGGCGAGAAGAGCCTGTCGCGGCTGTATGCCGACGCCAACCGCTACGCACTGATTCTTGAAAACGACGCTGTATTGCACACCGGTTTCGGTGAGCACGTGGAAATGCCCGAAGAGAAGGTCAAGAAGCTTCGGCGCAAGCGCATGGAGCGCATCAAATTGATGGCTGCGCTCGTTATTGGACTACTGGTTGGATGGGTATTGAAGGATGTTTGAAAAGATAGGCAAGGTGGGCGCGGTAAGCAGACAATACTTCGCTGCGGCAGTGATCATATTCCTGCTCAGCTATGTATTGATGGCGTCTTCGAAGTGGACTAACAATATTTTCTACGTGTTTGTTGCGTTGCCTGGGCTGGTGTTCCTGATAAAGGAGCGCGGCGCAGGGTTGTTTTCGCACAAACTGAGCTGGGCCTGGGTGGTGTTTCTGCTGTGGTTCCTGGTGCCGGCGGCGATAGCCGGGGATGGCCAGTTCTATAAGCACATCCTCTACGTGGCGTTGTTTGTGTTCATTGTCGGCGGTTTGCTCAATCCTGAGTTCTTCCGCTCGGAAACGTTCGGTCGGGCGCTGTTCTGGGTCATTTGCCTCTACATTTATGCCTGCGCCGCATATGGCTACCAGACGGGCGAATTCCGCTTTGGCGGGCGTGTAGGGATTCTGCCGGCGCGCATGGAAAACGTGATCTATGCCAGCATCTGGTTGTTCTGCGCGCTGGCCCTGGCCATGCCTGCATGGGTGCGTAATCGCCGCTGGATCGAGGCATTTGCAGCTGTAGTGCTGTCGGTGGTTGCGGTCAGTTTTGTGCTGCAGACACGGACAGCGCTGGTGGGTGCGGCGTTCCTGTTCAGCGCTTGGGCGTGCTACGCGCTGTGGCGCTTCCCGCGCGTTGCCGGCCCTTGGCTGCTGGCGTTTGCCGTGATGGGCGGCATCGTGCTGTGGGTTATCAAGGATGCCCAGTGGTTCCATAACCTGTTTGCTCGCGGCGATTCATATCGGATCGAGCTGTTCCAGGTGATGGTTGGCGAATGGGCCAACTGCGGGTGGTTGCTGGGTTGCGGGGTGGAGTTCCACACCGACAAGCTGCTCAGCGGGGTGATGGTCATTCAGCATCCGCACAACATCTTCGTCGCGATGGGCTTGTACACCGGTGGCATTTCGCTGGTGCTGTTCCTGATTGTCATGGCCATGACCCTGATCGAGGCGATTCGCCTGCGCGATCCGTGGGGTATGTACCTGGCGTGCGCGCTGGTGATGCTCAATTTCGATGGCAGCAAGCTGATCGGCAACCCGGATGAGCTTTGGCCGCTGGTGTTGTTGCCGGCAGCGATGGTGTTGGGCAGGGTTGTCCAGCAACAACAGCGTAAGCGCTGGTAACGCATTAGAAAGCTTGCGCGGTCCCTGTAGGAGCGGCCTTGTGTCGCGAAAGGCCAGCGTAGCTGGCCCGGCGATGTCAGCGGCGAAGCTGAAGCCGTGGGGCCGCTGCGCGGCCCTTTCGCGACACAAGGCCGCTCCTACAAAGCCCCGGTCTCAGGCCAGCACCTTGGCCAGTTCTTCGCGACTGCACAGCTGCTGAGCGGCCAGGTAGCCATCGACAAAGCTGCTGTCGCCGGCGTCGAGCAGCCACTGACGATCCTGCGGATAGCGCAGCATGTGCTTGAAATTGCGCAGCCGCTGCGACTTGCGCAGCGGCCGGCGGAAGATGCGCAGGTCGGCGATGTCGATCAAGCCCAGTTCACCCTCAGGCGTGAGCACCACATTGCCCATGTGCGCCGAGCGGAAGTACACCCCGCGCTCGTGCAGAATCGCAATGAACCGGCCCAGTTGCGCACGCAGTTGGTCGTGATCGGCAGGCTCTTCAAGCACCTGGCGCAAGGTCTGCCCAGGCAGCGGTGCATAGTGCACGGCATCGCGCTCGATTGCGCCGATACGGTATACCGCCTTCACCACTGGACACGGAATCTGCCGCTCCTGCAGATGCCGACAGTTGTCGGCAAAGCGCTGCGCATACGGATACCACGCAGCAGAGCTGAGCAGGCGCTTGCGACGAAACAGTTTGAGCATGCTGCCATCGATCAGGCGCAGGACCTTGTCGCCGGTGCCATCGGCTTCGAGCACAGTGGCGCCTTCGCGCAGTGCGAGATAACGTGCCTGTTCAAGCGCTTGCATCAAGTCTCCAGAGTGTGGCCAAGGGCAGGGCAGCCGCCTATCTTACCTGCAGCAGGCGGTCGGCAACACCGCGTGTGGTATAATCCCGACTCTTTTTCACCCGACGGATTGTCATGACAGTTCCCGAATCGTCCGCGCCCTCGAGCCTGAAGATCTATTTCCGCCTGCTCAGCTATGTGAAGCCCTATCTCGGCATCTTCATGCTCAGCATTCTCGGCTTCGTGATCTTTGCTTCGACCCAGCCCATGCTGGCCGGCATCCTCAAGTATTTCGTCGACGGCCTGAGCGATTCTCAAGCCGTGCTGTTCCCCTCCGTGCCGTACCTGCGCGACCTGAAACTGCTGCAGGCAGTGCCGCTGCTGATCATTCTGATCGCCGCCTGGCAGGGCCTTGGTTCGTTTCTGGGTAACTACTTTCTGGCCAAGGTCTCGCTGGGCCTGGTCCACGACCTGCGCGTCGAGCTGTTCAACAAGCTGCTGGTGCTGCCCAACCGCTATTTCGACAGCCACAACTCGGGTCACCTGATCTCGCGCATCACCTTCAACGTGACCATGGTCACCGGTGCTGCCACCGATGCAATCAAGGTGGTGATCCGTGAAGGCCTGACGGTGGTGTTCCTGTTCGCCTACCTGCTGTGGATGAATTGGAAACTGACCCTGGTGATGTTGGCGATCCTGCCGATCATCGCGGTGATGGTCAGTACTGCCAGCAAGAAATTCCGCAAGCAGAGCAAGAAGATCCAGGTCGCGATGGGGGATGTGACCCATGTCGCCTCCGAGACCATTCAAGGCTACCGTGTGGTGCGCAGCTTCGGTGGCGAAGCCTACGAGCAGCGCCGTTTCAACGCGGCCAGCCAGAGCAACACCGACAAACAGCTGCGCATGACCAAGACTGGCGCGCTGTACACGCCGGCGCTGCAATTGGTGATCTACACCGCCATGGCGTCGCTGATGTTCCTCGTGCTGTTCCTGCGCGGCGACGCTTCGGCCGGCGATCTTGTGGCCTACATTACTGCTGCTGGCCTGCTGCCCAAGCCGATTCGTCAGCTTTCGGAAGTCAGCTCGACCATCCAGAAAGGCCTGGCCGGCGCCGAGAGTATCTTCGAGCAGCTCGACGAGCCTGCCGAAGTGGACGCTGGCACGGTTGAAAAGGACCGCGTCGAGGGTCGTCTGGTGGTGCGCAACCTGAGCTTCACCTACCCCGGTACCGAGCGCCAGGTGCTGAACGACATCAGCTTCACCGCAGAGCCTGGACAGATGATCGCCCTGGTTGGTCGCTCCGGCAGTGGCAAGTCGACCCTGGCAGCGCTGATCCCGCGCTTCTATCACCACAATGAAGGGCAGATTCTGCTCGATGGCGTGGAGATCGAAGAGTACAAGTTGCGCAACCTGCGCCGGCATGTCTCGCAGGTCACCCAGCACGTCACCCTGTTCAACGATACCGTCGCCAACAACATTGCCTACGGCGATCTAGCTGGTGCGCCGCGCGAGGCCATCGAGGCTGCCGCCGCCGACGCCTACGCCAAGGAATTCGTTGATCAGTTGCCCAAGGGCTTTGATACCGAAGTCGGCGAGAACGGTGTGCTGTTGTCCGGCGGCCAGCGCCAGCGTCTGGCGATTGCCCGGGCCTTGCTGAAAAACGCCCCGCTGCTGATTCTCGACGAGGCCACTTCGGCGCTCGATACCGAGTCGGAGCGGCACATCCAGGCCGCGCTGGATCACGTTATGCAAGGCCGCACCACGCTGGTCATCGCCCACCGCTTGTCGACCATCGAAAAGGCCGACATGATCCTGGTCATGGACCAAGGCCGTCTGGTCGAACGCGGTACTCACGCCGAACTGCTCGAGGCTAATGGCCATTATGCCCGCCTGCACGCGATGGGCCTTGATCAGCCAGAGAAAGTCGATATCACCTGAGTCGGCTGTTTCGGGGCCGATCCGGCCCCGATTGTCACCGGAATTGTCCAGGCCGGCTTGGCGCTAAAGCCATCGTCTGGCCTGTGCTAATATCCTGCCCCTGTTAATTTTTCCATATGGGTTGCCCATGAAGTTGTCCATGCCGAGTTTCGATCAAGCCCCGGTGTTGGTGGTCGGCGATGTCATGCTCGACCGCTACTGGCATGGTGGTACTTCACGTATTTCCCCGGAGGCGCCGGTGCCTGTGGTCAAGGTCGAACAGATCGAAGACCGTCCCGGCGGCGCGGCCAACGTGGCCTTGAACATTGCCGCCCTGGGCGCGCCGGCCTCGCTGGTCGGTGTGACTGGCCAGGACGAAGCGGCCGAGAGCCTGAGCAACAGCTTGCAGGCTGCGGGCGTACGCTCGATCTTCCAGCGCATTGCCCACCAGCCGACCATCGTCAAGCTGCGGGTCATGAGCCGTCATCAGCAACTGCTGCGCATCGACTTCGAAGAACCGTTCGCCACCGACCCGCTGTCATTGGGTGTCGAGGTTGAAAAGCTGCTTGATGGGGTCAAGGTGCTGGTCCTGTCCGACTACGGCAAGGGCGCCCTGAAAAACCACCAGAGCCTGGTCCAGGCGGCGCGTGCCCGCGGTATTCCGGTATTGGCCGACCCCAAAGGCAAGGACTTCTCGATCTACCGCGGCGCGAGCCTGATCACGCCCAACCTGAGCGAGTTCGAAGCCATTGTCGGCCGCTGCGTCGATGAAGCCGACCTGGTCGGCAAGGGCCTGCAATTGATGCAGGAGTTGGACCTGGGTGCATTGCTGGTGACCCGTGGCGAACATGGCATGACCCTGCTGCGCGCCGACCACCCGGCGCTGCACCTGCCGGCCCGGGCCCGTGAAGTGTTCGACGTCACCGGTGCCGGCGACACGGTCATCTCGACCCTGGCCGCCGCTATCGCTGCTGGCGAAGACCTGCCCCATGCCGTGGCCCTGGCCAACCTTGCCGCCGGCATCGTGGTCGGCAAGCTCGGTACTGCGGCGATCAGCGCCCCTGAACTGCGCCGTGCGATTCAGCGCGAAGAAGGTTCGGAGCGCGGCGTGTTGACCATCGAACAGTTGTTGCTGGCGATCGACGATGCGCGCGCGCACAACGAGTCGATCGTGTTCACCAACGGCTGTTTCGACATCCTTCATGCCGGCCACGTGACCTACCTGGAGCAAGCCCGCGCGCAAGGTGATCGCCTGATCGTTGCCGTCAACGACGACGCTTCGGTCAGTCGCCTGAAGGGTCCTGGCCGCCCGATCAATAGCGTCGACCGGCGCATGGCAGTACTTGCTGGTTTGGGTGCAGTTGATTGGGTCATCAGCTTCCCGGAAGCCACCCCAGAAAACCTGCTCAGCCAGGTCAAGCCTGATGTTCTGGTCAAAGGTGGCGACTACGGCATCGATCAAGTGGTTGGCGCCGACATCGTTACCAGCTACGGCGGGACGGTGAAAGTGCTCGGCCTTGTGGAAAACAGCTCAACTACTGCAATAGTAGAAAAGATCCGCAAGAACTGAAAAAGGGCCGCTTAGCGGCCCTTTTCATTCCTGGCATGACGCAATCCTCTGTAGGAGCGGCCTTGTGTCGCGAAAGGGGCGCGTAGCGGCCCCAGATCGCAGCTTCGCCGCCGAAATAGCCGGGCCCGCTTTGCGGGCCTTTGGCGACAAAAGGCCGCTCCTACAAAAATTAGTCCGTGTGTTTATTTATGCAGCGATGTGCGAGCCCGAGCCAGCAGAGCCCGCGCCTTGCCCGTCAGCCGCTGCAACCGTGAAGCCAGCCGAGGCTCCACCAGCCCCTGCTGGCGCAGCCAATCCTTCCAGCGCACTCGCTCGTCACGCACCACCCAGCCTTCCTGCCGGGCAAAACTCTCGGCCAGCCAGATCCCACGGGTACTGGCCGGCACCAAAGTGTCCTTCTTCAGAGTGAACAGCTCGGCCGTAGGCCGCCCATCCACCAACGGCATCAAGTACAGATCAGGCCGCTTGCGATTAAGCCGCGCCACCAGTTGATCCCCTTCCAGCCGCTCATCCACATGAAACAGACTCAGCGACTTGGCCTCCCGTGGCACCTGCAAGCGCAAGTCATAGATCAGCTGCAACGACGCTGTAGGCAAATGTACATAGGCCCGCGGCTTTTCGATCAACACCAGGTTGCCCGACTGCACCGGCCGCGCCGCCGTGGCCTGTGAGGTCAGCACAAACGGCAATGCCTCCCGATAATGCAGCGCCGCCGCGTAGGGCGCGGGCAGCCAGGTATCGTTGAAGCGCCCGCCCAGCCAGCCCTCTGGCGTCTCCAGCAGGCACTCTTCGGCTACCTCCTGAATCGCGGTATGCAGCGGCAGGTTCAGCTCCTGCGCCGGCACATAGCCGGAAATCAGCTTGAGCACCACATCGCCACGGTCTTGCCGGCGCTGACGCACCAGCACCCAGTATTCGCGGTTCTGCCACTGCAGCGTCAGCCGCACCGACACGCCCAGGTTGGCCAGCTCAACCACGAAGCGCTCGCTGTCGGCCACCTGCACCGCCTTGCGTCGTTGCAGGGTCTGGGCGAAGTTCAGCGGCATGCCGATGGTCTGATAACTCAGGCCCTCGGCAGTGGCTTCGACATGCAGCGGCAGCGTTTTGAAGTTGCTCGGGTTCTTGCGGATCAGCGTACGTGCCACGAGGCTCCTCCTTGCGCTTGTGTTGCCGTGCCAGCGGCCTTATTGCTGCCTCAAGATACGGGCAACAGTGGCCACGTTATGGGCCAGATGCAGCGGGTTGATGGTGCCGACGATAGCACTGCTCACGCCCGGGTGGGCAAACAGCAGCTCGAAGCTGGCCTGTACCGCGTCCACCCCCGGCGCCAGGCAGACATGCCCGCTGGCCAGGGCTTTCTTCACCAGAATGGCTTTGCCATGCTCGGCGGCGTAGTCCAGCACCGGGCGTTCGGTTTGCTCGTTGAGGTTGAAGGTAACCATCGCACAGTCACCCTCCTGCAACGCCTTGAGCCCACCTGCCGCGGTCTTGCCAGACAAGCCAAAACCGAGAATCTTGCCTTCCTGCTTGAGCGCGGCGAGGGTCTGGTAGACCTCTTCCTGCTCGAGGATCGCCAGGTCATTACCATCTGAATGGACCAGCACCAGCTCGATTCGATCCGTTTCAAGACGCTTGAGGCTACGTTCGACCGAGCGCCGGGTGTGCGCGGCAGAGAAGTCGAAGTGCGACTGGCCATCGTTGAACTCTTCACCGACCTTGCTGACGATCACCCACTCGTCACGCTGACCGCGCAGCAGCGGCCCGAGGCGCTCTTCACTGCGACCGTAGGCCGGCGCGGTATCGATCAGGTTGATCCCCAGTTCACGCGCCTGGGCCAGCAGCATGCGTGCCTCGTCGTCGCCTGGGATGGTGAACCCGCTGGGGTATTTGACGCCCTGATCACGGCCCAGCTTGACCGTGCCCAGGCCCAGCGGTGAAACCATCAGGCCAGTGCTGCCCAGCGCTCGATGCAGGTCATGCAGATCGAGCAGGCTCATGGCAGCAGTTGCTCCCAGGCCGGTACGCCGAGCGCAGGCCGGGGCAGGCAGGACAAGTCAGGCTTGGCTTGAGGGCGAATACCATCGCGTTCGAGCTTGGCCAGCACGTGATCGGCGAAGTCCGGCGCCAGCGCCAGTTTGGTCGGCCAACCGACCAGCAGGCGCTGCTCTTCGGCGAGGAAGGCGTTGTCCGGCCGCACTTGGCCAGACTGCGCTGGCTCGGCTCGATCAACCCGCAGGGTGGCCCAGCGCAGCTGGCTTTGATCTACCCATGGCAACAGGCTGGCGACTTCTTTCTGCGCGGCAGCGATTTGCGCCGCTGGCTCGCGGGCAACGCCATCGGCTTCAGCCAAATCACCACCCAGGTACCACACCCACTGCCCATCCGCGCCGGGATGAGTGGTGACCGTGATGCGCGGCTTGGGCCCACCGCCGAGGCAGTGCGCGTACAAAGGCTTGAGGTTGGGGCCTTTGGCCAGAACCATGTGCAACGGTCGGCGCTGCATGGCCGGTTGGTCCAGGCCGAGGGCCTGAAGCAGCTCGGCGGTGCCACCACCGGCGCTCAGCACGATGCGCTGGGCGTGAATCTCGCGCCCGTCGACACGCAGGCCGACCAGTTCATCGCCTTCGCGCAACGGCTCGATCTGCTCGCCGGCGAGCAAACTGTCACCGGCCAGCGCAGCAAGGTTGGCGAGCAGGCTGGGCACGTCGATGACCAGCTCGGCGAGGCGATAGACCTTGCCTTTGAAGGCGCGGTCTTGCAGGGCAGGCGGCAGTTGTTCGCCCTTGACCTGATCGACCCGGCCGCGCATGGCCTTGCTGGCAAAAAAGCTGGTGACATTGCCAAACAGGCCGCCCGGCGACCATAGGTAATGTGCATCGGACAACAAGCGTACCTTGTCCAGGTTCAGCTCGCCGCTGCCTGCCAGCGCCTCGCGCCAGCGCCGCGGCATGTCGGCGATCGCCTCGGAGGCGCCGGTCAGGCTGCCGTGCAGAGCGTACTTGATGCCGCCGTGGATGATCCCCTGCGACTTGATGGTCTGCTCGCCGCCCAGGCTTGCGCGTTCCACCAGCACCGTCGAATAGCCCAGGCGCTGCAGCCGGGCATTGAGCCAGAGGCCTGCGACCCCGGCGCCGACGATCAGTACGTCAGTGGAAATGGCAGATGGCATGCGGGCACCTCAAAGACAGGGACAGGCCAGCAGTATACAGGCTGATGTCTTTGCCGTTGACCGCGCAACGCAGCGGTCAGTGCCCGCTGCTGTTGGAAAATACCTGAATGACCACCACGCCGCCGACGATCATGGCCATGCCAAGCACAGCCGGCAGGTCCAGTTTCTGCCCATAGATGAGCCAAGCGGCGATGCTGATCAGGACGATGCCCAGCCCCGACCAGATGGCGTAGGCAATACCTACCGGAATGCTGCGTACCACCAGGGTCAGCATCCAGAACGCCACGGTGTAGCCGGCGATCATCAGCAACAGCGGCAGCGGCGTACTGAGGCCTTTGACCGCCTTCATCGAAGCGGTGGCGACGACCTCGGCGCAAATGGCGATGGCCAGATAAACATATGCGTTCACGCTGCATTCCTCGATTGATTGTCGGCCATTCTAGGCGATCCGCTTGGCAGCTTTCACGCTGTGTCCGCCGCTTTTATGGCTTGGGCGGACATGGGCAGGCCTTTTCAGGCAGTTCCTAGTAAACTGCGCCGCCATGAACAGAACCCTTTATACCCTGCTGTTTCACCTGGGCCTGCCGCTGGTAGCGCTGCGCCTGTTCCTGCGTGCGCGCAAGGCGCCGGCCTACGGCCAGCGCGTCGCCGAGCGCTTTGCCATCAAGCTGCCACCGATGCGTCAGGGCGGCATCTGGGTGCATGCAGTGTCTGTCGGCGAGAGCATCGCGGCGGCGCCGATGGTGCGCGCATTGCTCAAGGCCTACCCCGAGCTGCCGATCACTGTGACCTGCATGACCCCTACCGGTTCGGAGCGGATTCGCGCGCTGTTTGCCGATGAGCCACGCATTCAGCATTGCTACCTGCCGTACGACCTGCCCTGGGCGGCGGCGCGCTTTCTCGACCATGTGCGGCCGCGGCTGGGCGTGATCATGGAAACCGAGCTGTGGCCCAACCATATCCACCAGTGCGCCAAGCGCGGCATCCCGGTGGCGCTGGCCAACGCGCGCTTGTCGGCGCGGTCGGCGCGCGGCTATGGCCGCTTCGCCAAACTGACCCGGCCAATGCTCGCCGAGATGAGCCTGATCGCGGCGCAGACCGAAACCGAAGCCGAGCGCTTTCGCAGCCTCGGCGCGCGGCCTGAATGCGTGCAGGTGACCGGCTCGATCAAGTTCGACCTCAAGCTCGACGAACAGCTGCTGCCCCGTGCCCGCCAATTGCGCGAGCAATGGCAGGCCAGCCAACGCCCGGTCTGGATCGCAGCCAGCACCCATGAAGGCGAGGATGCGCAGGTGCTGGAGGCGCACCGCCGCCTGCTCCAGGTGCATGCCGATGCGCTGCTGATTCTGGTGCCGCGTCACCCTGAGCGGTTCAACGCCGTGCATGCGTTGTGTGCTGAACAGTTCGCCACCGTGCGCCGTTCCAGCGCCGAGTTGGTCACCGACGCAACCCAGGTGCTGCTCGGCGATACCATGGGCGAGTTGCTGTTCCTCTATGCGCTGGCCGATATCGCCTTCGTCGGCGGCAGCCTGATGCCAACAGGCGGCCACAACCCGCTGGAGCCGGCTGCGCTGGCCCTGCCGGTGATCAGCGGCCCACACGTGTTCAACTTCCTCGATATCAGCGCAATGCTGAAAGATGCCGGCGCGTTGCAGTCAGTTGACGACAGTCAGGCATTGGCTGCCGCCGTGCAGCGGCTGGTCGAGTTGCCGTTGGACGCGAAGCGCATGGGCGAAGCGGGCAGGGCGGTGATGCAGGCCAATCAGGGCGCGTTGCAGCACTTGCTGGATGGCCTGGCTCGGCTGCTGGGCTAGCGATTGACTGCGGCGCGGGCGAGCCCGGCGCCGCAGTCGCAGATCAAGGCCGGCGTTCGAAGTTCTTCGCCGCCGCTGCTGCCAGATCCGGCGGCAGGAAGTCCTTGTCCGGGTTGTAATCGGCTTTCAGATAACGGCCCAGGTCGGACAGGTCCTGCGGACTCAAGGTGCCGGCAGCCTGCTTCAGGCGCAGGTTATCCAGAATGTAGTCGTAGCGGCTGTTGTTGTAGTCACGCACGGAGGTGTAAAGCTGGCGCTGCGCATCGAGCACGTCGACGATGTTGCGGGTGCCGACCTGATAACCGATTTCGGTCGCCTCCAGCGCACTCTGGTTGGAGATGATCGACTGCTTGCGCGCCTGCACCTGTTCGACATCGGTGTTCACCGCGCGGTGCAGGTTGCGGGTGTTTTCCACCACCTGGCGGCGCAGGCTTTCGCGCTGCTGCTCGCTCTGGCTCAAGCGCTGATAGGCCTCGCGCACTTGCGAGCTGGTCAGGCCGCCGCTGTACAGCGGGATGTTCAACTGCAGGCCGATGCTGGTCTGTTCGACGTCGCCGCCGTAGCGCACGCCGGGCTGCGGCGCCGGGTTGGAAAAGCCCAGCGCATCGTTGTCACCCTTCTGGTAACGCGCCACCGCATCGACCGTCGGGGCATGGCCGGCCTTGCGCTGGCGCAAGGTTTCTTCGGCGGCATCGACAGCGTAGTTGGTCGCCTGCAGGTTGAGGTTCTGCCGTGCCGCGGTCTCGACCCAGGCCTTGGCATCGTTGGGCATCGGCACCTGGATCGGCAGGCTGTGGACCACGCCCTGCAATGAGCCATAGTCGCGGTTGGTCAGCGTTACCAATGCCTCGAAGGCATCTGCTACCTGGCGTTCGGCGATGATCCGGTTGGCCCGCGCCGTGTCGTAGCTGGCCTGCGACTGGAGCACGTCGGTCTTGTCCGACAGGCCGACGTCAAAGCGCTCGTTGGATTGATCCAGTTGGCGCTTGAAGGCGGCTTCCTCGGCTTTGGTCGAGGCTAGATTGTCTTGCGCCCGCAGTACCGAGAAATAGTTCTCGGCGGTCTGCAGAATCAGGTTCTGCTCGTTGGCCGACAGCTCCAGCGCCGCCTGCTCGTTGACCGCTTCGGCGGCTTGCAACTGGAACCAGCGATCGGCGCGGAAGATCGGCTGCGACAGGGTCGCGCTCCACGAATTGCCGCTGCGATTGGAGGTGATCGCCGGCTCGTCGAGCTTGGTGCGGGTGTTCATCATTTCGGCACCCGCCGACAGGTTCGGCAGCAGCCCGGCGCGGGCCTGCGGCACGATTTCGCGGCGTGCGCCATAGTCGGCGCGGGCAGCGGCAAGGTCGGCATTGTTGCTGGCCGCTTCCTGATAGACGCTGATCAGGTCGGTCTTCACTGGCGCGGGCAGATCAGCCGCCCAGACCACTCCGTTGGACGCACAAGACACGGCAACCGCCAGTGAAAGTTTGCGCAGCATAGGGCAATCCTTGTACGAGTTTTAATTACTGAACCGTTGAGTATCGGTGCGCCAGTGTAAGGCTGCGCACGGCCGGCAACAATCGCTGATTGGCGCCTTTGATCGCCGCGCTGCAAGCACCCTTGGCTTTGCGCGCAACTCCAGTCTAGACTGCGCATGTTCTTGTCGGGGTGCCTTGATGCAAAGGCTGAGATCGGAAGTTTCCGGATCCCGTTGAACCTGATCAGGTTAGCGCCTGCGTAGGGAACAAGATTTCTCGCTTTCCCGGCGAGTCTCTTGTGTCAGGTCCGGGATTTGTCGAGCAGCGCAGCCGCGCATTGGCATTCCAGGTATCCGGCACTGCATCCATCAAGGGTGTGTCCGCGTCATTCAGGTTCTCCCCGACATTCCGCCGCTAGGAAGCTGTCTGGAGCCTGTGATGAGCAAACAAGAAAAAGCGATCAACCTCAGCGAATCGGCGCAAGTCGATCAGCAGTCTGTGCAACCCTTCACCCGTTCGCGCAAAGTGTATGTCCAGGGTCCGCGCCCGGATATCCGTGTGCCCATGCGCGAAATCAGCCTGGATGACACCCCTACCGACTTTGGCGGCGAAGCCAATGCGCCGGTGCTGGTGTACGACACCTCGGGCCCGTATACCGACCCCGCTGTCAGCATCGATGTGCGCAAAGGCCTGGGCGATGTCCGCTCGGCCTGGATCGACGCGCGGGGCGACACCGAACGCCTGGAGGGTCTGAGCTCGAACTTCGGCCAGCAGCGCCTGAGCGATGCCGAGCTGACCAAGCTGCGCTTTGCCCACGTGCGCAATCCGCGCCGGGCCAAGGCCGGCGCCAACGTCACGCAGATGCACTACGCGCGGCAGGGCATCATTACTGCCGAGATGGAATACGTCGCCATCCGCGAAAACATGAAGCTGCAAGAGGCCCGCGCTGCCGGCCTGCTTGAGCAGCAGCACGCCGGCCACAGCTTCGGCGCCAGTGTGCCCAAGGAAATCACCGCAGAGTTCGTCCGCGACGAAATCGCCCGTGGCCGCGCGATCATCCCGGCCAACATCAACCACACCGAACTCGAACCGATGATCATCGGCCGTAACTTTCTGGTGAAGATCAACGGCAACATCGGCAACAGCGCGCTGGGGTCGTCCATCGAAGAAGAAGTGGCCAAGCTGACCTGGGGCATCCGCTGGGGTTCGGACACGGTCATGGACCTCTCCACCGGCAAGCACATCCATGAAACCCGCGAGTGGATCATCCGCAACTCGCCGGTGCCGATCGGCACCGTGCCGATTTACCAAGCACTGGAAAAGGTCGGCGGCGTTGCCGAAGACCTGACCTGGGAGCTGTTCCGCGACACCTTGATCGAGCAGGCCGAGCAGGGCGTGGACTACTTCACCATCCATGCCGGCGTGCTCCTGCGCTACGTGCCGCTGACCGCCAAGCGCGTCACCGGCATTGTCAGCCGTGGTGGTTCGATCATGGCCAAGTGGTGCCTGGCGCATCACCAGGAGAACTTCCTCTACACCCATTTCGATGAAATCTGCGAAATCATGAAGGCTTACGACGTCAGCTTCTCGCTCGGCGACGGCCTGCGTCCGGGCTCGATTGCCGATGCCAACGACGCCGCCCAGTTCGGTGAGCTGGAGACCCTGGGCGAACTGACCAAGATCGCCTGGAGGCACGACGTACAGTGCATGATCGAAGGCCCCGGCCATGTGCCGATGCAGTTGATCAAGGAGAACATGGACAAGCAGCTGGAATGCTGCGACGAGGCGCCGTTCTACACCCTCGGCCCGCTGACCACTGACATCGCGCCGGGCTACGACCACATCACCTCGGGCATCGGTGCGGCGATGATCGGCTGGTTTGGCTGCGCCATGCTCTGCTATGTCACGCCCAAGGAGCACCTCGGCCTGCCGAACAAGGATGACGTCAAGACCGGCATCATCACTTACAAGATCGCCGCACATGCCGCCGACCTTGCCAAGGGCCACCCCGGCGCGCAGATCCGCGACAACGCGCTGTCCAAGGCGCGCTTCGAGTTCCGCTGGCAGGACCAGTTCAACCTTGGCCTGGACCCGGACACCGCCCGTGCCTACCACGACGAGACCCTGCCCAAGGAATCGGCCAAGGTCGCTCACTTCTGCTCGATGTGCGGGCCGAAGTTCTGCTCGATGAAGATCACCCAGGAAGTGCGCGAGTACGCTGCCAATCAGCGTATCGAGGCGGTCGACATGTCGGTCGAGGAGGGCATGCGCGAGCAGTCCGAGCGCTTCCGTCAGACCGGCAGCCAGCTGTATCAGAAGGTGTGATGCAACTGGGGCCGCTTTGCGGCCCTTCGCGGCGGTCCGGCGTCCCGGTACACCCGCTCCCACAGGTTTAGGCGGCGCTGCAAAACCTTGTGGGAGCGGGTTTACCCGCGAACGAGCGCGAAGACCTCGCATCTCCACAATAACTCCGGCGAGCATCAACTATGACTACCCCCAGCAACTTCTCCCCCGATCAGCCGATCGCCGCCAGCCAGCGCCTGTTTGGCGGGCGGGACCTGTTTGTCCTGTGGTTCTCCCTTGGCACTGGCTTGATGGTGCTGCAGGTCGGCGCCATGCTCGCGCCCGGTCTGGGTCTGGCCGGCGCGATACTGGCAATCGTGCTCGGCACTGCGGTTGGCGTGCTGCTGCTGGCTGCCGCCGGGGTGATCGGCAGTGACACCGGCCTGTCGGCCATGGGCACCTTGCGCTTGAGCCTTGGCCGGCACGGCGTGCGCCTGCCGGCAGTGCTCAACCTGCTCCAGCTGATTGGCTGGGGCTCGTTTGAAATCATCGTCATGCGCGACGCCGCCAGCCTGCTCGGCGCGCGGGCGTTCGGAGCCGATAGTGCCTGGACCAGCCCGCTGCTGTGGACGCTGTGCTTTGGCGCGTTGGCAACGCTGCTGGCAATCTGCGGTCCGCTGACCTTCGTGCGCAAGATCTTGCGCAAGTGGGGTATCTGGCTATTGATCGGCGCCTGCCTGTGGCTGACCTGGAACCTGTTTGCCAAGGCCGATCTGAGCGCTATCTGGCAGCGTGCGGGCGATGGCTCGATGTCGCTGGCGGTGGGTTTTGACATCGTCATCGCCATGCCGCTGTCGTGGTTGCCGTTGATTGCCGACTATTCCCGCTTCGCCCAGCATGCGGGCCGCGTGTTCAGTGGCACCGTGCTCGGTTATCTGCTTGGTAATGCCTGGCTGATGAGCCTTGGCGTTGCCTACACCCTGGCCTTTGCGCCAAGCGGTGAGGCCAATGCCCTGCTGCTGGCGCTGGCCGGCGCCGGCTTGGGTATCCCGCTGTTGTTGATTCTGCTGGATGAGACCGAGAACGCTTTTGCCGATATCCATTCCGGCGCGGTCTCCACCGGCTTGCTGCTGCCGATCAAGGTCGAACACCTGGCCCTGGCGATCGGCCTGCTGTGCACGCTGATCGCCTGCCTGGCGCCGCTGGCCCAGTACGAGAACTTCCTGCTGTTGATCGGTTCGGTATTCGCGCCGCTGTTCGGCGTGGTGCTGATGGATCACTTCGTGATCCGCCGGCGCCAGCTGCCGACCCGTGTCGAGGGTTTGCACTGGCAGGCGCTGCTGGCCTGGGCGCTGGGCGTCGCGGCCTATCATGGCATTGCCAATCTGGCCCCGGAGTTCGGCGCAACACTGCCGGCATTGATGCTGGCAGGGCTGCTGTACGGGCTATTGAGTGTCAGCCGCGGCCGGGAAACAGCTCAGGCTTGATCACGCCATTCAGGCGCGGGTAGGGGATTTTCAGCTCGATGTGGCCCATGGAGTAGGGCGCGATGGCATACACCTCGTACTTCACCACGACCGCACCGTAGGTCAGGGCAATGTGCGGGGACTTCTTGAACGGCCAGGTCTTGACGAATTCGGCGTCCTTGTCCATGCCGGTGCTGATCATCCAGGCGCGGTGCGACTCTTCGACGGTTTTCCAGAAGGTGTCTTCCTGGCCTGGCACCAGCATGTCCTGCAGGGTCAGGACCTTGTCCTGCTTGCGCGAGTAGTTGATGAACGCGCGGCCGGGCATGCCGTGGGCGCCACCACTGTCGAGGTAGCTGGACAGCTCGATGATCACCAAGCCGTCATGCTGTTCACGTACCTTGGCTTGCAGGTAGCTGCTGTTGCGCTTGTCGGCGCTGGCCAGGTACTGATCCTCGTAGGCCTTGAGCGAGGTCGGCGCGCTGCTGCGGGCGTTGTCGGTGGTCAGTTGCAGCAGGCGGCTTTCGACGATGGCGTCGAGCTTGGGCAGCGCCGGGAAGTGCACGGTGTCGATGTTCACCAACGGGCAGTCGCTGGCGCTGCAGCCCGGCTTGACGTGCTCCCAGGCATCGCGCTTGACCTCGAGCGGGGCCCGGCAATTGGGCGCGAACAGGCTCTGGCAGGCGCTCAGTGCCACCGCCAGCACAGCCACGGAAGTCAGTTTGACTAGCGTCATGATGATCCTTGCAGAACTTGGATAGTCGGCCTTGGACCGTCGGCAAAGCCGTCGGTTCGCCACTAAGCTAACAGACATGACGCACCCGCTTCCAGCAGCCTGAACGGTCAACGGAAAGGGGTGAAACCCGGTCAAACGCAGAGTAGGATGGCGCGATGCGGTAGTTGAGGTAATGAGGATTTCCATGACAGACACGTCCAATTCGGTGCCCAAGACGGTTGAGATCGTCAAGCGCGAGAACTGCTTCCAGGGCTTTTACAAGCTCGACAAGCTGCACCTGCGCCATGAGCTGTTCGCCGGCGGCATGAGCCGTGAGATCAGCCGCGAGCTGTTCGTGCGCCACGATGCAGTGTGCGTGCTGCCGTACGATCCGCTGCGCGACGAGGTGGTGCTGATCGAGCAGTTCCGCGCTGGCGCCATGGGCAAGGTGGCCAATCCCTGGCTGATTGAAATGGTCGCGGGCCTGATCGACAAGGACGAGCAGCCTGAAGAGGTTGCCCATCGCGAAGCCGAAGAAGAAGCCGGCCTGACCTTCTCGGCCCTGTGGCCGATGACCCGCTACTTCCCATCGCCGGGCGGCAGCGACGAGTTCGTGCATCTGTTTCTCGGCCGCTGCGTCAGCGAAGGTGCCGGCGGCTTGCATGGGCTGGAGGAAGAGGGCGAGGATATCCGCGTGCGCGTCTGGTCGTTCGAGGACGCCCTGCAGGCGGTACGTGACGGGCGCATCTGCAACGCGGCCAGCATCATCGGCCTGCAATGGCTGGCGCTGAACCGCGACGAAGTACGGGGGATGTGGAAGTGAACCTGCTGCGCGAGCGTTATCGGGTCGATCTGGTCGGGCTGCAAAGTGCCTGCGAGGCCAACTACGCTCGCTTGATGCGCCTGTTGCCGGACATGCGTACTACCCAGAGCTCGCGGCGCATCGGTATGACCCAGGGCGACCAGATGCTTGGCGTGCTGGTGCTGGACGTGCTGCTGACGTGCCCATACACCACCACCCTGCGCGTGCGTCAGGAACATAGCCTGCCCTGGCTGCCGGTGCCGCAGTTGGAAGTGCAGGTGTACCACGATGCGCGCATGGCCGAAGTGGTCAGCGCCGAGCATGCACGGCGCTTTCGCAGCATCTACCCGTACCCCAACGAAGCCATGCACCAGCCCGACGAGAAGGCCCAGCTCAACCTGTTTCTCGGCGAATGGCTGAGCCACTGCCTGGCCTGCGGCCATGAATTGGCGGCAGTACGCTGAAAATGTGATGCGAGTCGGCTTCGCCGGCTTGCGTGAAAGCTGTCAGCGGCGATAATCGCGAAGAACTCGCTCGAGGAGACGGCCGTTGCCGCAGCCCAACCATCCCCATGCACCGATCAACGTCGTGCAACTGACCGACGCCCATCTGTTTGCTGATCCGGCGGGCACCCTGCTGGGCCTGAATACCCGCGGCAGTCTGCAGCATGTGATCGACCAGGTGCATCGCGAACAGCCTGCAATCGACTTGCTGCTGTGCACCGGCGACCTGTCGCAGGATGCCAGCGCGACGGCCTATCGCGCCTTTGCCGAGATGACGGCGACGCTGCGCGCGCCAGCCCGCTGGCTGCCGGGCAACCATGATCAGGCGCGAGTGATGGCCGAGGTGGCGCAAGGTACGGATTTATTGCAGTCGGTAACCGATGTGGGCAACTGGCGCATCATCATGCTCGACTCGGCAGTGGTGGGCGCGACCCATGGCCTGCTCGCGCCGGCGCAGCTTGCCGTCCTCGATCAAGCCCTGAACAGTGCCTCCCAGCGCCATAGCCTGATCTGCTGTCACCACCAGCCGGTGGATATCGGCTGCGCCTGGATGGCGCCGATCGGCCTGCGCAACAGCGATGAGTTGCTGCAACGGGTGCAGGCTCACCCGCAGGTGCGCGCGGTGCTCTGGGGGCATGTGCACCAAGCCTTCGAGCAGACGCGTGACGGCGTGCGCTACATGGCAACACCGTCGACCTGCATCCAGTTCGCCCCGGGTAGCGTCGACTTCAAGGTCAGTGAAGAATTGCCGGGATACCGCTGGCTGCGCCTGCACGCAGACGGTCAGCTGGAAACAGGCGTAGAGCGGGCGCTGGATTATGTGCTGCAGCTGGATTTCAACAGCCCCGGTTATTGAGCGCGCAGCCCTCAGCGACTTTGAGCAATTTATTACGAAAATCCCGAAGCAGCGCCAATGCTCGGCGAACACGCTACACTGCGCGTCCCTGCGCCCCAACTGGCGGGCGCGCCGCAGCAGACACCGGGGGCAGCATGTCGGGTTCCATCCTTTATATCCACGGCTTCAACAGCTCGCCGCTGTCGACCAAGGCGCGCCAGCTTGAGGCGGTGATGCAGCAACTGGGCCTGGCTGGCCAGTTGCGCATCCCCGCGCTGCACCATCACCCGCGTGAGGCGATTGGCCAGCTTGAAGCCGCCATTGCCGAGTTGGGCGCGCCCTTGCTGGTAGGCAGTTCGCTGGGCGGCTACTATGCGACCCATCTGGCCGAGCGGCATGGCCTCAAGGCCCTGCTGATCAACCCGGCGGTAGCGCCGCACCGCTTGTTCGACGGCTACCTGGGCACCCAGCGCAACCTGTATACCGATGAGCCTTGGGAGCTGACCCTGGACCACGTGCAGGCGCTGGCCGAGCTCGAAGGGGCGCCGCCAACCGATGCCGCGCGTTACCAGGTGTGGTTGCAGACTGCCGATGAAACCCTCGACTACCGCCACGCCGCTGCCTACTACCAGGCCTGCGCGCTGCGTATCGAAGCCGGTGGCGACCATAGTTTCCAGGGCTTCACCAAGCGCCTGCCGGCGTTGCTGGCTTTTGCCGGCATTGCCCGCGAGCAATATGCGGCGCTCGATTTTTCTGTATTTTGATTTTTTCGCATTCACCAGACTGACGACGAGAACCCATGGCCAACCCCAGCGCTAGCGCCTATAACGCCGACGCCATCGAAGTCCTCTCCGGCCTCGATCCGGTGCGTAAACGGCCCGGTATGTACACCGACACCAGCCGGCCCAACCACCTGGCCCAGGAGGTCATCGACAACAGTGTCGACGAAGCCCTGGCCGGCCACGCCCGCTCGGTGCAGGTCATCCTGCATGCCGACCACTCGCTGGAAGTCAGCGACGATGGCCGCGGCATGCCGGTCGACATCCACCCCGAAGAGGGCGTCTCGGGTGTCGAACTGATCCTTACCAAACTGCACGCCGGCGGCAAGTTCTCGAACAAGAACTACCAGTTCTCCGGTGGTCTGCACGGCGTTGGTATCTCCGTGGTCAACGCCTTGTCGACCCAGGTTCGGGTGCGGGTCAAGCGTGACGGCAACGAATACCAGATGACCTTCGCCGACGGCTACAAGGCCACCGAGCTGGAAGTGATCGGTACGGTCGGCAAGCGCAACACCGGTACCAGCGTGTATTTCAGCCCTGATCCGAAGTACTTCGACTCGCCGAAGTTTTCCATCAGCCGCCTCAAGCATGTGCTCAAGGCCAAGGCCGTGCTCTGCCCGGGCTTGTCGATCAGCTTCGAAGACAAGGCCAGTGGCGAGAAAGTCGAGTGGCACTACGAAGACGGCCTGCGCTCGTACCTGGTCGATTCGGTCAGCGACTTCCTGCGGCTGCCCGACGAGCCGTTCTGCGGCAGCCTGGCCGGTAACAAGGAAGCGGTCGACTGGGCATTGCTATGGCTGCCTGAGGGCGGCGACAGCGTGCAGGAAAGCTACGTCAACCTGATCCCGACGGCGCAAGGGGGTACCCACGTCAACGGCCTGCGCCAAGGTCTGCTGGATGCCATGCGCGAGTTCTGCGAGTTCCGCAACCTGCTGCCGCGTGGGGTCAAGCTGGCCCCGGAAGACATCTGGGAGCGGATCAGCTTCGTCCTGTCGATGAAGATGCAGGAGCCGCAGTTCTCCGGCCAGACCAAAGAGCGCTTGTCCTCGCGCGAGGCGGCGGCGTTCGTCTCCGGCGTGGTCAAGGATGCCTTCAGCTTGTGGCTCAACGCGCACCCTGAACTGGGCATGCAGCTGGCGGAGCTTGCCATCAGCAACGCGGGTCGCCGCCTCAAGGCGAGCAAGAAGGTCGAGCGCAAGCGCATTACCCAGGGCCCGGCACTGCCCGGCAAGCTGGCCGACTGCGCTGGCCAGGACCCGATGCGCTCCGAGCTGTTTCTGGTCGAGGGTGACTCCGCCGGCGGTTCGGCGAAGCAGGCGCGGGACAAGGAATTCCAGGCCATCCTGCCGCTGCGCGGGAAGATCCTCAATACCTGGGAAGTCGACGGCGGCGAAGTGCTGGCCAGCCAGGAAGTGCACAACATCGCCGTGGCCATCGGTGTCGATCCGGGTGCCACCGACCTGTCGCAGCTGCGCTACGGCAAGATCTGCATCCTCGCCGACGCCGACTCCGACGGCCTGCACATCGCCACCTTGCTCTGCGCCCTATTCGTGCAGCACTTCCGGCCGTTGGTCGAGGCGGGCAACGTCTACGTCGCCATGCCGCCGCTGTACCGCATCGACCTGGGCAAGGAGATCTACTACGCCCTCGATGAAGCGGAGCGTGACGGCATTCTTGACCGTTTGGTCGCCGAGAAAAAACGTGGCAAGCCGCAGGTCACCCGCTTCAAGGGCCTGGGTGAGATGAACCCGCCGCAGCTGCGCGAAACCACCATGGACCCGAACACCCGGCGCCTGGTGCAGTTGACTCTGGATGACGTCGAGGCCACCTGCGAGCTGATGGACAAGCTGCTGGCGAAGAAGCGCGCCGGTGATCGCAAGAGCTGGCTGGAAACCAAAGGCAACCTGGCTGAGGTCATGGTTTGATTGTTCGGTTGCTTGCCGCAGTACTGGCCCTGGTCGCTTTGCCGAGTCTGGCGAGCGACTGGCCGGAGCTGAAGCTGAGCAGCGAGCACGCTATTGACGGCATGCCCAGCGGCAATCTCTCGGGCCTGGCGATGTGCCGTGGCGCGCTGTGGGGTGTATCCGACCGCGATGACGACCGGATCTACCGCTTCGAGCAGCGCGATGGCGCCTGGCAGGCCGAAGCGATGCCCTTCAGCGCGCCGCCGGTGCCTGACAGTGGCTTGCCGTTAGGCTTGAAGGTGCGCAGTTGGGCGGTCGCCGCAGTGCGCGGTGGTGAATTGGACTTTGAAGGTATCAGCTGCGATCAGGCGGGTAACTTCTACTTGGTCAGCGAATCCCATGCGGCGGTGCTGCAGGTGCCGCTGCAAGGTGAGCCGAACTGGTTGAAGATCGACCCGTTGATGGTTGGCCGGGCGCGTGCCAGCGGCATGCTGCTGCGCTTCAATGGCTTGTTCGAGGGATTGGTGATCAACCCGGCGGGCGATCGTCTATGGCTGGCCGCCGAACGGGAACGGCGCGGCCTGGTTGCCTTGCAACGCCAGCAGTCGCTGTGGACCTGCGTGCGCAGCTGTGTGCTGTTCAGCGAGGCCGGGGTCGAGATGCAGCCGCCGCAAGTGGACAAGCCGCGGCCGGTGTCGCGCGATTTTGCTGACCTGGCGCTGTATGCCGGCAAGCTGTTTACCTTGGAGCGTAATGCCTACCGGGTATGCCGGCGCGACGCGGACAGCGGCGCCGTCGAGCGCTGCTGGTCGTTTGCCGCCGATGCGCTGACCGATGCGCGCCGCTATGACCAGCTGTTTGGCGTCGCCGAAGCCTTGATCATCGATGATCAGGGCGCCTGGATTGGCGTGGACAACAACAACGGCGCCCGCGGCGATGGCGAAGTACGGCCGGTCGTCTGGCGCTTTGCTGCGCCACAAGGCGGCTGGAGTGGCAAACCATGAGCCAGCCGGCCGGCAAGCGCGCGGGCAGGGTGCTGATGATTCTCGCCTGGGCGGCGGCGATGTTTCTTGCCACGCGTTTTTTTGGCGTCTGGGAGGATCAGCAGCGCAACCCCAATGCGCAACCCGAGTCGGCCCATGGTGATGGTTTCATCGAAGTTCGCTTGCTGAGCAATGGTCAGGGCCACTTCGTCGCCGACGGCGCGATCAACGGCCAGACCGTGCACTTCATGCTCGACACCGGCGCGACCGATGTCGCCATCCCCGAGTCGCTGGCCAAAGGCCTTGAGCTGCAACGCGGTGCGCCTGTGCTGGTGAGTACCGCCAATGGTCGTACTGAAGGCTACCGGACCCGTCTGGACAGCCTGCAACTGGGTGATATCCGCCTGCAGGGCGTACGCGCCCTGGTGGTGCCCGGCCTTGACGGCACAACCGTGCTGCTCGGCATGAGCGCCCTCAAACAACTTGAATTTACCCAGCGCGGCGGCAGCATGCTGTTGCGCCAGAACCTGAAATGACGAGGCCCGCATGAGCGACTCACTGGAACTCAGTCTCGACGGCGTCGAGCGCCGTTCCCTGGCTGACTTCACCGAACAGGCCTACCTCAACTACTCCATGTACGTGATCATGGACCGCGCTCTGCCGCATATCGGCGACGGCCTCAAGCCTGTGCAGCGGCGCATTGTCTATGCCATGAGCGAGTTGGGCCTGGACGCCGATTCCAAGCACAAGAAGTCAGCGCGTACCGTCGGCGACGTGCTCGGCAAGTTCCACCCCCATGGCGACTCGGCCTGCTATGAAGCCATGGTGCTGATGGCGCAGCCGTTCAGCTACCGCTATACCCTGGTCGACGGCCAGGGCAACTGGGGTGCGCCGGACGATCCGAAGTCGTTCGCGGCCATGCGTTATACCGAGGCGCGCCTGTCGCGCTATTCCGAAGTGCTGCTAGACGAAGTCGGCCAGGGCACGGTCGACTGGGTGCCCAACTTCGACGGCACCCTGCAGGAGCCGTCGGTTCTGCCGGCGCGGCTGCCGAATATCCTTCTAAACGGCACCACCGGTATTGCTGTGGGCATGGCCACCGATGTGCCGCCGCACAACCTGCGCGAAGTCGCCAGCGCCTGTGTGCGCCTGCTCGACGAGCCGAAAGCGACCATCGAGCAGCTGTGCGAGCACATTCAAGGCCCGGACTATCCGACCGAAGCCGAGATCATCACGCCGCGTGCCGACATCTTGAAGATGTACGAGAGCGGCAAAGGCTCGATCCGCATGCGTGCGGTGTTCCGCGTCGAGGATGGCGACATTGTCGTCACCGCCTTGCCGCATCAGGTCTCCGGGGCCAAGGTGCTCGAGCAGATCGCTGCGCAGATGCAGGCCAAGAAGCTGCCAATGGTGGCTGACCTGCGCGACGAGTCCGATCATGAGAACCCATGCCGGATCGTGATCATCCCGCGCTCCAATCGGGTCGATGCCGACGAGCTGATGCAGCACCTGTTCGCCACCACTGATCTGGAAAGCAGCTACCGGGTCAACGTCAACATCATCGGCCTCGACGGCCGGCCGCAACTGAAAAACCTGCTGCTGTTGCTGCAGGAATGGTTGCAGTTCCGCGTCGGCACCGTGCGCCGGCGCCTGCAGCACCGCCTGGACAAGGTCGAGCGGCGCCTGCACCTGTTGGACGGCTTGCTCACGGCGTTTCTCAACCTGGATGAAGTTATCCACATCATCCGTACCGAAGAGCACCCCAAGCAGGCGCTGATTGCCCGCTTTGAACTAACCGAGATCCAGGCCGAATACATCCTCGAGACCCGCCTGCGCCAGCTGGCTCGCCTGGAAGAAATGAAAATCCGCGGTGAGCAGGACGAACTGCTTAAAGAGCAGGCTAAGCTGCAAGCCCTGCTGGGTAGCGACGCCAAGCTGAAAAAGCTGGTGCGCAGCGAGCTGATCAAAGATGCCGAGAAGTATGGCGACGACCGCCGTTCGCCGATTGTCGAGCGCAGCGAAGCCAAGGCACTCTCGGAAAACGAGCTGATGCCGACCGAGCCGGTCACCGTGGTGCTTTCGGAAAAAGGCTGGGTGCGTTGCGCCAAGGGCCATGACATCGATGCCACCGGGCTTTCCTACAAGGCCGGTGACGGCTTCAAGGCCGCTGCGGCGGGGCGCTCCAACCAGTTTGCCGTGCTGATCGACTCCACCGGGCGCAGTTATTCGGTGGCCGCGCACACGTTGCCCTCGGCCCGTGGCCAGGGTGAGCCGCTGACCGGGCGGCTGACACCGCCGCCGGGGGCGACCTTCGAGTGCGTGCTGCTGCCCGAGGACGACGCCCTGTATGTGGTGGCCTCCGACGCGGGTTACGGCTTCGTGGTCAAGGGCGAAGACCTGCAGGCCAAGAACAAGGCCGGCAAGGGTTTGCTCAGCCTGCCCAACGGCGCCAAGGTGATCCCGCCGCGGCCGGTGAGCAACCGCGAGCAGGACTGGCTGGCAGCGGTGACCACCGAAGGCCGCTTGCTGGTGTTCAAGGTTGCCGACCTGCCGCAGCTGGGCAAGGGCAAGGGCAACAAGATCATTGGCGTACCGGGCGACCGGGTTGCCAGTCGCGAGGAGTATGTCACCGACCTGGCCGTCATCAGCGAGGGTTCGACCCTTGTATTGCAGGCTGGCAAGCGTACCCTGTCGCTCAAGCCAGATGATCTGGAGCATTACAAGGGCGAACGCGGTCGGCGAGGCAGCAAGCTGCCCCGCGGCTTCCAGCGCGTCGATGGACTGCTGGTGGAAGCTTCGAGCTAACCAGGCGAGTCGTCTGAACCGGCACTTTCGGCGTTGTTCGCGGCGGAACTACTGGAGTCGGACGACCTTTTCGCGGATGATAGGCGCTCGCGGCGCCGGCGTGGCCGAGCGCCCCAAAGACTCTACATGTGTATCACTGCGGTGTGCCGAATGGCTGCCGCCTGGATGGGATGATGAAATTTCCGCGCTTTCCATTTGCGCTGTTGATGACCGGCCTGCTGGGCCTGGGCGGGTGCAGTGTGCACCAGCCGGTAGCCCTGTATCAGCTGGACAGTGGTGAACCTGGCCAGCCTTCGCAGAGTGCCGGTATGGCTGTGGTGCTGGGCCCGGTTTCGGTGGCTGACTACCTGCAGCGCGAGACCTTTTTGCAGCGCCAGGCAGACGGCAGCCTGACTTCGGCGACGGACGGTCGCTGGGCGGGAAGCCTGTCTTCGGATATTGACCAACTGCTGGTGCGCCAGCTGGCCTGGCGCCTGGATAGCCAACGGGTGGTGCTGGCGCCGGCGAGCAGTGGTTTTGCGCCGGACGTGCAGGTGCTGCTGTCGATCACTCGCCTGGATTCGGGCAAGGATCAGCCGGCCATTCTGGATGCCCAGTGGCGCCTGCTGGATCGCCGCGGCAACGTGCGTGACAACCGCATAGTGCACCTTGAGCAACCGCATGAGGGCAGCGAGTCTTCCCAGGTGCAGGCGCAAGGGCAGTTGTTGCAGAAGCTGGCCGAGCAGTTGAGCAGCGCGGTCAAGCCGCTGGCCAATCAGCCGGCCCTGGCTGAAGAAACCCGCAAGAAGCCGGCGGCGCCGGTGCAGGTCAAGAAGACCCCAGAGAAGTCGAAGATCCCGATTGCTTCGCCGGTGCGTACCGATATGGAAGTGTTCAGGTTCTGAGTTTGAATTGAGGCGCTTGCAAAGGCCGCCCCTGCAGAGATCTGTGGGGGCGGCCTTTTCGTTTGCGATGGTCTTGCGCGGGTCGGTGTAGGAGCGGCCTTGTGTCGCGAAAGGGTCGCGGAGCGGCCCCACGGTTTCAGCTTCGCCGCTGACATCGCCGGGCCAGCTACGCTGGCCTTTCGCGACACAAGGCCGCTCCTACACGGACCGCGCAAGAGCACCCTCAGCGGATCTTCAGACCCGGCGCTCGTGCATGCGCGCCAGCTGCCGCTCCAGCATCGACGGGTACGGCTCCATCAACCGCTCGACACAGCACGCACCCTCAGGGCTGGCAATCGGGCGGATGCGGGCGCGTTGGCGGACCAGCGCATCATCGGTGATCTTGCGCTCGACCAACAGCAGGTTGCGGCTGTGCTGCGACAAGGCCAGGGCATCCTGAGCTTTTTCGGTCATCAGCAGATCGACCTGCTCTAGCCCTTGCAGGTCATCACCCACGGTCAGCCCCAGTTGCAGCTGCAAGGTGATGCCGCTATCGGCCACTTCGATCTGCAGGGCATGGCCCAGGGCGCGCAGCAGCTCGCCGCAGCAGATGGCATTGGTCAGGTAGTCTTCACCCGTTTCGCGGCTGTGGAACAGCAGCAATGTGCTGCCGTCGGTCAGGGTGAAGGTTTCACCTTCATACAGCGAAGCAGCCTGTTCGAGGCAGTCGCGATAACGCTCGAGCAGCTCGGTCAGGCGTGTGCGCGGCAGGCGGCGCAGTTGCTCCTGGGAACCCAGCTGTACGGCCAGTACGGCGCTGTACTGCGGTTCGGTCGAGACGGGCGCGGCCACAACCGGCTTGGCGCTGCTCTGCTCGACGTCGATCAGGCCGGCAAAGGCTTCATCGTCTTCCTCATCCTGCTGGGCAATAGCCCGGCTGCGGGCAGCGACACTGGTGGTTGCCGGGGCGTGATCAAGGTCGGCGAAGTCATGCTCGTCGTCGTGTTCTTCCTCTTCTTCCGGCTCAGGTGGCGGCGGTGGCGCGAGGCGGGCATGCAACTGACGGGCAAGGTCGCCGATCTCGTCCTGACGATCGATGGCCGGGGTGTACGGGTGCGGATCACGCAGCCAGACCCGCAGCTGCAGCAGCGGCGTGGAGATGTAGCGGCCCAGGCGCAGGCTCAGGGTCAGGGCCAAGACCAGCAGGATCCCCGCCAGAATACCCATGCTCTGCAAGCTGATCAGCATCGGTTGCTGGAACTCGCTCATGTCCAGGCTGATGCGCAGTTGCCCGGCAGTCACGTCCTGGAAGGTGATCTTGGTTTGGTACAGGCCTTCGGCTTCACCCAGCAGGGTGTTTTTCGGGCGCTGACCGGCCTCGGCGAGGATGCGGTTGTCGACGCTGTAGATGGCAGCGTGGGCCACCAGCGGGTTCTTCACCAGATTGCCCAGCAGCACGTTGAGGCTGAGGATGTCGTTGGACACCAGCAGCTCGGTCGCCGAGGTGGCCGTCTGGATGGTCAGGCTCTGCCCCAGGGCGTCCGCCTGCTCATGCATGGCCTGCTTGAACTGCAGGCCCATCACGCAGGCATAGATCACCAGCGCCATGGCCACCAGGAAAATATTGGTGCTGGCGATACGCAATGCCAAGGGTACGCGGCGTTGGCGCAGAGCATGGAACAGCATCAGGAAGAAGTTATCGGATTTAACTGGCGTGGGCCGGTTCACAGAGCGCGGCTCTTTATGACGAGAAAGTGCTGCGCAGTATAGCGACCCGGCATTTGTCGGCAAAGTGCAAGTGGCGCCCGATAGTCACCGAAAGTCGGTAGAATGCGCATTTTTCATCGAAGTCGGAGCCAGGTTGTGCGCGAAATCGTTCTGATCAACATCACCGGTGAAGACCGCCCAGGTCTCACTGCCGCCATCACCGGCGTCCTGCTCCAGGGCGGTGTGAACATTCTCGACATCGGCCTGGCCGTGATGCACGGCACTTTGTCGTTCGGCATCCTCGTCGATATCCCGGATAACGAAGTCGCCACGCAGTTGCTGCACAGCGTGCAGAGCAAGGCCCACGAGCTCAATCTGCAGGCACGCTACACGCCGATTTCCGAGGCTGACTACCAGCAGTGGGCCGATGGCCAGGGCGACGCCCGGCAGATTGTCACCTTGCTCAGCCGCAAGGTCACCCCCGAGCAGCTGCAGCGGGTCAGTGCGATCATCAGTCAGTATGGCCTGACCATCGAGCGCATCGAACGCCTGTCGGCGAGGGTGGCGCTGAACGCCGACAGCGAGCATGGCAAAGCGTGTCTGGAGATTTCTGTACGCGGCGAGCCGAGTGATGCTCAGGCCCTGCGTGCCGCGTTCTTCACGTTGTCTGAAGAGCTGGCCGTGGATATCGCCTTCCAGAAGGATGACCTGTTCCGCCGCAACCGCCGGCTGGCGGTGTTCGACATGGATTCGACGCTGATCGAAGCCGAAGTCATCGACGAGCTGGCCAAGGCCGCCGGCGTCGGCGAGCAGGTCTCCGCCATTACCGAGCGGGCCATGCGCGGCGAGCTGGATTTCCGCGCCAGCTTCAAGGAGCGCATGGCATTGCTCAAAGGCCTGGACGTTAAGGTACTGGACGAGATTGGCGCATCGCTGCGTTTGACCGAGGGTGCCGAAAACCTGTTCGCCGAGCTCAAGCGCCTGGGTTACAAGACCGCCATCCTGTCCGGTGGCTTTACCTACTTCGCCAAGCAGGTACAGGCGCGGCTGGGTATCGACTACGTGTTCGCCAACGAGCTGGAAGTGGTCGACGGCAAGGTCACAGGCGTGGCCATCGAGCCAATTGTCGATGCCCAGCGTAAAGCTGACCTGTTGCAGGAGCTGGCCAGCAAGGAAGGCCTGCAACTGGCACAGACCATCGCTGTAGGCGACGGCGCCAACGATCTGCCCATGCTGTCGCTGGCAGGGCTGGGCGTGGCCTTCCGCGCCAAACCACTGGTGCGCCAGTCGGCCAAACAGGCGATCTCGACCCTGGGTCTGGATGGTGTGCTGTATCTGCTCGGCTTGCGCGACCGCGACGCTCGCGGCTGAACTGAGGCCGTAAGGGGCCGCAGAGCGGCCCCGACAAACGAAAAGGCCCCGCATGGTTTGCGCCATGCGGGGCCTTGTAGTAGGCGGCGGATCAGACTGCGGTCGGCACCGCCAGCAGTTCACCCATGCGCACGGCAGAGCCGGCACCGAGGCTTTCAGCCCACTTCACCTGTTCCGGGCCAAACAGCACGATGGCAGTGGAGCCCAGCTTGAAACGGCCCAGTTCGGCGCCTTTTTCCAGGTGGATCGGTGTGCGGCTGGCTTCGTCGTAGCGGAAGGTCTTCAGCTCACGCTTGGGCGGCGTCACCAGCCCGGCCCAGACGGTTTCGATCGAAGCCACGATCATTGCCCCGACCAGCACCACCGCCATCGGCCCGCGCTCGGTATCGAACAGGCAGACCACGCGCTCGTTGCGGGCAAACAGCTCCGGTACGTTTTCGGCAGTGGTCTGGTTGACCGAGAACAGCCGGCCTGGCACGTAGACCATCTCTCGCAGGGTGCCGGCCAGCGGCATGTGCACGCGGTGGTAGTCCTTCGGCGACAGGTAGATGGTGGCGAACTCGCCGCCCATGAACGGTGCGGCCAGCGCCGGGTCGCCGCCGAGCAGCTCCAGCGCGCTGTAACCATGGCCCTTGGCCTGGAAGATGCGGCCGTGCTCGATCGGCCCGAGTTGGCTGACGGCGCCATCGGCTGGGCACAGAATGGCCCCTGGAGTCTCATCCAGCGGGCGTGCACCTGGCTTCAGGGCGCGGGTGAAGAAGGCGTTGAAGTGCTCGTAGGCGCTGAGGTCTTCGACCAGCGCTTCGGACATGTCGACCTGATAACGCTTGGCGAACCAGGCGGTGAAGGCATTCTTGAACCAGCGCGCGCGGCACTCGGCAACGCAACCGGCCAGGCGTGACAGCAGATGGTGCGGCAGCAGGTACTGACTGATGATGAACAAACGCGATTTCATTGAATTTCCTTAAACCTCTACGGGCGTGTCCGGATGGTTGCCCCATTCGCCCCACGAGCCGGCGTACGCCTTGACCCGGGGGTAGCCGAGGGACTTGGCCACCAGATAGGTAAAGCCTGAACGGTGATGGGTCTGGCAATGGGTGATCACTTCCTTGTCGGGAGTGATACCCAGATTTTGCAGAACTTCGGCCATGTCCTTGCGGATGCGCAGGTGGTCATTCATGTCCATGCCTGCGGTCCACTCGAAGTTGACGGCGCCGGGGATGTGCCCGCCTTTGGCCGCGAGCACTTTCTCGCCCCGGTATTCACCCGGCGCGCGAGCGTCCCAGATGGCCAGGTCGGCAGCGCCGAGGCGGCTCTGCAGGTATTCGCGGGTGGCGGTCGGCTCGTCGTTTATGGTCAGGCTGACCGAGCCGGTGGCGCTGGCGGGCGTCTCGGTCGACAGCTGATCAGCCGGCCAGGCCTGAATACCACCGTTGAGGTAGTGGTACTGCGCATGACCGATGACATCCAGCAGCCAGATGAAACGCCCGGCCCAGCCACCGCCTTCGTCGTCGTAGACCACATAGACGGCATCGTCACGATGGCCGAGTTCGGCGAACAGCTTTTCCAGGTCGGCGCGCGCCGGCAGTAGCCCAGGCGCCGGCGGTTGGCCCAGCTGGGTACGCTTGGGGTCGACGAAGCGCGCACCGGGTACGTGGCCACTGCCATAGCGGTTGGCGCTGGTCAGGTCGACCACGATCAGTGCGGGCGAGCCCAGGCGTGGCAACAGGTCTTGCGCTTCGATAACCAGCGGCAAGCCAGAAAAATCAGTCATCCACAGTCTCCAGGTGGAACGCGAGGGGCGATTGTAGCGTAAGGCTCAGCTACTGCGGGTGGCGAAGGTAGCCAGAGCGCGCTCGATACACTGTGCAGTCTTGCCCAGTGCCTGCACGCTGACGTCGGCCAGCGGGCGGCCCGCCTGATCGGAAAGCAGCAGCATGATTACCTGGCCATTGACCGCCAGCGAGCGCAGCAGCAGGTGCTCGCTGGGGAACATGGCATTGATCGGCGCTGGCAGCAGGGCGGCGAACTGGGCGTGGTTGTCCGGCGTCAGGCGCAGTTGCCCGGCCTGGCTGGTCAAGCGCTGTAACAGTTTGTTCTGCTTGACTGCCAGGTTCAGCGCAGCTGCTTCCTTGGGCAGCCCGGCAGTCTGCTGCACGCGCAAGGCGTCAGTGGCCTTGTCGTAGGTCAGCAGCAGTACCCGCTGCATGCCGCAGGCGAGCAGTGCATCGCGGGCATGAGTGGCCAGGTGCACGGCATTGCTGAAGCGGCTGGGCTGGGCCAGCATTTCGGCGCACAGCGTGCGCCAGCGCTCCAGGTTTTCTGCAGGCGGCGGCGGTGGTGTGAGCATGTCCGGGTGCGGGCGGCGCTGCTGCCATGGCCATATCAACGCTTCGGCCGGGTGGAACAGGGCGTGTCGGGCGTGATGGCGGGCACTCGCGGCGGCTTGCTGGTGAACCTGCTGCTGGACGTCGTCCAGCGAGGTCTGCAAGTACAGCGCGGTCAGCAGTTGCCAGCGCAGCAGGTGCGGGTTGTCCCAGCCGACCTGGGCCGCCAGCGCCAGGCCGTTGGCCAGCAATACGGTGTTGGCCGGTTGGTTGAACCAGCGGCGCAGGCCTGGTTCTTCATCAAGCCGATGCTGCTGCTCGAGGCTGTCCGTCTCGCGGGCAATGTTGAATACCTGAGCCAATTGTTCGCGTTCGCTGGTAAGCAGGCGGTAGCCCTGGGTCACCCACTCCGGCAGGCGCCAGTGCAGGGCGACCGCCTGGCACAGCTCCATCAGGCGTACGCCAAACAGCTCGATCTCGACCTCGGCAGCGTTTTCGCCCTTGTGGATAACCCGCAGCTCCCAGGTGTCGAGCAGCTTGGGGTAGGTCACGGCCATCGGCCACAGCGGCGACAGGAACAGCAGGCTACCCCAGTGAATCTCCTGCCACAGCCGCGCCAGGCGGCTGGCGAACAGGCCACTGGCCTGCTGCGCGGCATGCTGGCTAATCAACAAAAACTGGCGCAGTACCGGCGGAATGTCATCGCCGGGCAAGGCCGGCAGGCGCGCCAGCAGCTGTGCGCTGCGCTCAAGTCCGAGTCGATTGAGGGCAACTTCGAGGCTCTCGGCCGGCTCGGCCTGGCTGGCGTTGGCCGAGTGATTGGCCTCACGCATGACCGACAGCACCAAGGCGGGGCTGTCCTGCATCAGTTCGGCGATGTCGCGCAATGACCGACGGTTGTCATTGATGGCCGCCAGTACCCGGTCGTGGCTTTCCTTGGGCACGGGCAGGCGCACGTCATCCAGCAGTTTTATCCAGCGGTCTAAAGTGCGTGGCGTCTGACTTGGTACCTTGGTTTCAATTGGCATTTTGACATCAGTCCGAACTGGCTTTTCACTTGGAGTGGCTATAGTCTGGCGCAGTTCTGCCGATAAGTAGAAGAAGAGTTTTCAAGCTCCCGTCCCCGACCCTGACCTCGACTTCAAGTGCTTTGAACCTATGGCTAAAATTATCGGCATCATCGTCGTCTTCGCGAGCGTGATCGCAGGCTACGTGCTTTCCCACGGCAAGATTGCGGCGCTGATCCAGCCGTTCGAAGTGCTCATCATTGGCGGGGCTGCGTTTGGCGCGTTCCTGCAGGCCAACCCTGGCTACATGACCATGCACGTGATCAAGAAGTCGATGAAGATGTTCGGCTCACGTTTCACCCATACCTTCTACCTGGAGGTGTTGGGCCTGGTCTACGAGATCCTCAACAAGAGCCGCCGCGAAGGCATGATGGCGATCGAAGGCGATATTGAAGACGCCTCGGCCAGCCCGATCTTCGCCAAGTACCCGGCAGTGCTGGGTGATGAGCGCATGACTGCGTTCATCTGTGACTACCTGCGCATCATGTCCACCGGCAACATGGCTCCGCACGAGCTCGAAGGCCTGTTCGACATGGAGCTGCTGAGCCTCAAGGAAGAACTCGACCACCCTTCGCACGCGGTCACCGGTATCGCCGACGGCATGCCTGGCTTCGGTATCGTTGCGGCGGTACTGGGTATCGTCGTCACCATGGCCTCGTTGGGTGAGGGTGACCAGGCTGCCATCGGCATGCACGTAGGTGCGGCGCTGGTGGGTACCTTCTTCGGTATTCTTGCTGCGTACGGTTTCTTCGGCCCACTGGCCACCTGCCTGGCTCACGATGCCAAGGAAGAGGTCAATCTGTACGAGTCGATCAAGGCGTCGCTGGTGGCTTCGGCCTCGGGCATGCCGCCGTCGCTGGCCGTGGAATTCGGGCGCAAGGTGCTGTACCCCAAGCACCGTCCGAGCTTCGCCGAGCTGGAACAAGCAGTTCGCGGTCGCTGATTCATGGAAAACAATCAGCCGATAATCATCAAGCGCGTCAAGCGCTTTGGCGGCGGTCACCATGGCGGCGCCTGGAAGATCGCTTTTGCCGACTTCGCGACGGCGATGATGGCGTTCTTCCTGGTGCTGTGGCTGATGTCGACGGCCACCCCAGAGCAAAAGATCGCCATCGCCGGCTACTTCAAGGACCCGATCGGCTTCTCCGAAAGCGGTACGCCCTATGTGATTGATCTGGGCGGTTCGCCTGAGCTGGCGCCGGACAAGACCATCAACCCTGAGGTGAAGTCCGATCCGACGCCCGAGACCAGCGTGCAGCTGGACAAGGATCAGGTCGAGACCATGGCCGAGCAGGTTGAAAAGGAACGCCTGAACCTGCTCTTGCAGGAGCTGCAGAACAAGGTCGAAGAAAATCCGCAACTGCAGAAGTTCAAGGATCAGATCCTGTTCGAGATCACCCAGGACGGCCTGCGTATCCAGATCATGGATGCCGAGAACCGGCCGATGTTCGACATCGGCAGCGCGCGTTTGCAGCCGTACTTCGAGGACATCCTGCTGGCCATGGCCGACACCATCAAGGCGGTGCCGAACAAGATCAGCGTCAGCGGCCACACCGATGCCAAGGCCTATGCCGGTAGCGGTGACTACGGCAACTGGGAGCTGTCGGCCAACCGTGCCAACGCCGCGCGACGTGCGCTGGTGGCGGGCGGCTATCCGGATAACCAGGTGGCGCGGGTGGTTGGCTATGCGTCGTCGTCGCTGTTTGACCGCAAGAACCCGTTCAACCCGGTCAACCGGCGCATCGATATCATCGTTCTGACCAAGAAGGCCCAGCGCAATATCGAGGGCGAGCAGGGCACTCCGGATGCACCGCCGGCATCTGACGCACCCGCGGCGCCAGGCTCGGCAGCGCCAGGTGCAGCAGCGCCCGCTGGTGCCGGCGAGGCGCCAATGCAGCCGCGCGAGCTGCGACAGAAGCTCAATCTCTTCGAGGACGGTACCTTGAAGATGGACGAGCCGAAGGAATAACCGCCTGCGGCACAGCAAAAAATGGCCGCAATGCGGTAATGCCGGTCAGTTAGGCCGATTGGGGCTGCAAAGCAGCCCCAACTTGCCTGCACCAGCTGTTAATAGCTGTCTTCGGTCAGGCTGGCGATGATCGAGCGGTAGCTGTGCATACGCTGTGGCTTGATCCGGCCTTCGTCCAGCGCCTTGAGCAAGGCGCAGCCTGGCTCGCGGTCGTGCTTGCAGTCGCGAAAGCGACAGGTGCCGAACAGTTCGCTGAACTCGATGAAGCCGGCTTCGACATCATCGCGGCTGACGTGCACCAGGCCGAATTCACGGATACCGGGGGAGTCGATCAGGTCACCGCCGTTGGGGAAGTGATAAAGCCGCGCCGTGGTGGTGGTATGGGTACCCTGGCCAGACCACTCGGACAGATCACCCACCCGCGTGTGCGCCTGCGGCAGCAGGCTGTTGACCAGCGACGACTTGCCGACACCGGACTGGCCGACAAACACGCTGACGTGGCCATCGAGCATTTTTTGCAGCTGCTGCATGCCGTCGCCGTGGTGCGCCGACACCTCCAGCAGGGGGTAGCCCAGGTCGCGGTAGACCTCGAGCAAGGCATTCAGCGCCGGTGCGTTTTGCTCGTTGATCAGGTCGGCCTTGTTCAGCAACAGCAACGGGCGAATGCCGGCGTGCTCGGCGGCGACCAGGTAGCGGTCGATCAGGTTGGCGTGGGGCTCAGGGGCGGGGGCAAAGACGATCACGATCAGATCGACGTTGGCGGCTACCGGCTTGAGCACGCCCTGGTTGTTGGGGCGGGTCAGCTCGGTCGAGCGCGGTAGTTGCGCGACGATGACGCCGATGCCCTGGTTGCCTGCTCGCCATACCACGCGGTCACCGGTGACCAGTGCAGGCAGGTTGGCGCGCAGGTGGCAGCGGAAGATCTGGCCAACTGTGTCGCCGTCCTGGGCTTCGACTTCGACTTGGACGCCAAAGTGGGCGATGACCAGGCCGAATTGCTCGGGTCCGAGGTCGCCGCCTTCCAGTTCCTGCAAGACGTGCTGCTCGCGTTTGGCGGCGCGGTCGGCGCGTTCGCCCTGGATTTTTTCGATGCGCCAGTTTTGGCGGCGATTGAGCTGGCGTTTGGCCATGAATGTTCCGTGGTGGCTTGCGGTTGGAAAACGGCTGACAGTTTAGCATGCTCCTGTTGTGGGCTATTCGTTAACCTTGGGTGACGCGGTGTCTGTGGGATCGTTGAACAAAGTGAATTAGCGAGCAAAGCCAATTACCCGATCGAGCCACTAAGCTACTATGACGGCCTATCTCAGGAGCCTTTCATGGACAACACACAGAACCTGATCTGGATCGATCTGGAAATGACCGGCCTGGATCCGGACAGCGACGTCATCATCGAGATGGCGACCATCGTCACCGACAGCAACCTCAACACCCTGGCCGAAGGCCCGGTGATTGCCATTCACCACAGCGATGAAGTGCTGGCGCGCATGGATGAGTGGAACACCCGTACCCACGGCGGCTCGGGCTTGACCCAGCGTGTGCGTGACAGCCGTATCAGCATGGCCGAAGCCGAGGCCCAGACCATCGCGTTTCTGCAGCAGTGGGTGCCGAAGGGCAAGTCGCCGATCTGTGGCAACAGCATCTGCCAGGATCGGCGCTTCCTGTACCGCCACATGAAGTCGCTGGAAAGCTACTTCCACTACCGCAACCTCGACGTTTCTACCCTCAAGGAATTGGCTGCACGCTGGGCCCCTGAGGTGCGCGACAGCTTCCAGAAGGGTGGCACCCACCTGGCGCTGGACGATATTCGCGAGTCGATTGCCGAGCTGCGTCACTACCGCGAACACTTCATCAAGTTCTGAGCCTGCTGCGCCGGCTGACGATAGTCGGCGCGCCCCCTTCTGGTGCGGGGTGCAACTGGGTAGACTGCGCGCCTTTCTCGCACGGACTCGCACCATGTTGCTGATGCTCTACCTCGTCGCTATCACCGCCGAAGCCATGACCGGGGCCTTGTCCGCCGGCCGTCGCGGCATGGACTGGTTCGGTGTGGTGCTGATCGCCTGCGTGACGGCGCTGGGTGGTGGCTCGGTGCGCGACGTGTTGCTGGGGCACTATCCGCTGACCTGGGTGAAGCACCCCGAGTACCTGGTGCTGACCAGCTTTGCTGCACTGCTGACGATCTTTATCGCGCCACTGATGCGCCATCTGCGCTCGCTGTTTCTGGTGCTCGATGCGCTGGGGCTGGTGGCGTTTACCCTGATTGGCTGCATGACTGCGCTGGAAATGGGCCAAGGCCTGCTGGTGGCGTCGATCAGTGGGGTGATCACCGGGGTGTTCGGCGGGATTCTGCGCGATATCTTCTGCAACGACATCCCGCTGGTGTTTCGCCGCGAGCTGTATGCCAGCGTGTCGTTTGCGGCGGCGTGGTTCTATCTGGGCTGCGTGCACTTCAATCTGCCGGCCGAGCAGGCCACGCTGTTGACTCTGTTTGGTGGTTTTCTGGTGCGTTTACTGGCGATCCGTTTCCACTGGGAAATGCCCAAGTTTCACTACAACGACCAGCAGTAGTCACTCAGCTCGCTGGCTGCGCCTGCCGTTCTGCGTGCTGGGCCAGCGCCCACTCGACATGCTCGCGGACCAGTTCGGATGGGTACTCGCGGCGTGCTTGCAGCGCCTCCAGCACCGGAATGGTCGACGGTGCGTTGCCCAGCCCCACCGCCAGGTTGCGTAGCCAGCGTTCGTAGCCGGCGCGGCGCAGCGGCGAGCCTTCGGTATTGCCCAGAAAGGTCGCCTCATCCCACATGAACAGTTCGGCCAGGCCGGCATTGTCCAGGCCATGACGCGGCTTGAAGTCGTTTTCCTGGGTGGGGCGGGCGAAGCGGTTCCACGGGCAGACAATCTGGCAGTCATCGCAGCCGAACACTCGATTGCCGATCATCGCGCGCAGCTCGACCGGGATCGCCTGCTTCAGCTCGATAGTCAGGTAGGAGATACAGCGCCGAGCGTCGAGTACATACGGGCCGACGAAGGCATTGGTCGGGCACACATCCAGGCACGCCTGGCAGCGGCCGCAGTGCTCGCTGGTCTGGGCTTCATCCACCGGCAGCGGCAGGTCGACGAACAGCTCGGCAAGAAAGAAGTAGCTGCCGGCCTTGCGGTTGAGCAGCAGGGTGTTCTTGCCGATCCAGCCCAGCCCGGCCTCCTGCGCGATGGCTTTTTCCAGCACCGGGGCGCTGTCGACAAAGGCACGAAAGCCGAACGGGCCGATGTCTGCCTGAATGCGGTCGGCCAGGTGCTGCACGCGTTTGCGCACCAGCTTGTGATAGTCGCGGCCCAGCGCGTAGCGCGACACGTAGGCTTTTTCCGGCTGTGCGAGCACCTGCGCCATGCGCGTATCGCCGGGCAGGTAGTCCATGCGCAGCGAGATCACCCGCAGTGTCCCCGGGATCAACTGCTCGGGGTGGGAACGTTTGCTGCCATGCGCGGCCATATAGTCCAGCTCGCCGTGATAGCCGGCGGCAAGCCAGCGCTCCAGGTGCTGTTCATGCTCGCCCAGGTCTACACCAGCGATACCGACGTGGGCGAAGCCGAGTTCGCGGCCCCAATCCTTGATCGATTGGGCCAGCGCGGCGAGGTCAGGAATACAAACGGACATGGATGGGCAAGGCATTACAGGCTCAGGTGCGTATAATTCTGCCAGACATCGGAGCCTTTGACCCCATGCCCCAGACCAAACACCCCGACAACGCGGTAAAAACCCTCAGCCGAGGCAACCTCGCCCGGCTGCCGGCACGCCGTGCAGACGCGCACAAGACCGACTTCGGCCATGTGCTGGTGGTCGGTGGCGACCTCGGCACCGGCGGCGCCGCGCTGCTCAGTGGCGAGGCCGCGCTGCGCTGTGGTGCTGGCCTGGTCAGCATCGCCACGCGCCCTGAGCATGTTTCAGCGGCGCTGACCCGGCTGCCCGAGGCCATGTGCCTGGGCGTGTCATCGGCCAATCAGCTGATCGAGGTGCTGGCCCGCGCTTGCGTGCTGGTAGTCGGCCCCGGGCTTGGCCAGGCCGCATGGGGGCGCAGCCTGCTGTCGGCTGTGGCCAACAGCGATGTGCCGCAAGTATGGGATGCCGATGCGTTGAACATGCTCGCCAGCAGCCCGTTGGCCGTGCCCGGCGCGAGCATTCTCACCCCGCACCCAGGGGAGGCGGCGCGCTTGTTGGGGATTTCCACCGAGGCGGTGCAGGCTGACCGTGCGGGCGCTGCGCGCAAGCTGGCGCGCAGGTACGCCAGCATCTGCGTGCTTAAAGGCGCGGGTACTCTGGTGGCTGATCCGGACGGGCAGCTGGCCCTGTGCCAGCGAGGCCACCCGGCGATGGCCGGTGCAGGGCTGGGCGATGTGCTCACTGGTGTGCTTGGCGCATTGCTGGCACAGGGGCTGGATGGCTGGTCGGCGGCATGCCTGGGCGTGTGGCTGCATGCCTGCGCTGGCGAGCGCCTGGGCGTGAAGGGAAGGGGCCTGGCAGCCAGTGATCTGCTGCCGGTCATTCGTGAATTATTGGAGGAGCATTCAGCGTGTCAGGTGTAACCCTGTTTCTGCCCGACGAAGAAGCCACTGTGGCCTTCGGCGCGCGACTGGCCGAAGTGACCGGCGGTCATGGCGTGATATTTCTCGAGGGTGACCTCGGCGCCGGCAAGACCACCCTGTCGCGTGGCCTGATCCGTGGCCTGGGCCATACCGGGCCGGTCAAGAGCCCTACCTTTACCGTGGTCGAACCCTACGAAATCGGCGATGTGCGGGCGTTTCACTTCGACCTGTACCGGCTGGTCGATCCGGAAGAGCTGGAGTACCTGGGCATTCGCGATTACTTCGAAGGCGACGCCCTGTGCCTGTTCGAATGGCCCGATAAAGGTGCGGGCGTTTTGCCAAAGCCCGACCTGACCATTACCATAAGCCCGCAAGCGGGCGGACGCTCGCTTAACCTGTTGCCGCAGGGCGCTCGTGGCCAAGCCTGGTGCACCGCGCTGGCCAACAAAATTCAACAGTAAATGGGGTTAGGTATGCGCATACGCGCACTGGTCGCCGTAGTCGGTCTGCTGCTCAGCGCAGTGACTGTCAACGCTCTGGCCGCCACACAAGTAAAAAGCATGCGTCTGTGGCGCGCGCCGGACAACACACGACTGGTCTTCGACCTCTCCGGGCCCGTGCAGCACAGCGTGTTTACGCTTAGCGCACCGGATCGGCTGGTTATCGATATCAATGGTGCCACTCTCGGCGCGCCGCTCAACGTGGCCACCTCCAACACCCCGATCAGCAGTGTCCGCTCGGCGCAACGCACGCCGACCGACCTGCGCGTGGTCATCGACCTGAAAAAGGCCGTCACCCCGAAAAGCTTCATTCTGGCCCCCAACGCCCAGTACGGTAACCGCTTGGTGGTCGACCTGTACGATCAGGAAGCCGACGCCATCGCGGCTACTACGCCGACGCCCCCGCCGACGCCGGTGCAGCCGCCGGCCACCACGCCGGCCATCCCGGTAACGCCGACCCAGCCGGCGATCAAGCTGCCGCCAGCACCAAGCGGCAAGCGCGATATCGTGGTTGCCATCGACGCCGGTCACGGCGGCGAAGACCCGGGCGCTTCCGGCTCGCGCGGTCAGCACGAAAAAACCATCGTGTTGCAGATCGCTCAAGAGTTGCAGCGCCAGATCAACAGCGAGAAAGGCTACCGCGCCGAGCTGACCCGTACCGGCGACTACTTCATCCCGCTGCGCAAACGCACCGAGATCGCCCGCAAGAAGGGTGCAGACCTGTTCGTTTCGATCCATGCCGACGCCGCGCCGTCGAAGGCCGCCTTTGGTGCTTCGGTGTTCGCCTTGTCTGACCGCGGCGCTACCTCGGAAACCGCGCGCTGGCTGGCCGACACGGAAAACCGCTCCGACCTGATCGGCGGTGCCGGCAACGTCAGCCTCGACGACAAGGACCGCATGCTCGCCGGGGTTCTGCTCGACCTGTCGATGACCGCTACGCTCAGCTCCAGTCTGGATGTCGGGCAAAAAGTGCTGGGCAACATGGGCCGCATCACCTCGCTGCACAAGCGCCGGGTCGAGCAAGCGGGCTTCATGGTGCTGAAATCGCCGGATATTCCGTCGATCCTGGTCGAAACCGGGTTTATCTCCAACGCCAACGAAGCCGCCAAGCTGGCTACCAAGAGCCACCAGCAGGCGCTGGCGCGCTCGATCCACACCGGCTTGCGCCAGTACTTCCAACAGAGCCCGCCGCCTGGCACTTACATCGCCTGGCTGCGTGACGCCGGCAAGATTGCCCAAGGCCCGCGTGACCATACCGTGCGTCCGGGTGAAACCCTGGCGATGATCGCCGTGCGTTACCAGGTCAGCGTGGCTGCCCTGCGCAGCAGCAATAGCCTGAAAACCGATGAGCTGAAGGTCGGCCAGCATCTGGATATTCCGGGTACCACCCTGGCGTCGCAGCAATGACCGGTGGTTCGCGGATCGAGCTGCTCAGCCCGCGGCTGGCTAACCAGATTGCCGCCGGCGAAGTAGTCGAGCGACCTGCGTCGGTAGCCAAGGAGCTGCTGGAAAACAGCCTCGACTCCGGTGCCCGGCGCATCGATGTCGAGGTCGAGCTGGGTGGCACCAAGCTGCTGCGTGTGCGTGACGACGGCAGCGGCATCTCCCCGGATGACCTGCCGCTGGCCCTGGCCCGGCACGCCACCAGCAAGATTCGCGAGCTGGAAGACCTTGAAGGCGTACTCAGCCTGGGCTTTCGCGGTGAAGCACTGGCGTCGATCAGTTCGGTTGCACGGCTGACCCTGACCTCGCGCACCGCCGATGCCAGCGAAGCCTGGCAGGTCGAGACCGAAGGCCGCGACATGACCCCGCGGGTACAGCCTGCGGCGCACCCGGTCGGCACCTCGGTAGAAGTGCGCGACCTGTTCTTCAATACCCCGGCCCGGCGTAAGTTCCTCAAGGCCGAGAAAACCGAATTCGATCACCTGCAGGAAGTCATCCGTCGCCTGGCACTGGCACGCTTCGATGTCGGCTTCCACCTGCGTCACAACGGCAAGAGCATCCTCAGCCTGCACGAGGCCGCTGATGATGTGTCGCGGGCGCGCCGAGTCGGCGCCATCTGTGGCCCGGGCTTTCTTGAGCAGGCGCTGCCGATCGACGTTGAGCGCAACGGCCTGCGCCTGTGGGGCTGGGTCGGCTTGCCGACCTTCTCGCGCAGCCAGGCTGACCTGCAGTACTTCTTCGTCAACGGCCGGGCGGTGCGCGACAAGCTGGTGGCCCATGCAGTACGCCAGGCGTATCGCGACGTGCTGTTCAACGGCCGCCATCCGACCTTCGTGTTGTTCCTTGAGCTGGAGCCTAACGGCGTCGACGTCAACGTCCACCCGACCAAGCACGAAGTACGCTTCCGTGAAGGGCGTACGGTTCACGATTTTCTCTACGGCACCCTGCATCGCGCGCTGGCCGATGTGCGCCCGGAAGGTCAGGTGGCCGCGCCTGCCGCAGCCGCCGAGCTGGTGCGTGCTGGTGGCCAGCTGGCTGGCGAGTTCGGCCCTCAGGGCGAGATGCGCCTGGCCACACCTGTGCTCGAACAGCAGCAGCCTGCACCAGCCGGCTCCGGCGCTGGTGCGGGTTACCAGTACCAGTACACGCCGCGCCCCTCGCAGCCACTGCCGGTGGCCGAAGCGCAGGCCGCTTACCGCGAATTCTATGCGCCGCTGAGCAGCGCCGCGCCGGTCGCGCTGCCCGACGGCCAGGGCGATATACCGCCGCTGGGCTACGCCATGGCGCAGCTCAAGGGCATCTACATCCTTGCCGAAAACGCCCAAGGCCTGGTGCTGGTCGACATGCATGCCGCCCACGAGCGGATCATGTACGAGCGCCTCAAGGTGGCCATGGCCAGCGAAGGCCTCAGTGGCCAGCCGCTGCTGGTGCCGGAAACTCTGGCGATGAGCCAGCGTGAAGCCGATTGCGCCGAAGAGCATGCACAGTGGTTCCAGCGCCTCGGCTTCGAGCTGCAGCGGCTAGGCCCGGAGACGGTCGCGATTCGCCAGATCCCGGCGTTGCTGAAACAGGCCGAAGCCAATCGGCTGGTGCAGGACGTGCTTGCTGACCTGATGGAATACGGAACCAGCGACCGCATCCAGGCGCACCTCAACGAGCTGCTCGGGACCATGGCCTGCCACGGCGCCGTGCGCGCCAACCGGCGCCTGGCCATCCCCGAGATGAACGCCTTGCTTCGCGACATGGAAAACACCGAGCGCAGCGGCCAGTGCAACCACGGCCGACCGACCTGGACCCAGATGGGCCTGGACGATCTGGACAAACTCTTCCTGCGCGGTCGGTGACATGAGCAGCAAACCTCCAGCGATCTTTCTCATGGGCCCGACTGCGGCGGGCAAGACCGATCTCGCCATCGAGTTGAGCAAAGTGCTGCCCTGCGAGCTGGTCAGCGTCGATTCGGCGCTGGTCTATCGCGGCATGGACATCGGCACCGCCAAACCGTCGAAAGACATCCTGGCGGCGTACCCGCACCGCTTGATCGATATCATCGACCCCGCCGAGAGCTACTCCGCGGCGCAGTTTCGCAGCGATGCCCTGGCGGCCATGGCCGAGATCACCGCACGCGGCAAGGTCCCGCTGCTGGTCGGCGGCACCATGCTCTACTACAAGGCTTTGCTTGAAGGCCTGGCCGACATGCCGGCGGCTGACCCGGCCGTGCGCGCCGAGCTGGAAGCCCAGGCCAGCGCACTGGGCCTGGGCGAATTGCACCGCCAGCTGGCCGAGGTCGATCCGGTGTCGGCGGCGCGCATCCACCCCAACGACCCGCAGCGCTTGATTCGTGCGCTGGAGGTGTACCGGGTGAGTGGTGAGAACATGACTGCCCACCGCCAGCGCCAATCAGCCGAAAGTAGCGGCGCAGACGCAGGCGCGGCCGGCCATTTGCCCTATACTGTGGCCAGTCTGGCGATTGCTCCTGCAGATCGTCACATTCTGCATGAGCGAATTGCGTTACGATTTTCACAGATGCTGGAACAGGGCTTCATCGATGAGGTCCGAGAGCTGCGAGCCAGAAGTGACTTGCACGCCGGGCTGCCGTCTATACGGGCAGTGGGCTATCGGCAGGTCTGGGATTTCCTAGACGGCAAGCTAGATGAGAATGAGATGCGAGAACGCGGTATCATTGCGACTCGCCAGCTGGCCAAGCGGCAGTTCACCTGGTTGCGCGGTTGGTCCGACGTGCACTGGCTGGACAGCCTGGCCTGCGACAATCTGTCCCGCACCTTGAAATACCTTGGGGCCATCTCCATATTGAGCTGAGTCCCTGCTAATTGCCGTCTACTCTTGCGAGTGGGCGGCGTAATCATAGAATTTTCTCGTTTTTTATTATTTATCCTTACAGGAGTGCGGCATATGTCAAAAGGGCATTCGCTACAAGACCCTTACTTGAACACCTTGAGAAAAGAAAAGGTCCCGGTTTCGATCTATCTGGTCAACGGGATCAAGCTGCAGGGCTCGATCGAATCTTTCGACCAGTTTGTAGTTCTACTGAAAAACACCGTCAGCCAAATGGTCTACAAACACGCCATTTCGACTGTCGTACCTGCACGTCCGGTTCGTCTGCCAAGCCCGTCCGATTCCGAGAACGGTGACAGCGAGCCAGGCAACGCCTGATTAGGAGCCTGCATTGTTCTTTGAGCGCCACGGTGGTGGTGAACGAGCGTTGCTCGTTCACTTGGAAGGTCAGAACCCTGAGGCGCGCGAAGACCCGCAGGAGTTCCAGGAGCTGGCCCTGTCGGCCGGTGCTGAAATCGTCTTGCTGTCTACGGTGACACGGCATCAGCCCAGTGCCAAATTCCTGATTGGCAGTGGCAAGGTCGAGGAGTTACGCGATCTGGTCAGTGCCGAGCATGTCGATCTGGTGATTTTCAATCACACCCTCACGCCCAGTCAGGAGCGTAACCTCGAACGTGTGTTCGAGTGTCGCGTGCTTGACCGTACCGGGCTGATCCTCGATATCTTCGCCCAACGGGCGCGTACCCATGAAGGCAAGCTGCAGGTCGAACTGGCCCAGCTTGAGCACATGAGCACGCGGCTGGTGCGCGGCTGGACTCACCTTGAGCGGCAAAAAGGTGGTATCGGCCTGCGCGGTCCGGGGGAGACCCAGCTTGAAACCGACCGGCGCCTGTTGCGGGTCCGCCTGCGGCAGATCAAGGCGCGCCTGGAAAAGGTCCGCAGCCAGCGTGAGCAAGCGCGGCGCGGGCGCAGACGTGCGGACATCCCGTCGGTGTCGCTGGTGGGTTATACCAACGCCGGCAAGTCGACGCTGTTCAACGCCCTGACCCAATCCGACGTGTACGCGGCCGACCAGCTGTTCGCCACCCTCGACCCGACCCTGCGCCGTCTGCAACTCGACGACCTGGGGCCGATCGTGCTGGCCGATACCGTGGGCTTCATTCGCCATCTGCCGCACAAGCTGGTCGAGGCATTTCGGGCTACGCTCGAAGAGTCGAGCAACTCCGACCTGCTACTGCACGTGATCGACGCCCATGAGCCAGAGCGCATGGAGCAGATCGAGCAGGTGCTGGCGGTATTGGGCGAGATCGGCGCAGAAGGCTTGCCGATCCTCGAGGTCTATAACAAACTCGACCTGCTTGAAGATGTCGAGCCACAGATCCAGCGCGATGCCGATGGCAAGCCGGAACGGGTCTGGGTGTCGGCACGTGATGGACGTGGCCTGGAGCTGGTTGGCCAGGCGATTGCCGAGTTGCTGGGGGATGATCTGTTTGTCGCCACCCTGCGCCTTGATCAGCGTTTCGCTCGCTTGCGCGCGCAGCTGTTCGAACTGGGCGCGGTGCAGAGCGAGGAACATGATGAAGAGGGCAGCAGCCTGCTCAGCGTGCGCCTGCCGATGATCGAGCTTAATCGCCTGGTCAGCCGTGCCGGCATCGAGCCGCAGACGTTTATCGCGCAACACACTTTGCAATAAATGCCCGTCGAGGTCGCCGGGCAGCCGTGACAGGCATTCTGTAGCATTGGACGGCGCGCCGTGGGCGCGTCTTTGCTTTATCAGATGGAGAGCGCTATGGCTTGGAATGAGCCGGGTGGCAACTCGAAAGACCAGGATCCCTGGGGCGGTCGCCGTGGCGGCGGCGGCAGTGGTGGCGGTGGCGACAAAAAAGGCCCACCTGATCTCGACGAGGCCTTCCGCAAGCTGCAGGACAGCCTGAACGGCATGTTCGGTGGCGGCAAGAAACGCGGCGGTGGTGACCGCAATATCGGCAAGGGTGGCGGCTACGGCCTGCTGGGCATAGGCCTGGCGGTGTTGGCTGCGATCTGGCTGTACAGTGCCGTGTACGTTGTCGACGAGCAGGAGCAGGCGGTTGTGCTGCGCTTCGGCAAGTACTACGAGACCGTGGGTCCAGGCCTGAATATCTATTTCCCGCCGATCGATCGCAAGTACATGGAGAACGTGACGCGTGAGCGTGCGTACACCAAACAGGGGCAGATGCTCACTGAAGACGAGAACATCGTTGAAGTGCCGCTGACCGTGCAGTACAAGATCACCAACCTGCAGGACTTCGTGCTCAACGTCGACCAGCCGGAAGTGAGCTTGCAGCATGCGACCGACAGTGCCCTGCGTCACGTGGTCGGCTCGACCTCGATGGACCAGGTGCTGACCGAAGGTCGTGAGCAGATGGCCGTGGATATCCGCGAGCGTCTGCAGCGTTTCCTCGACACTTACCGTACCGGTATCACCGTGACTCAGGTCAACGTACAGAGCGCGGCAGCCCCGCGTGAAGTGCAGGAAGCCTTCGACGACGTGATCCGTGCCCGTGAAGACGAGCAGCGTGCGCGCAACCAGGCCGAGTCCTACGCCAACGGCGTGGTGCCAGAGGCCCGTGGTCAGGCACAGCGCATCATCGAAGACGCCAACGGCTACCGCGATGAAGTGATTGCCCGCGCCAAGGGTGAAGCCGATCGCTTCACCAAGCTGGTCACCGAGTACCGCAAGGCGCCGGACGTAACCCGTCAGCGTCTGTACCTGGAGACCATGCAAGAGGTCTACAGCAATTCGAGCAAGGTCATGGTGGCAACCAAGGACGGGCAGAACAACCTGCTCTACCTGCCGCTGGACAAGATGGTCGAAGGCGGTCGCAACACGTCGGCGTCTGCTGGCAGCAGCGCGTCGCCGTCGGTCAACGACGCAGCTGTGCGCGCAGCGCAGGACCTGCAACAGCAACAACAGGCACTGCGTACTAGGGAGAGCCGCTGATGAGCAATAAATCGCTGATCGCCCTGATCGCCGCAGTCGTGCTGGCTGTCGTGGCCTGGAACAGCTTCTACATCGTGTCCCAGACCGAACGTGCGGTAATGCTGCAATTCGGTCGTGTGGTTCAGGCTGATGTTCAGCCCGGCCTGCATGTGAAGATCCCGTACGTCAACCAGGTGCGCAAGTTCGACGCGCGGCTGATGACCCTGGACGCACCGACGCAACGCTTCCTGACCCTGGAAAAGAAAGCGGTAATGGTCGACGCCTATGCCAAATGGCGGGTGAAAGACTCCGACCGTTTCTACACCGCAACCTCGGGCATGAAGCAGATCGCCGACGAGCGTCTGTCGCGACGTCTGGAAAGCGGCCTGCGTGACCAGTTTGGTAAACGCACCCTGCACGAGGTGGTATCCGGTGAGCGTGATGCACTGATGGCTGACATCACTGCATCGCTGAACCGCATGGCCAACAAGGAGCTGGGTATCGAAGTGGTCGACGTTCGCGTCAAGGCCATCGACCTGCCGAAGGAAGTCAACCGCAGCGTGTTCGATCGTATGAGCACCGAGCGTGAGCGTGAGGCCCGTGAGCATCGCGCCAAAGGTAACGAGCTGGCCGAGGGTATCCGTGCGGATGCCGACCGTCAGCGTCGAGTACTGCTGGCCGAAGCCTATCGTGAATCCGAGGAAACCCGCGGTGATGGTGACGCCCAGGCGGCCGCCATCTACGCTAAGGCCTACAACCAGGATGCGGATTTCTATTCGTTCCACCGTAGCCTGCAAGCGTACCGTGCGAGCTTCTCGAGCAAGAGCGACGTGCTGGTCCTGGATCCGAAGAACGAGTTCTTCCGGTACCTGGACAAGAGCCGGCCGTAAGCGACAAGGCCCCGCCTGGCAGGTAAAACTGCCGGCGGGGTGCATCCCGAAGGAAAAGGGGTGTATGATGAGTCAGCCGGGAAATTTCCCGGCTTTTTTGCGTCTGCAAGGTTGATTGGCTCGCATTGGGTCAGCCCGACGCTAGTAATTCGAGGGTGTTGGTACGGCGGTAGCGCTGGGATTAGTGCTGCCTGTTGTTGTGTGCCAATGCCTGTATTCACGGCTCGCCTATGGGTTGGCCGCTCGGACCAAAGGGGAAAAGGCGTAATGGCAACGGTAGACCGCTGGCTGCTGCCAGATGGCATCGAGGAAGTACTGCCACCTGAAGCTGCGCGCATTGAAGTCGCGCGGCGGCAGGTGTTGGACCTGTTCCAGAGTTGGGGTTACGAACTGGTCGTTACTCCGCATATCGAGTACCTGGAATCGCTGCTCACCGGTGCCAGCCAGGACCTCGACCTGCATACCTTCAAGGTGGTCGACCCGCAGTCCGGTCGACTGATGGGCTTCCGTGCCGACTTCACCCCGCAGGTAGCGCGCATCGACGCCCACACTCTGCGCCGTGAAGGTCCGAGCCGCCTGTGCTACGCCGGTAGCGTGCTGCATGCGCAGCCGCGCCAGCTGTCTACTTCGCGCAGCCCGATCCAGCTCGGCGCCGAGCTGTATGGCGATGCCAGCCCGACCAGCGATGTCGAAGTCATCAGCCTGATGCTGGCCATGCTGCGCCTGGCCGATGTGCCGGACGTGCACATGGATCTCGGCCACGTCGGTATCTACCGTGGTCTGGCGCGTGCTGCCGGGTTGTCCGGCGACGTCGAGCAGCAGCTGTTCGATGCGCTGCAGCGCAAGGCCCGCGATGAAGTGTACGCACTGACCGCTGACCTGCCGCAGGACCTGGGCGGCATGCTGCGTGCCCTGGTTGAGCTGTGCGGTGGCCGTGAAGTGCTGGCTCAGGCGCGTGTGCGTCTTGGCCGTGCCCCGGCCAGCGTCCTGGCTGCACTGGATGACCTGCTGGCGATCGCTGATCGGCTGGCAGCGCGCTTCCCCGAGCTGCCGCTGTACTTCGACCTCGGCGAGCTGCGCGGCTACAACTATCACACCGGTGTGGTGTTCGCGGTGTTCGTCCCTGGGGTCGGTCAGTCGATCGCTCAGGGCGGTCGCTACGATGACATCGGTGCCGACTTTGGCCGGGCGCGTCCGGCCACTGGTTTCTCCACGGATTTGAAGACCCTGGTCACACTGGGGCGAGCGGAGGTCGTATTGCCTTCTGGCGGCATCTGGATGCCCGACAGCGGCGACGCGGCCCTCTGGCAGATGGTCTGCCAGTTGCGCAACGAGGGCCAGCGAGTGGTCCAGGCATTGCCTGGCCAGCCGCTGAGTGCTGCCCTCGAGGCGGATTGTGATCGGCAATTGATTCAGCAAGAAGGGCGTTGGCAGATCCTGCCTCTGACCCATTGAGACAGCTCGCGCGGCCCGCATCAGGGCCGGCAACCAAGTTTGCGTGAATGAGGACAAGTGTTATGGGTAAGAATGTCGTCGTCCTGGGCACCCAATGGGGTGATGAGGGCAAAGGCAAGATCGTTGATCTGCTGACCGAACATGCTGCCGCCGTAGTGCGCTACCAGGGCGGTCACAACGCCGGCCACACGCTGGTGATCAACGGTGAAAAAACCGTGCTGCACCTGATCCCATCGGGCATCCTGCGCGAAGGCGTGCAGTGCCTGATCGGCAACGGTGTAGTGGTTGCACCGGACGCCTTGATGCGGGAAATCACCAAGCTCGAAGAAAAGGGTGTACCGGTCCGTGAGCGCCTGCGCATCAGCCCGGCTGCGCCGCTGATCCTGTCCTACCACGTAGCACTGGACCAGGCTCGCGAGAAGGCCCGTGGCGAAGCCAAGATCGGTACCACTGGTCGTGGTATCGGCCCGGCCTACGAAGACAAGGTCGCTCGTCGTGGCCTGCGCATCGGTGACCTGTTCCACCGTGAGCGCTTCGCGGCCAAGCTCGGTGAGCTGCTGGACTACCACAACTTCCAGCTGGTCAATTACTACAAAGAGCCGGCCATCGATTTCCAGCAGACCTTGGACGAGTGCATGGCCTACGCCGAGCAGCTCAAGCCGATGATGCTCGACGTCACCGCCGAGCTGCACAACCTGCGCCGCGCCGGCAAGGACATCATGTTCGAAGGCGCCCAGGGCTCGTTGCTGGACATCGACCACGGTACCTACCCGTACGTGACCAGTTCCAACACCACCGCCGGCGGCATCTCCACCGGTTCCGGCGTTGGCCCGATGTACCTGGATTACATCCTCGGCATCACCAAGGCGTACACCACCCGTGTCGGTTCCGGTCCGTTCCCGACCGAACTGTTCGATGACACTGGCGCAACCCTGGCCAAGCGTGGCCACGAGTTCGGCTCGACTACCGGCCGTGCCCGTCGTTGCGGCTGGTTCGATGCGGTCATCCTGCGTCGCGCCATCGACGTCAACAGCATTTCGGGCATCTGCCTGACCAAGCTGGACGTGCTCGACGGTCTTGAAACCATCAACATCTGTGTGGGTTACAAGAACGAGAATGGCGCAGTGCTCGAAGCGCCTTCCGACGCCGACAGCTACATCGGCCTAGAGCCGGTGTACGAAGAAATGCCAGGTTGGAGCGAGTCGACCCTGGGCGCCAAGACCCTCGAAGAGCTGCCAGAAGCGGCTCGCGCTTACATCAAGCGCATCGAGGAGCTGACCGGCGCGCCGATCGATATCATTTCGACCGGCCCGGATCGCAACGAGACCATCGTGCTGCGTCATCCGTTTGCCTGATTAGCCTGCCAGGCTGATCCAGCGCCGCGTTCCCGCAAGGGAGCGCGGCGTTTTTTTGCACACGTTGTATCGCCGGTGAATAAACTTGGCGTTTATGCCTGCTGCGACGGCACAACCCTTGCTGTAAGAATGCCCTTGTCGATGCCATCAAAATAGTGGCGCCAGAAACACGAGGGTTCACCGTGTCTGCCATTCTTTCATTGTTACGAAGCCGCCTGTTGCGGCCTGTGTTTGTTGCCTTGGGTATCGCCCTTTTGGTGCAGGTGCTGGTGGCCGTTGCGCTGACCCGGAGCACAGTGACGGCCCTTGAGGCTGATCTTGGCGAGCGTCTGGGCAGCGACAGTCGCAAGCTTGCGGGTGAACTGGAATTAGCCGGGCAGGACGTCCGCGCCGGCCTTGAAAGCCTCTCCAGCAGCACTCGGCAGCGTTTGAGCAGCGGTTTGTCGACGCGCCTGCAAAGCGAACAGCAGCAATTGCGCGCCACCCTGGAGAAGAACCTCAGGGACTCGGCCAACGACATGGCCGAGTTGCTCGCCTCGGTTGCCCCGCGAGCGATCTGGGACAACGACGTGCCGGTGCTCTCCGACTTTGCCCGCCGTGCCCAGCGCAATCCCAATGTATTGTTCGTGATCTATGACGATGCTCAGGGCCAGCACCTGACGCGCTACCTCAACCGGCAAAACCCGATCAACCAGGCGCTGATGGACAAGGGCGAAGGTGAGCGGGCGCTGGACAAAGTGCTCAACGCTGCGCGCAAGGACCCTTCGGTGTACTTCGTCGAAGCACCGATCAGCCCCAACGGTGCCGAGATCGGCAAGGTGCTGATGGGCGTTTCCACCGCATCCGTCGAACAGGAATTGAAGGCCCTCGATGAACGCTTCGCGGCATTGATCGGCAGCAGCGAGCAGTTGGTCGGCGACAGCCTCGGGGCGGCCGCCGCAGACAGCGGCAAGGCCCTGCGTGCGCGTCTGGAAGCTGCGCAGAACAGCGCCACTGCGATGCAGGCCAACACCGCCGAAACCGTCCGCGATGCGGCCGCCGAGCTGCGCTGGCGGATTGGCCTGGGCCTGGTGCTGGTGGGGCTTGGCGTACTGCTGGTAGTGGCAGTGGTACTCGGCCGGCGCGTGGTCAACAAGCTGCGCCTGCTGATCGCGGCACTCAATGACCTGGCCGCAGGCGACGGTGACCTGACCAAACGGGTCAGTCTCGACAGCCGTGATGAAATCGGCGACATGGCGGCAGCGGTCAACCGCTTTGTCGACAAGCTGCAGCCGATCGTCCGCGAGGCGGGTGAAGTCGCCCAGCGCACCGGCGTCGAAATCGGTGTCATGACCCAGCGCAGCGCCGGTGCCGACGCTGCCGCAGCCTTGCAGCGTGACGCAGTGGCGGCCAGCTTGCGCGACCTGTCCGGCATGGCCGACCAAGCCCAGGCTGAGAGCCATGCGATGCAGGCTGCCTTGCAGCAGGTGGTCGACATCCGCCAGGCCACTGACGAAAACAGCCGCACCTCGACCCAGCTTGCTGGCTTGATCGAAAACCTCGCGGGCCAGGTCGATGCCGGCTCGCAGGTGATCGAGCGGCTGGCCAAGCAGAGCGAGCAGATCGAAGTGGTGCTGACGGTGATCCACGGCATTGCCGAGCAAACCAACCTGCTCGCCCTCAACGCGGCAATCGAAGCCGCCCGCGCCGGTGAGACCGGTCGTGGCTTTGCGGTGGTGGCCGACGAGGTGCGGGCGCTGGCAAGCAAGACCCAGAGTTCGACCGGGGACATTCAGGCGCATATCGTTGCCCTGCAGCAAGGCGCCAAGCAGGCGGTGGCAACCATCAGCCAGGCTGGGCGCCAGGCCAGCGAAGGCTTGCTGGTGCTGCGTGATAGCGAGCGCCGCCAGCAGTCGGTGCAAGCGGCAGTCGAGCAGGTGCATGCAGCGATTGGCCTGGCGACCCGCGCTGCCGAGCAGCAGGCGCACGGTGCGCAAGCGGTGCGCGGCAGGGTCGAGACGATTCATGCCCAGGCCGAGCGCTCGGCCGAGGTGGTGATGCAGACGACCGCCAGCGGCAAGGTGCTGGATGATCTGGCGGCGCAGCTGCGCGCCAGCCTTGGCCAGTTCCGGGCGTGAGGGGGTTATAGGGGAGGGGCTGGGCTGCCTGCGCAGCCCATCCAGGGCTCAGGCCCGGTTCAGGTACATCCGCGTGGTCAGCAGGTACACCGGCAGGCCTGATACTACGATCAACAGCGCGGCATAGGGCGCCGCCGCGGCGAACTCGACGTTGGCCGTGTGCGCCCACACCTCGGTGGCCAGGGTGGTCATCCCGGTCGGGCTGAGCAACAAGGTCGCGGTTAGCTCTTTCATGGCATCCAGGAACACCAGGGCAAAGGCTGCGGCCAGCGCCGGAAAGATGATCGGCAGGGTGACCCGACAAAATGCGCTGAAGCTGCTCGCGCCCAAGGTCCGAGCCGCCTCTTCAAGCGTTGGCGAGGCCTTGTTCAGCGCCGTGCGCACTGGCGCCTGGGCCAGTGGCAGGAACAGCAAGGCATACGCCAGCAGCAACAACGCCGTGGTCTGGTACAGCGCCGGTACGTAGTGCAGGGCAAAGAACACCAGCGTCAGGGCAATCACCAAGCCCGGCAGGGCATGCAGCAGGTACGGTAGGCGCTCGGCCCAGATCGCCAGGCGGCCCTTGTAGCGCACCACCAGGAAACTGATCGGCAGTGCCAGCACGACGCAGAACCCGGCGCCGCCCAGCGACACTGACAGCGAGGTGAGCAGCGCCTGGCTGATCTCGCCCACAGGAAACGCTGCCGACGAGCCGACACTCAGCCAGTAGCCGAGCATCGCCAATGGAATACCACTACCGAGCACCGCCAACGCCAGGCAGAACAACTGGCCGACAGCCGTGAAGTTGCCCAGCTTGATCGGCTGCGCGCGCCGCGCCACACCCTGGCCAATGCGCACATGGCGCGCCTTGCCGCGCACGCGAAGTTCCAGCGTGAGCATGATCAGGCACAGCGCCAGCAGCACTGCCGAGAGCATCGCCGCGTTGGCGTTGCTGAACTCCAGTTCGAACTGCTGATAGATCGCCGTGGTGAAGGTCTGTAGGCCAAGAATCGACAGGGCGCCGAACTCGACCAGCATGTGCAGCGCGATCAGCAAGGCGCCACCGAGCATCGCCGGCCACAGCAGCGGCAGGGTGACCTTGCGATACACCCCCCAGCGGCTGCAGCCGAGGGTCCTCGCCGACTCTTCCAGCGAGCTGTCGACATTGCGCAAGGTCGCCGCGACCGGCAAGAAGATTAGCGGGTACTTGGACAGTGCCATGACCATGATTGCCCCGCCGAGGCCCTCGAAGTCCGAGCTCAGCGATACCCAGGTAAAGCTGCTGACAAACGACGGCACGGCAAACGGCAGGCACAGCACCACGCCCCACATGCGCCGCCCCGGCAGGTCACTGCGCTCAAGCAGCCAGGCCAGCGCCAGGCCGAGCACCATGCACAAGGCCGTGACCCCAACCATCAGCAACAGGGTGTTGCGCAGCAAGCCCCAGACGAAAGGCCGCCAAAGCAGATGCAATGCCTCCTGCCAACCGGCTTCCCAGGCTTTCATGGCGACGTACAGCAACGGCAGCAAGCTCATCGCCACCAGAAACAGAACCGGCAGCAGCACCCAGATCGACGGGCGCTTGCGGCGAGGCACGAAACGCGCCTGGGCCGCTTGGGGCAGGGCGGCAGTCATCAGAGCAGACCGACCTCACGTTCCAGCTCCAGCGCTTCCTCGGCATTGCCCAGGTCGGCGGGGGTGATCTGCGGCGGGCGCAGCTCTTCGAACGGCTTCAGGCCGCGGTCCGAGACCATGCCTTTGTGCAGCGGGTATTCGGCGGTGGTCTGGGTGATCACGCGCTGGCCTTCTTCGCTGGCCATCCAGTTGAGCAGTGCCTGGGCTTCCTTGGGATGCTTGCTGGCTTTCACCGCGGCAGCGCCCGAAATGGTCACCAGGCCGCCGGCATCGCCATCGGCCAGGTAGTACAGCTTGGAGTCGAGCTTGCCGCGCTCGCGCTCAAGCGCGTACCAGTAGTAGTTGTTGACCAGCACCGCGGCGACTTCGCCTTTTTCCACGGCCTTCAACGCAACCATGTTGTTGGTGTAGGTCTTGCCGAACGCCTTGAGGCCGGTCAGCCATTCTTCGGCCGCTTCACGGCCGTGCATTTTCAGGATGGCGACCGCCTGCTCCTGGAACGCGCCGCTGGTAGGCACGAAGCCGATGCGACCATCCCACTCAGGGTCAGCGAAGTCCATGACCGATTGCGGCAGGTCTTTTTCGTCGATTTTCTTCGGGTTGAACACCACCACGCGGGTGCGCGCAGTCACGCCCATCCAGGTGCCGTTGCTGGCCACGTATTCCTTGGGCAGCATGTTCAGGGTGGCGTCGTCGATCTTGGCCAGCAGGCCGAGCTCGCCGAGGTTGTTCAGCGGTGGCGACTCTTCGGTATAGATGACATCGGCGGGCGAGCGGTCGCCTTCTTCGATGATCTGGCTGGCCAGCTGGTTGCTGCTGCCCTTGCGGATATTGATATGGATGCCAGTCTTGGCCTCGTAGGCCTTGGCGATGGCTTCGCCGATTTCCTTGTGCTGACCGTTGTACAGGGTCAGGCTGACCGGCGCGTCTGCCATGGCGGCCGGTGCGCCAATCACCAGGCTCAGAACAGCGGCGGCCAGGGTGCGCATCAGCGGTTGCGGACGGATCGTCATGCGGGTACTTCCTCGCTTACGGCTACATATTTGGAAACAATGGTAAACGAAATCGTTTCTCATGTGGCCGCATTACGAGAAATTCATAAGTCAGCTATCGAGCCGCGGAGCAGGGGGAGTGGCGGGGCATACCAAATCGCAGGCAAGAAAAAACCCACTAGCAAGCTAGTGGGTTTTTAATTTGGTGCCCAGGAGAAGACTCGAACTTCCACGACCTTGCGGTCACTGATACCTGAAACCAGCGCGTCTACCAATTCCGCCACCTGGGCAAAGCTTTACATCTACAGCGTACTGCGATGAATCTCTTGCTGAATCACAGACAGACCTGCTATCTATGCTTCGAAATATTTGGTGCCCAGGAGAAGACTCGAACTTCCACGACCTTGCGGTCACTGATACCTGAAACCAGCGCGTCTACCAATTCCGCCACCTGGGCACACTGTCAAGATTAAAGGATGCTTTACAACATCGCTTATCTCAACTACAACGGCGGTGTCCGTCGTTGTGGTGCGCACTATACGGACGCCATTGGGGGCTGTAAAGCCCTCGTATCAAAAAAAAAGTAAAAAACTCAACACGTTGATTCTGTTGAGCTTCCCTCGCCAACAAGACTGTCAGACGGGGGCTGTCCAACGACGACATTTCCGGTTTCAATAGGCCTATGCCAAACTTCTACTCTATATATACCAAGGTGAACCCCTCCTGATGGCCGATTGGCAATCCCTCGATCCAGAGGCCGCTCGCGAAGCGGATAAATACGACAACCCTATTCCCAGCCGTGAGCTGATCCTGCAGCGCCTTGCCGATCGTGGCGAGCCAGCCGCGCGCGAGGAGCTGGCCGCAGAGTTCGGCCTGCTCGAAGAAGACCAGATCGAAGCCCTGCGCCGCCGCCTGCGCGCCATGGAACGTGACGGTCAGCTGATCTATACCCGGCGTGGCACATATGCCCCGGTAGACAAACTGGACCTGATCTGCGGCCGCGTGTCTGGCCACCGTGATGGTTTCGGCTTCCTCATCCCGGATGATGGCAGCGCTGACCTGTTCCTCAGCCCGTCGCAGATGCGTCTGGCGTTCGACGGTGACCGTGCCCTGGCACGGGTTTCCGGTACTGACCGACGTGGTCGCCGCGAAGGTGTGCTGGTCGAGATCATCTCCCGCGCCCATGAGAGCGTGGTTGGCCGTTACTTCGAAGAAGGCGGCATCGGCTACGTAACCCCGGACAACCCGAAGATCCAGCAGGAAGTGCTGGTCACTGCCGGGCGTAACGGTGGCGCCAAGATCGGCCAGTTCGTCGAAATCAAGATCACCCACTGGCCAACGCCGCGGTTCCAGCCGCAGGGTGATGTGGTCGAGGTGATCGGCAACTACATGGCGCCGGGCATGGAAATCGACGTTGCCCTGCGCAGCTACGACATCCCGCACGTGTGGCCGCAGGAAGTGGTCAAGGAAGCGCGCAAGTTCCGCTCCGAAGTCGAAGAAAAGGACAAGGAACGCCGCATCGACCTGCGTCACCTGCCGTTCGTCACTATTGACGGCGAAGACGCCCGTGACTTCGACGACGCCGTCTATTGTGAGCCGCAAGGCAAGCTGCGGCTGTTCTCCGGCGGCTGGCGCCTGTACGTGGCGATTGCCGACGTGTCCAGCTACGTGCGCCTGGGCTCGGCCCTGGATATCGAAGCGCAGCAGCGCGGCAACTCGGTGTATTTCCCTGAGCGGGTGATCCCGATGCTGCCCGAGGAGCTGTCCAACGGCCTGTGCTCGTTGAATCCGCACGTCGATCGCCTGGCCATGGTCTGTGAAATGACCATCAACAAGTCCGGGCAGATGGTCGATTACCAGTTCTGCGAGGCGGTGATCCACTCCCATGCACGGCTGACCTACAACAAGGTCAGCAGCATGCTCGAGCACTCGCGCACCCGTGAAGGCAAGGCCCTGCGCGATGAGTACAGCGAGGTCGTGCCGCACCTGAAGAACCTGCACGCCCTGTACAAGGTCCTGCTGGCGGCGCGCCATACCCGTGGCGCGATCGACTTCGAGACCCAGGAAACCCGGATCATCTTCGGTGATAACCGCAAGATCGAAGAAATTCGCCCGACTGTGCGTAACGAAGCGCACAAGCTGATCGAAGAGTGCATGCTCGCGGCCAACGTTGCGACCGCTGCGTTCATGCAGAAGCACGAAGTGCCGTCGTTGTACCGTGTGCACGACGGCCCGCCACCGGAGCGTCTGGAAAAACTGCGCGCCTTCCTCGGTGAGCTGGGCTTGTCGCTGCACAAGGGCAAGGAACCTTCGCCGAAGGACTACCAGGCCCTGCTGGCGAGCATCTCCGGGCGTCCGGACTTCCACCTGATCCAGACGGTGATGCTGCGCTCGTTGAGCCAGGCGGTGTACAGCACCGACAACAATGGCCACTTTGGTCTGAACTACGAGGCGTACACCCACTTCACCTCGCCGATCCGCCGTTACCCGGATCTGCTGGTGCACCGCGCCATTCGCAGCGTGATCCGCTCCAAGATCGACACCCCGCACGTCAAGCGTGCCGGTGCCGTGGCCATCCCCAAAGCGCGCATCTACCCATATGACGTTGCCACCCTGGAGCAGATGGGCGAGCAGTGCTCGATGACTGAGCGGCGCGCCGACGAGGCCACCCGCGACGTGGTCAACTGGCTCAAGTGCGAGTACATGAAAGACCGTGTGGGCGAAATCTTCCCGGGCGTGATCACCGCGGTGACCGGTTTTGGTCTGTTCATCGAGCTGACCGACATCTACGTCGAAGGCCTGGTCCACGTCAGCGCGCTGCCGGGCGACTATTACCACTATGACGCCGTGCATCATCGCCTGTCGGGCGAACGCACCGGCCGCAGCTTCCGCCTGGGCGACACGGTTGAAGTCAAGGTCATGCGGGTCGACCTCGACGAGCGCAAGATCGACTTTGAAATGTCCGAAACCACCGTCAATGCGCCGGTTGGCCGCAAGCAGCGAGGCGCCGCCGACACGGCTCCGGCGGGCAAGTCCGCGCCGGCAGGCAAAGGTGCAGGCACCGGCAAGCGTGACGTGAAGCAGGACAGCAAGCGCGAGGCCACGTCGCAAGCCAAGCCAGAAGCCAAGGCCGAGCCAGCACCGCGTCGGCGCAAGAACGAAAGTTCGGATGCCTACTTCCCGAGCGATGCCGTGCAGCGCAACGCCGAAGTACGCAAGAGCCGTGAAGTGAAAAAGGCGCTGATGGGCGAAGCCCGCAATGCGCCGACGGCAAGCAAGTCCGGCAAGAGTTCGAGCAAGTCCGCCAGCGACAAGCCAAGCAAACACCGTAAAGGGCCGCCCAAGTCCGGCGCGCCACGCAAGAGCAAGAACAAGTCATGAGTCAGTTGGAAAAAATCTACGGCGTGCACGCTGTGCAGGCGCTGCTGCAGCACCACCCCAAGCGGGTCAAGCAGATCTGGTTGTCGGAAGGGCGCAGTGAGCCGCGTCTGCAAACCCTGCTGGCTCTGGCCGCAGAAAACCGCGTAGCGGTCGGCCAGGCCGAGCGTCGCGAGATGGACGCCTGGGTTGAAGGCGTGCATCAGGGCGTGGTGGCTGAAGTCAGCCCGGCGCAGGTGTGGGGCGAATTGATGCTCGAGGAGTTGCTCGAGCGCACCGAAACCCCGCCGCTGATTCTCGTGCTCGATGGTGTTACCGACCCGCACAACCTCGGCGCGTGCCTGCGCACCGCCGATGCTGCCGGTGCCACTGCGGTGGTGGTGCCCAAGGACAAGTCGGCGACCCTGACCCCGGCTGTGCGCAAGGTTGCTTGCGGCGCTGCCGAGGTGATACCGCTGGTCGCCGTGACCAACCTGGCGCGTACCCTGGAGAAGCTCCAGCAGCGCGGCCTGTGGGTGGTCGGCACTGCCGGCGAAGCCGACAAGGAGATCTACCAACAGGACCTGACCGGTCCGCTGGTGGTGGTCATGGGTGCTGAAGGCAAGGGCATGCGTCGTCTGACCCGTGACCATTGCGACTTCCTCGTGAAGCTGCCGATGGCTGGCAGCGTCAGCAGCCTGAACGTGTCGGTGGCTACCGGTGTGTGCCTGTTCGAAGCCGTACGTCAGCGCCAACTGAAGCGCTGAGCTGTTGCCTGAGCCGGCCTCTTCGCGGGTTTACCCGCGAAGAGGCCGGCTCAGTTGGCATCTATTATGGATATGTTTCTACCTGTTCAAATAATCGCCAATCACCTTGCTTGTGCGTCCCGCCTTCTCTACAATTGCGCCCCTTGCCCAGCAGGCAGGCACGCATGTGCCTTCTGCACAAGGCAAGTCATACAGTGTCATTCACTCCTTGTCTGACCAGATTCCCTGGCAGGCTTCTAACCCGTAAGGAGCATTCATGCGTCATTACGAAATCATCTTTCTGGTCCACCCGGATCAGAGCGAGCAAGTCGGCGGCATGGTTGAGCGTTACACCAAGCTGATCGAAGAAGATGGTGGCAAAATCCACCGTCTGGAAGATTGGGGTCGTCGTCAACTGGCCTACGCAATCAACAATGTTCACAAGGCTCACTACGTGATGCTGAACGTTGAGTGCACTGGCAAGGCCCTGGCCGAGCTGGAAGACAACTTCCGTTACAACGATGCCGTGATCCGTAACCTGGTCATCCGTCGCGACGAAGCCGTTACTGGCCCGTCCGAGATGCTCAAGGCCGAAGAGAACCGCAGCGAGCGCCGTGAGCGTCGTGAACGTCCTGAAGCTGATGGCGCCGATGGCGACGACAGCAATGACAGCGACGCCAGCGATAGCGCTGACGAGTAATCCACGGACCTTTTGAGGAGCCTATTACATGGCACGTTTCTTCCGTCGTCGTAAATTCTGCCGCTTCACTGCTGAAGACGTGAAAGAGATCGACTTCAAAGATCTCAACACCCTGAAAGCTTACGTATCCGAAACCGGCAAGATCGTTCCAAGCCGTATCACCGGTACCAAAGCTCGTTATCAGCGTCAGCTGGCTACCGCTATCAAGCGCGCCCGCTTCCTGGCCCTGCTTGCCTACACCGACAGCCACGGCCGCTGAGGCCTGGCTTTCGACAAGTAGCAAGGGATAAGCATGCGGGCGTTAGCTGATTTCATCATGCGCGGTCGCGTGCAGGCCGCTGTAGTAGTGGCCGGTTGTGCGGCATTGCCGCTGTTGTTCTGGTTGTGTGCCGCCGCTGGGAGCCTGGTGTTCCTGCGGCGCGGCTTCAAGGACGCTTCCTCGGTCATCGTCTGGGGCATTTTGCCGGCGTTGGTCTGGTGGGTCTTCGGCGAGCCGCGCACCTTGATGGTGTTGCTGGGTACGCTGGGGCTGGCTGCGCTGTTGCGCGCCGGGCACTCCTGGAACCGGGTGCTGTTGACCAGCATTGCACTGGGCCTGTTGTATGGCCTGATTCTCAGTTCGGTGTTCCGTGAACCGATTGAAGCTCTGGCGCGAGCGCTTGAAAAAGCCCTGCCGCAGATGCTCGACGGTCTCTACCAGCAGTTATCGGTAGAGGAGCAGGCACGCCTTGGGAGTCTTGTCGTACCGGTGCTCAACGGCCTGATTGCGGCGTTGCTGCAGGTTGTCAGTGTGTTGTCCCTGATGTTGGGGCGCTACTGGCAGGCCTCGTTGTACAACCCGGGAGGTTTCGGCCGCGAGTTTCAAGCGGTACGGATTCCCTTGGTGCCAACGCTGGTATTGCTGGGGTGCATGGTGTTGGGTCCGAACCTCGGTTCTGCCCTGGCGCTGCTCACGCCGCTTTGCAGCGTACCGCTCATGTTTGCCGGGCTTGCCCTGCTGCACGGGTTGGTGGCACAGAAACGTCTGGGCAGATTCTGGCTGGTCGGGTTGTACGTGACGCTGGTGCTGTTCATGCAGCTGACTTATCCGCTGCTCGTGGTCCTGGCCATTGTCGATAGCCTGGTTGATTTTCGCGGTCGCAAGTCGCCTCAGGGTGACGATTCCGCGAACGGTGAAGGTTAAAAGTTAAGAGGTTTTACCAAATGGAACTGATCCTGCTGGAAAAAGTCGCTAACCTGGGCAACCTGGGCGACAAAGTTAAAGTTAAAGCCGGTTACGGCCGTAACTTCCTGCTGCCGTTCGGCAAGGCCACTGTTGCCAATGCCGCCAACGTCGCTGCGTTCGAAGAACGTCGCGCCGAGCTGGAAAAAGCTGCAGCCGACAAGAAAACTTCGGCTGAAAGCCGTGCTGCCCAACTGGCCGAGCTGGAAGTGACTATCACTGCCACCGCTGGCGACGAAGGCAAGCTGTTCGGTTCGATCGGCACCCACGACATCGCTGATGCCCTGACCGCCTCCGGCGTTGAAGTGGCTAAAGCTGAAGTTCGTCTGCCGAACGGCACCATCCGTAACGTTGGCGAATACGACGTAGCCGTGCACCTGCACAGCGACGTTGAAGCCACCGTTCGCGTGGTTGTCGTTGCAGCCTAAGCTGTAGCACTCGGCTGGCTCCCTGTGGGCTAGCCGGTTAACATTGGGCGCGGCTCTGCTTTGCAGGCCGTGCCCTTTGTTTTTCTCATCACCCAGAATTCTATTGTGGCCATGAACGAGATCACCCATCCAGAACAGCTCGACCTGCAAACCGCTGCGCTGAAAGTGCCGCCGCATTCCATCGAGGCCGAACAGGCCGTGCTCGGTGGTCTGATGCTGGACAACGAAGCCTGGGAGCGGGTGCTGGATCAGGTTTCGGATGGCGACTTCTATCGGCATGACCACCGCCTGATCTTCCGTGCCATCCACAAGCTGGTTGACCTCAACCAGCCGTTCGACGTGGTCACCCTGCACGAACAGCTAGACCGCGAAGGCCAGTCGAGCCAGGTCGGCGGCCTGGCGTATCTGGCCGAGCTGGCCAAGAACACCCCGTCGGTTGCCAACATCAAGGCCTATGCGGCGATCATCCGTGAGCGCGCCACGCTGCGCCAGCTGATCAGCATCAGCACCGATATCGCCGACAACGCCTTCAACCCGCAAGGGCGCAACGCCGCCGAGATTCTTGACGATGCCGAGCGGCAGATCTTCCAGATCGCCGAGGCGCGGCCCAAGACCGGCGGCCCGGTCGGGGTCAACGACCTGCTGGCCAAGGCCATCGACCGCATCGACACGCTGTTCAACTCCGACAGCGACATCACCGGTATCTCCACCGGCTATACCGACCTGGACGGCAAGACCAGCGGTTTGCAGGCGGCCGACCTGATCATCGTTGCAGGCCGACCGTCGATGGGGAAAACCACCTTCGCCATGAACCTGGTGGAAAACGCCGTGCTGCGCAGCGACAAGGCAGTGCTGGTGTTCTCCCTCGAGATGCCAGGCGAATCGCTGATCATGCGGATGCTCTCGTCACTGGGTCGCATCGACCAGACCAAGGTGCGTTCCGGTCAGCTTGATGATGACGACTGGCCGCGGTTGACCTCGGCGGTCAACTTGCTCAACGACCGCAAGCTGTTCATCGACGATACCGCCGGCATCAGCCCTTCGGAGATGCGCGCGCGGACCCGCCGCCTGGCCCGCGAACACGGCGAGATCGGCATGATCATGGTCGACTACCTGCAGCTGATGCAGATCCCGGGCTCCAGTGGTGACAACCGTACCAACGAGATTTCGGAGATTTCCCGCTCGTTGAAAGCCCTGGCCAAGGAATTCAACTGCCCGGTCATTGCCCTGTCGCAGTTGAACCGCTCGCTGGAACAGCGCCCGAACAAGCGCCCGGTCAACTCCGACTTGCGTGAATCGGGTGCAATCGAGCAGGACGCCGACGTGATCATGTTTGTCTACCGGGATGAGGTCTATCACCCCGAGACCGAGCACAAGGGCGTCGCCGAGATCATCATCGGCAAGCAGCGGAACGGCCCGATCGGTTTTGTCCGCCTGGCGTTCATCGGCAAGTACACCCGCTTCGAGAACCTCGCCCCGGGTGCGTACAACTTCGACGACGACGAGTAACAGCCGGCGGTGCTGCTGCGCCGCCCGAGCCCTCATCATGAATCCGACCATTACCGTCGGATTTGATCAAAATTTGTGCTATATTCCGCGCCCGCGATTTCCCTGCACACCAAGAACCGGTCACTGACATGCACGCAGCCAAACCACTTTACGACTATCCCAAGTACTGGGCCGAATGCTTCGGGCCAGCGCCTTTCCTGCCGATGAGCAGGGAGGAGATGGATCAGCTCGGCTGGGATTCCTGCGACATCATCATCGTGACCGGTGATGCCTACGTCGACCATCCGTCGTTTGGCATGGCCATCATCGGCCGCCTGCTCGAAGCCCAGGGCTTCCGGGTCGGCATCATTGCCCAGCCGAACTGGCAGTCCAAAGACGACTTCATGAAACTTGGCGAGCCGAACCTGTTCTTCGGCGTCGCGGCTGGCAACATGGACTCGATGATCAACCGCTACACCGCTGACAAGAAGATGCGCTCCGACGATGCCTACACCCCTGGTGGCCTGGCCGGCAAGCGCCCTGACCGTGCCAGCCTGGTGTACAGCCAGCGCTGCAAGGAAGCCTACAAGAATGTGCCGATCGTGCTCGGCGGCATCGAGGCTTCGCTGCGCCGCATCGCCCACTACGATTACTGGCAGGACAAGGTCCGCCATTCGATCCTGATCGACGCCTGCGCCGACATCCTCCTGTTCGGCAACGCCGAGCGTGCGGTAGTTGAAGTCGCGCAGCGCCTGTCCAACGGCGAAACCATCGAGCAGATCACTGACGTGCGCGGCACCGCCTTCGTGCGCCGCGACACCCCGGCTGGCTGGTTCGAAATCGACTCGACGCGCATCGACCGGCCGGGCAAGGTCGACAAGATCATCAATCCGTACGTGAATACTCAAGACACCCAGGCCTGCGCCATCGAGCAAGCCAAGGGCGAGGTCGAAGATCCGAACGAAGCCAAGGTGGTGCAGATCCTCGACAGCCCGGGCATGACCCGCGACAAGACCGTGCTGCGTCTGCCCTCGTTCGAGAAGGTACGCAATGACCCGGTGCTGTACGCCCATGCCAACCGCGTTCTGCACCTTGAAACCAACCCGGGCAACGCCCGTGCGCTGGTGCAGAAGCACGGCGACGTGGATGTCTGGTTCAACCAGCCGCCGATTCCGATGACCACCGAAGAAATGGACTACGTGTTCGGCATGCCGTATGCCCGTGTGCCGCACCCGGCCTACGGCAAGGAGCGCATCCCGGCCTACGAGATGATTCGCTTCTCGGTGAACATCATGCGTGGCTGCTTTGGCGGCTGCACCTTCTGCTCGATCACCGAGCATGAAGGCCGCATCATCCAGAACCGTTCGCACGAGTCGATCCTCAACGAGATCGAGGAGATGCGCGACAAGGTGCCGGGCTTCACCGGCGTGGTCTCCGACCTTGGCGGGCCGACCGCCAACATGTACCGCATCGCCTGCAAAAGCACCGAGATCGAGAAGCACTGCCGCAAGCCGTCGTGCGTGTTCCCGGGCATCTGCGAGAACCTCAATACCGACCACACTTCGCTGATCGAACTGTACCGCAAGGCCCGTGCCTTGCCGGGGGTGAAGAAGATCCTGATCGCTTCGGGCCTGCGCTACGACCTCGCGGTCGAGTCGCCGGAGTACGTCAAGGAACTGGTCACCCACCACGTCGGCGGTTACTTGAAGATTGCCCCGGAGCATACCGAGCGTGGCCCGCTGGACAAGATGATGAAGCCGGGTATCGGCAGCTACGACCGCTTCAAGCGCATGTTCGAGAAGTATTCGAAAGAAGCGGGCAAAGAGCAGTACCTGATCCCGTACTTCATCGCCGCGCACCCGGGCACAACCGACGAGGACATGATGAACCTCGCCCTGTGGCTCAAGGGCAACGGCTTCCGTGCCGACCAGGTGCAAGCGTTCTACCCGTCGCCAATGGCCTCGGCCACGGCGATGTACCACTCGGGCAAGAACCCGCTGCGCAAGGTCACCTACAAGAGCGAAGGCGTCGAGATCGTCAAGAGCGACGAGCAGCGTCGGCTGCACAAGGCATTCTTGCGCTACCACGACCCGAAAGGCTGGCCGATGCTGCGTGAAGCACTGGAGCGCATGGGCCGCGCCGACCTGATCGGCCCGGGCAAGCACCAGTTGATCCCGCTGCATCAGCCGCAGACCGACGGCTACCAGAGTGCACGGCGCAAGAACTCCACGCCGAGCGGCAGCCACAAGGTCGGCAAAGAGCAGAAGATCCTGACTCAGCACAACGGCTTGCCGCCACGCGCCAGCGATGGAAGCAAGCCCTGGGACAAGCGCGAGAAGGCCAAGGCCGAGGCATTTGCGCGTAACCAGCAGGCCGCCAAAGAGCGTAAGGAAGCGGCCAAAGGCGGCGTCAAGAAGCCGCGTCAGCCAGCCGTTCCGCGCTGACTTGGTGAATGGGGCCGCAAAGCGGCCCCAATAAGCACCAAGGTCAATCAGGCGCTTTGTCGACCCACTTCGGCACCACCGGCGCGACGAACTGCTCCATGCCATCCAGCAGTGCATCGGCCTGCTGCTCGAGCAACAGCATCGCCCGATGCTGTGGGCGGACAAAACCCTCTTCGACGATATGGTCGAGGAAGTCGCCCAGCTTTGTATAAAAGCCGTTCACATCGAGCAGCCCCAGCGGCTTGGCGTGATAGCCCAATTGCCCCCAGGTCCACACTTCGAACAACTCTTCCAGCGTACCCAGGCCACCCGGCAGGGCGATGAAGGCATCGCTGAGCTCGGCCATGCGCGCCTTGCGCGCGTGCATGCCGTCGACCACTTCCAGGCGGCTCAGGGCCTTGTGGCCAACCTCGGCGTCCAGCAGGCTCTGCGGGATGATCCCGACCACCTCACCGCCGGCCGCCATCGCCGCGTCGGCAACCACGCCCATCAGGCCGACCGCGCCGCCGCCGTAGACCAGGCGTAGGCCACGCCGGGCAATCGCTTCGCCGAGGGCAACGGCCGCTGCGCGGTAGGCGGGGTTGGCGCCGATACTGGCGCCGCAGAACACACAAACTGAACGTACAGGCATTGCTTCTCTCCCTTTACAGACGTCCAAGGGTAAAGCGCATGCCTGTCGCTTCCAAGATCAGATTTACTCGGGACGGGAAAACTCGCAGGCCGCGCCAGTGGCGCCATGGGCGTAAGCGGCGAGCAGGCTATTCATCAGGCTACCAAGGGACATGTCGTTTGCTCCTAAATGAGAGGTTGTCCCATCGTCGGTTATGCAGGCATGATGTGCACTTAGATTGGTTGTATACAATCCATAGAACAAATTTACTGGCTGCCGGCCGAACACTGCCTTGATGCATATCAGGCACGCTCGTTCCGCTTTCAGGCAGACTCGCAATTGATAAACCCTGCCAAGGAGATTCACGATGTTTGCGAAAGCTGTAGCGGTATCCCTGCTGACCCTCGCCAGCGCTTCTGTGTTTGCAGCCGAGTGCGCGGTGACCATTGATTCGACTGACCAGATGTCCTACAACAGCAAAGAATTCACCGTCGACAAGAGCTGCAAAGAATTCACCGTGACCCTGACTCACTCCGGCAACCTGCCGAAGAACGTCATGGGCCATAACCTGGTGGTCAGCAAGACTGCCGACATGCAGGCCATTGCCACCGAAGGCATGACCCAAGGCATCGACAAGGGTTACCTGAAGGAAGACAACGCCAATATCATCGCTCACACCGCGATGATCGGTGCGCCAGAGAAAGAAACCAAGGTCACCTTCGACACTTCCAAGCTGGAAGCTGGCGGCGACTACAGCTTCTTCTGCACCTTCCCAGGCCACATCTCGATGATGAAAGGCAAGGTCGTGGTCAAGTAAGCCACGCCACAAAAAAAGCCCGGCCGCGATCAACGTCGCGGTCGGGCTTTTTTTTATCGCCGCCGATTACGGCGCGAACGGCAGCTCGCGCTTGTGCTGAGTCTTGCGGTAGGTGCTGACGATGATATCGAAGGCATGCTGGTCGACAGGCTCACCGTGCAGGAAGGCATCGATCTGCTGATAAGTGATGCCGTGCGCTGCTTCATCTGGCTTGCCTGGCTCAAGGTCTTCGAGGTCCGCAGTCGGTACTTTCTCGACCAGTGACTCAGGCGCACCAAAGGCACGAGCAATGGCACGTACCTGGTTCTTCACCAGGCCGCTGAGCGGCGCCAGATCACAGGCGCCGTCACCGAATTTGGTGAAGAAGCCCATCACCGCTTCGGCCGCATGGTCGGTGCCGATCACCAGGCCGCCACGGGCGCCGGCGACGCTGTACTGGGCCACCATGCGCATGCGCGCCTTGATGTTGCCGACCACGAAATCGACCATGGCCGGTGCGCCGTCCTGCAGCACATCGACCTTGCTCTTGAGCCCAAGCACGGCGGGAGCGATGTCGATGGTGTGCACTTCATCGGCCTTGATCACATCCAGGCAGGCCTGTGCGTCGTGTTCGTCGTGCTGCACGTTGTACGGCAGACGCACGGCGATGAAGCGATAGCCGTCGTCGCCGCTGCTGGCGCGCAGTTCGTTGACGGCGCGCTGGGCGAGCAGGGCGGCGGTCAGCGAGTCGACCCCGCCACTGATGCCTAGCACCAGGGTCTTGAGCCGGGCGTTGGCCAGGCAGTCCTTGATGAAAGCCACACGCCGGGCAACTTCGGCCTCGAGCGCGGCGGCATCGGCGAACGGCGGCTGCACCTTGAGCTGCTGCGCGATCTCTTGCTGAACGGCTTGCATGGATTACTCCTTGTGGGCAACTTTGAATACGTGACGCAGGTAGGCGACGAAGTTTTCATCGCGGCACTGCGTCTTGGCGGCCTCGTCGGAAATCTTCGCTACCGGCGAGCCATTGCAGTCGGTCATTTTAAGCACGATGCTCATTGGCGCTACCCCCGGCAGGTCGCAGGTGAGGTTGGTGCCGATGCCGAAGCTGACATTGATGCGACCACGCAGGGCACGGAATATCTGCAACGAACGCGGCAGGTCGAGACCGTCGGAGAACACCAGGGTCTTGGTCATCGGATCGATGCCCAGTTGCTGGTAATGAGCGATGGCCTTTTCCGCCCAGGCCACCGGCTCGCCGGAGTCGTGGCGCAGGCCGTCGAACAGCTTGGCAAAGTACAGATCGAAATCATTGAGGAAGGCATCCATGGTGATGCAATCGGTCAAGGCGATGCCGAGCAGGCCGCGGTACTCGCGGACCCAGCAGTCGAGCGCGGCGATCTGGCTGTCGATCAGGCGCGGGCCGAGTTGCTGATGGGCCATCAGCCATTCATGGGCCATGGTGCCCAATGGTCTGATATCCAGTTTCCATGCCAGATCGACATTGCTGGTGCCGACGAAGCGCCCGGGGAAGTCATCGCGCAGGACCCGCACGACCTCTTCCTGGACCCGGCTGGAGAAGCGCCGCCGGGTACCGAAGTCGGCTACCTGCAGTTCGGCCAGTTCGTCCTCGCTGGCGTTGGCCCTGAGCCAGTCGAACTTGCGGTAGAGCTGATCGCGGGCAGCCGCCAGCGGCATGTGCGGGTGCAGGTGACGGTTGCGCACCTCGCTGATCAACGCCAGCAGCGGCACCTCGAAGAGGATCACATGCAGCCACGGGCCTTTTAGACGCAAGCACAGCTGATCGTCTTCGATGCCCAGATGGACATAACGCAGGTTGAAGCGGAACAGGCGTAAAAAGCGCAGAAAGTCTGGCTTGAGAAAGCTGATGCGCTCAAGAAACTCCAGCTGGCCGTCGTCCAGGGTCAGCTCGCTGAGCCGCTCGATCTGGCGGCGAATCTCGCCCAGATAAGGGCGCAGGTCTTCGCCGTTGCGGCAGCGAAACTCCCACTCGACATCAGCATCGGGATAGTTGTGCAGCACCGCCTGCATCATCGTCAGCTTGTAAAAATCGGTGTCGAGCAGGTTGTGCACGATGCGCTCAGAGAATGCGCTCTCGCTCATTGAAAGCTCCAGGTCGGCGGCGCTCGCTGAAACGGCGCAAGCGCGCGGGAATGGCGATCATTGTGCCAGCCTTTGCGCTTCACAGGGCACTCACAGTTGACCGCATTACCTTTACCTCGCGCGAGGCCTCTGTGGGATCACCTTGTGTCGCGAAAGGCGCGCGCAGCGGGCCCCGCGATTTTGCGGTGCAGTACAAATGCTGGGGCCGCTACGCGACCCTTTCGCGACACAAGGCCGCTTCCTACACCTGACCGTGTCGCGACTGGTGCGGGCAACCTTCGCGCAGCCCTGTACCGGGGCTGTAACTGCCAAAACCCGGACGTTTTCGCGCGCAGCGACTAGCCTTGAAACAGTGCCCCCGTAGCAGTCACGCACCAGCGGTGTGCACTTCGGTGACGTCGACAGTTACCGGCAGGTTGCACGTTGACACTGGTGCTGGTTGCAATGATGGCACTGCTCGGTTGCGCCTATATTGGAGGAATGGTGGCGCCCGCCTCGGTGTAGACGGTTGCACGCTCAATGAACGATGCCCGGCGCCGGCCTCCAGACGGCCAGCCAGGCGTGTTTGCTCGAAATGCAAAGTCAGTGGCACGGCGCTTGCTCTGATCAGCAAGCAGAACGTTGTAGTGCCAACCAAAAAAAAGACTCTAGGAGCACCACCTCATGTCGCAGACGTTTTACAAGAAAGGCTTCCTGGCTCTGGCCGTGGCAACGGCACTGGGTGTTTCTTCGTATGTTCAGGCCGACATCAAGATCGGCGTCGCGGGGCCAATGACCGGGGCCAACGCAGCGTTTGGCGAGCAGTACATGAAAGGTGCGCAGGCTGCGGCCGACGCGATCAACAAGGCCGGTGGGGTCAACGGCGAGCAGATCAAACTGGTAGCCGGCGATGACGCCTGCGAACCGAAACAGGCCGTAGCGGTAGCCAACAAGCTGGTCGACCAGGAGAAAGTGGTTGGCGTGGTCGGGCACTTCTGCTCGTCCAACACCATCCCAGCCTCCGAGGTGTACGACGAGGCCGGCATCATCGCGATCACCCCAGGCTCGACCAACCCGCAGGTCACCGAGCGGGGCCTGTCGGCCATGTTCCGCATGTGCGGGCGTGACGACCAGCAAGGCATCGTTGCCGGCGACTACATCGTTGATGTGCTCAAGGGCAAGAAGGTCGTGGTGCTGCACGACAAGGACACCTATGGCCAAGGCCTGGCCGATGCGACCAAGGCGCAGCTGGAAAAACGCGGCGTCAAACCGGTGCTGTATGAAGGCCTGACCCGCGGCGAGAAAGACTTCAGCGCGGTGGTCACCAAGATCCGTGGCGCCGGCGCCGATGTCGTCTACTTCGGCGGCCTGCACCCGGAAGCCGGTCCGCTGGTACGGCAGCTGCGTGAAGCCGGCCTGAAAGACGTCAAGTTCATGTCCGATGACGGTATCGTCACCGACGAACTGGTCACCACCGCAGGCGGCGCGCAATACGTCGACGGCGTGTACATGACCTTCGGCGCCGACCCGCGTCTGCTGCCAGACAGCAAGGCGGTAGTGGATCAGTTCCGCAAGAACGGCACCGAGCCTGAAGGCTACACCCTGTATGCCTACGCCTCGGTACAGGCCCTGGCTGCTGCATTCAATGGCGCCAAGTCGAACAAGGGCGAAGACGCCGCCAAGTGGCTCAAGGCCAACCCCGTGCAGACCGTCATGGGCGAGAAGACCTGGGACGCCAAGGGTGACCTGAAGATCTCCGACTACGTGGTCTATCAGTGGGATAAAGACGGCAAGTACCACCAGCTGGAAAAACAAAAATAACAACGGCGCAAGGCCCGGGTTCAAGCCCGGGCTGACGCCCAGGCGGTATCTGTCTTTATCCGTAGATCTGCACCTGTGCTGCACCACGCGGGCCGCCTGACGGCAGCCCCGCTGTGGCCAGCGCAGGGGCGATCTCACTCAGCGAGATTGCGTTATGGATGGTATTTTCCTGCAGCAACTGGTCAACGGCCTGACCCTCGGGTCGGTCTACGGCCTGATCGCCATCGGCTACACAATGGTCTATGGCATCATCGGCATGATCAACTTCGCGCACGGCGAGGTGTATATGATTTCCGCCTACCTGGCGGCAATCAGCCTGGCATTGCTGGCTTATTTCGGTGTCGAATCCTTCCCGCTGCTGATGCTCGGCACGCTGCTGTTCACCGTGGTGGTGACCGGTGTGTACGGCTTCACCATCGAACGTATCGCGTACAAACCCCTGCGTAACTCCACCCGCCTGGCGCCGCTGATCAGCGCTATCGGTATCTCGTTGATCCTGCAGAACTATGCGCAGATCAGCCAGGGCGCTCGCCAGCAGGGCGTGCCGACCCTGCTCGAAGGCGCGCTGCGGGTCGAGGTTGGTAGCGGCTTCGTGCAACTGACCTACACCAAGATATTCATTCTGATTGCTGCCTTTGCCGGCATGGCCCTGCTCACCTACGTGATCAAGTACACCAAACTTGGGCGGATGTGCCGCGCCACCCAGCAAGACCGCAAGATGGCCTCGATTCTGGGCATCAACACCGACCGAGTGATCTCCTACGTATTCGTCATCGGTGCGGTCATGGCCGCCCTGGCTGGCGTGTTGATCACCATGAACTACGGCACCTTCGACTTCTATGCCGGCTTCATCATCGGCATCAAGGCGTTCACCGCCGCGGTGCTCGGCGGCATCGGTTCGCTGCCTGGAGCCATGTTGGGCGGGATCATCCTGGGCATCTCCGAATCACTCTTCGCCGGCCTGATCAACTCCGACTACAAGGACGTGTTCAGTTTCTCGCTGCTGGTGCTGATCCTTATCTTCCGGCCACAAGGCCTGTTGGGCCGCCCGCTCGTGGCTAAGGTGTGAACATGTCTGCTGCCAATTCTGCTTCTTCCGGTTTTGATATCAAGCGCAGCCTGATCGAGACCATCGTCGCCGGCCTGCTTGCCCTGATCGTGTTCGGCCCGGTGGTCGGAGTGGTGCTCGATGGCTATACCTTCAACGCCGAGCCCGCCCGCGTGGCCTGGCTGGTCGGCGCGGTGATGGTCGGGCGCTTCGTGCTCAGCCTGTTCTTCCAGAGCGGCACCGGCCAGCGCATGCTGCAGGGCTTCGACAGTGGTGGCTCGGGCGTGCATGTGCTGGCGCCGGACTACAAGTCGCGGCTGCGCTACATCATTCCGGCGCTGATCGTGATCGCCATCGTGTTCCCGATCTTCGCCAACAAGTACCTGCTGACGGTGGTGATTCTGGGCCTGATCTACGTGTTGCTGGGCCTTGGCCTGAACATCGTAGTCGGCCTGGCCGGCTTGCTCGACCTTGGCTACGTGGCGTTCTATGCCATCGGCGCCTACGGCCTGGCGCTTGGTTACCAGTACCTCGGCCTGGGCTTTTGGACGGTGTTGCCGCTGGCGGCCCTTGCAGCGGCACTGGCCGGCTGCATATTGGGCTTTCCGGTGTTGCGCATGCACGGCGACTACCTGGCGATCGTGACCCTGGGCTTTGGCGAGATCATCCGCCTGGTGCTGAACAACTGGCTGTCGTTCACCGGCGGGCCGAACGGCATGCCGGCGCCATCACCGACCTTCTTCGGCCTGGAGTTTGGCCGCCGGGCCAAGGACGGCGGGGTGCCGTTCCATGAGTTCTTTGGGCTGGACTACAACCCCAACGTGAAATTCCTGTTCATCTATATCGTGCTGTTCCTGGTCGTGCTGGCGGTGCTGTACATCAAACATCGGCTGACCCGGATGCCGGTTGGCCGCGCCTGGGAAGCGCTGCGCGAAGACGAGATTGCTTGCCGCTCGATGGGTCTGAACCACGTGCTGGTGAAACTCTCGGCATTCACCCTGGGCGCTTCTACTGCGGGCCTGGCGGGGGTGTTCTTTGCCACTTACCAAGGCTTCGTCAACCCGTCCTCGTTCACCTTCTTCGAGTCGGCGTTGATCCTCGCCATCGTGGTGCTGGGCGGCATGGGCTCGACCGTGGGCGTGGTGATTGCGGCCTTCGTGCTGACCGTGGCGCCTGAGCTGCTGCGCAGTTTCTCGGAATACCGCGTGCTGCTGTTCGGGGTACTGATGGTGCTGATGATGATCTGGCGACCGCGTGGGCTGATCCGCATCAGCCGCACCGGGGTAGTCCCGCGTAAAGGAGTGGCGCCATGAGCGACGAAGTCATTCTCTCGGTCGAACACCTGATGATGCAGTTTGGCGGCATCAAGGCATTGAGCGACGTCAGCCTGCAGGTCAGGCGCAACCAGATCTTTGCCTTGATCGGCCCCAACGGCGCCGGCAAGACCACCGTGTTCAACTGCCTGACCGGATTTTACAAGGCCAGCGGCGGGCGCATCCAGCTCAACCTGCGCGGTAACCAGACCGACGTGATCCATTTGCTGGGCGAGCGCTTCCAGCCCAGCGACTTCGTGTCGCCGGCGCGTTTTGCCAGCCGCGTGTATTACAAGATGTTCGGCGGCACCCACCTGGTCAATCGCGCCGGGCTGGCGCGGACCTTCCAGAACATTCGCCTGTTCAAGGAAATGTCCGTGGTGGAGAACCTGCTGGTGGCGCAGCACATGTGGGTCAACCGCAATCTGCTCGCCGGCGTGCTCAACACCAAGAGCTACCGCAAAGCCGAAAACGATGCGCTGGACCACGCTTTCTACTGGCTCGAAGTGGTTGATCTGGTCGACTGTGCCAACCGCCTGGCTGGCGAATTGTCGTACGGCCAGCAGCGCCGCCTGGAGATCGCCCGGGCCATGTGTACCCGGCCCAAGATCATCTGTCTGGACGAACCGGCCGCCGGCCTCAACCCGCAGGAAACCGAAGCACTGAGCCGGATGATCCGCGTGTTGCGCGACGAGCACGACATCACCGTCGTGCTGATCGAGCATGACATGGGCATGGTCATGAGCATCTCCGACCACATCGTCGTGCTCGATCACGGCACGGTGATCGCGCAAGGCGCGCCGCAGGAAATCCGCCACAACCCGACGGTGATCGCCGCCTACCTGGGTGCAGATGAAGAGGAACTGGTATGAGTGCACCCATTCTCGAGCTGAAGGAGCTGGACGTGTTCTACGGGCCGATCCAGGCCCTGAAAAAGGTCTCGATGCACATCAACGAGGGCGAGACGGTCAGCCTGATCGGCGCCAACGGTGCCGGCAAGTCGACGTTGCTGATGTCGATCTTTGGCCAGCCACGGGCAGCGTCCGGGCAAATCCTTTATCGCGGCACCGACATCACCCGCAAATCGCCGCACTTCATCGCTTCCAACGGCATTGCCCAATCGCCGGAAGGGCGCCGGGTGTTCCCGGACATGACCGTCGAGGAAAACCTGATGATGGGCACCATCCCCATCGGCGACAAGCACGCCAGCGAAGACATGCAGCGTATGTACGAGCTGTTTCCGCGGCTCAAGGAGCGCCGCAGCCAGCGGGCCATGACCATGTCTGGCGGCGAGCAGCAGATGCTGGCAATCGCCCGCGCGCTGATGAGCCGGCCCAAACTGCTGCTGCTTGATGAGCCATCGCTGGGCCTGGCGCCGATCGTGGTCAAGCAGATCTTTGCCACCCTGCGCGAGCTGGCCCAGAGCGGCATGACCATCTTTCTGGTGGAGCAGAACGCCAACCATGCCTTGAAGCTGTCGGACCGCGCCTATGTGATGGTCAACGGCGAGATCCGCATGACCGGCACCGGCCAGGAGCTGTTGGTCAACGAGGATGTGCGCAACGCCTATCTTGGCGGCCATTGATGGTCCGGGGCCGCCACGCGGCCCCTTCTTTCAGCAAATGTGGACAACTTGTCGCACACCGTTGATTTCGCTTCTTCGAATCCCTCGCCAAGCCCTTGTTTGCACAGTTAGAAACTTGTCCACGGATCGTGTGGAACTGCCTGTGGACAACATGGTGGCACTCTGTTGCAGGCCTTTATATTCAAGGCTTGCAGAGGTTTGATCATATTTTGATCAATGCCGTTTGAATCTCTGTAACGGGGCCCAGATTGGCTCTGCAGAGGAAAGGTTTCGCGCCTGATCAATCTGTGGATAACTCTGTGCAAAAGCCTTGGACAGACTGCTGCAAGTGGCAGCTAGCATGGCTTTGCTCGAAGGGTGCACGCCGCTCCTACAGAGACCGCGTCTAAGCTGGTTGCAAGTTGCCCCCAATCGGTGGGGAAAGCCCTGTGGATAACATGCGCATAGCCTGCACCGGACCTTCTGCGGCAAGGCTTTGCGCAACGTGTACGTTTTTTGACCAGTCGCTTAAACGGCTTGCTGGCGGGGCCGGCCACGGGCATGCTTCAAGGCTTGCCGACGACACCCCATTGCGAAGGAGAACAGCATGACGTCTACCGTATTCATCACGGGCGCCACTTCCGGTTTCGGCGAGGCCACCGCCCGCCTGTTTGCCGACGCAGGCTGGAAGCTGGTCCTGACCGGCCGCCGTAAAGAGCGCCTGGATGCGCTGTGCGCCGAGTTGTCGGCCAAGACCGACGTGCATGGCATCGTGGTCGACGTGCGCGACCGCGCAGCAATGGAGCAGGCCATCGCCAACCTGCCGCCTGCGTTCGACAAGTTGCGCGGGCTGGTCAACAACGCAGGCCTGGCACTGGGTGCAGACCCTGCGCAGAAGTGCGACCTGGACGACTGGGACACCATGGTCGACACCAACATCAAGGGCCTGATGTACACCACCCGCCTGCTCCTGCCGCGGCTGATCGCTCATGGTCGTGGCGCGTCGATCCTCAACGTGGGTTCGGTGGCGGGTAACTATCCATACCCTGGCAGCCACGTCTATGGCGGCACCAAGGCGTTTGTCGGTCAGTTCTCGCTGAGCTTGCGCTGCGACCTGCGGGGCACTGGCGTGCGGGTCAGCAACATCGAGCCCGGCCTGTGCGAAAGCGAGTTTTCGCTGGTGCGCTTCGGTGGCGATCAGTCCAAGTACGATGCAACCTACGCTGGCGCCGAAGCGATCCAGCCGCAGGACATCGCCGAGACCATCTTCTGGATTCTCAACCAGCCGGCGCACATCAACATCAACAGCCTTGAGTTGATGCCGGTGAGTCAGGATTGGGCTGGGTTCTCGATCGATCGCTCGCCCAAAGGCTGAGCGCAGTAGCGGGGCCGGCCTGCGGCCCCTTGGTGCGACGCGTAACCGTCAGGACAGCGCGTCCAGCCCTTGCAGGCACGTCGCCAGGTGATAGGGCGTGGTCGACGGCATGTCATGACGGCTAACCGCGCCGGTGGCGTCCAGGCATTCGCGCCAGCCGCCTGCATGCAGGAACTTGTCCTCCAGCGAGCGTAGCTGTTGCAGCAGCTGCTGCTCACTGCCTGGGCGCAATGCCAACGCGCGCAGGTATTCTGCCTTGGCCCAGATACGCTGGGTCGGGTCGAGCACCTCGCCATTGATATCCAGGCTGGCGAGTACCGCCGCATCGATCACGCCATGGCGCTCGGCGTAGTCAAAGCCACGGGCGATCGACCCATGCAGCGCGCTGCCGTTGAGCAGCGGCGATGTTTCGAGCAGGTAAAACCACTCGAACTGATGCCCAGGCTCGAACCAGTTATCCACAGCACCGCGCGGTTTTTCCAGCATCAGGCCGTGCTCGGGCTCGATGAAGTGCGTTTGCAGCGCCTCGCACAGCTGCAGCAGCGCTTGCTGGACGTCCTGATCGTCGCGTACTGCGAGGGTTTGCAGGAAGGCCTCGGCCAAGTGCATCTGCGGGTTTTGCAGCGGGCCGCTGCTCAGGTCCGCCCAGTCTTCACCCAGGCTTGCTTCATACAGGCCATCATCGCGCGCGAAGCGTTCGGCTACCACTTCCAGCGCTGCGTTCAGTGTGGCTTCGACCAGCCCCTCCTGCACCTTGCCCCAGTAATGCGCGCAGGCGAACACGATGAACGCATGGGTGTACAGGTCCTTGCGCCGGTCCAGCGGCTTGCCGGCGGCGTCTACGCTGTAGAACCAGCCGCCGTGTTCGGCATCGTGGAAGTGGCGCTGCAGCGAACGGAACAATGCTGCAGCGCGCTCGGCGGCGCCGGCTTGCTCGATACGGCTGCTGAACAGATACAACTGACGTGCGACGGCCATCGCCCGGTAGCGCTGCACGGGCAGTGGCTGGTGCTGTTCATCGAGGGCTTCGAAAGGCAGAGCCAGTTCGTCGTTCCAGCCTGGGCCTTGCCACAGTGGCACGATGCGTTCAGCGAAGTGCTGACAGAAGCGCTCAAGGCGGGTGCTCAGCTCGGGCAGGGTAGGGCGGGGGTCGGACATGGCAACGCTCGTCGCAATCGGGCAGGGCGCCATGATAGCAGCTAGCGGCCAAGGGTCGTCAGCCAGGGCTGCTCAAACCCTGCCAGTGGCGTGCACCGACAAAGATGAAGCGCAGCTGCTGAGTGATCTTCTCTTGCGCGCTGAGCGGCTGGGCGGTGTGCGGGTCAGGGCTGTCGATCAGCTCGGGCAGGGTGGCGAAGACGGTCTTGACCACCAGGTCGGCCATCACTTCCAAGGCTGCTGCATCAAGGTGCTTCCAGCGCGGCATCAGGCCGAGGTCAGTGGCAAGGTCGGAACTGATGTGCTGGCGCAGGCGAGCGATGGCCTGGCGCACCGGCTGCGAGCCGCCGTATTGCTCGCGGGCGAGAAACAGGAACTGAGTGCGGTGCGCGGCGACCATGTCGAGAAAGATGCGTACCGAGGCATCGGTGATACCCCCCATTTCAAATTCGTTTTGCCGCACCAGGCGGATCGCGTGGCGGAAGGTCGCGTCGACTTCTTCGACCAGGGCCAGCCCGAGTGCGTCCATGTCGGGGAAGTGCCGATAGAAACCGGTGGGCACGATGCCGGCGGTCTTGGCCACTTCACGCAGGCTGATGCTACCAAAGCCACGGCCGCTCTCCATCAACTGGCAGGCGGCGTCCAGCAAGGCTTGACGGGTCTGGAGCTTCTGTTCGGCGCGAGGCAGCATGGGGCAGGCTTCTGTGGCTGTACGACGGGTTATTCTGGATAAAAAAACAAAGCCCGGTCAATGGACCGGGCTAGGAGGGTAGCAGGCGCAGTATCGAGGATCGACCTTTTCTGCCATGGCAATCAGCTCACACGGCTGACTTCAAGCAGACGATCCGAGCCACCTTCGGCTACTCGGCCACTGCGCTCGATGAGTCGATCCGAGCCACCTTCGGCGACGCGGCCACTGCGTTCGATCAGGCGATCAGAGCCGCCTTCAGCTACGCGGTCAGTACGTTCGATCAAACGATCCGAGCCACCTTCGGCAAGGGTATTCAGGGTTTGCACGGCGGCCGCGTCGCTGGAGCGGGATTCGGCGGTCAGGTGCTGCTCCTGACCAGGCAAGGCGAAGGCACTGGTGGCCGCGATGGACAGGGCAAGGCTAAGCAGTAATTGGCGTTTCATGATCAGGGCGCTCCTCGGGAGGGCTGGAAAGTGGGTACGAAGCCAATGCTACCCGCCGCACCGCCAGAGAAAAGTTCATAAGGATAATGGTAACAATCGACAGGATTGATACTGTTGCAACAGCGGCTCTAGCCCAGGCATTTCGGCACCGCGCGCATGCCATTGAGCAGCTTGGTAACCAGTCAATCTCGCGACAAAGCTGATGAGTTCGACAGAAAATTCTTGGCTAGAATGCGCCATGGATTAAACCCAGCGGCTTTTCATCAGTCCACTTGTTAGTGTCACCGTCGTGGCGCCATGAGCCATGCAGTCAGGAGAATCACGCAATGACGCGCCCCGCCAGAATCATCACCTGGACCCTCGCCACACTGATCACCTTGCTGGCGATCCTGGTGGTGGTGATCGCCACCTTCGACTGGAACCGCGCCAAGCCGCTGCTCAACGAGAAAGTCTCGGCCGCCTTGCAGCGACCGTTCGCCATCAACGGCAACCTCGCCGTCAAATGGAGCACCGAGCCTGAAGAAGGCGGCTGGCGCGCCTGGGTGCCGTGGCCGCACTTCATTGCCGAGGACCTGACCCTGGGCAACCCGGAGTGGCTCAAACAGCCGCAGATGGTCGGCCTGGAGAAGGTCGAATTTCGTCTGTCACCGCTGCCGCTGATCTTTCAGCACATTGTCATCCCGCGCATCAACCTGACCAAACCCAATGCCAGCCTGACCCGCCTGGCCGATGGCCGCGCCAACTGGACGTTCGATTTCGGGCCAAAGGATGAAAACGCCGAACCGTCGAAATGGGTGTTGGATATCGGCGCCATCGGTTTTGATCAGGGCAATGTCAGCTACAACGACCAGATCCTCAAGGCCGACATGAAAGTGCAGATCGACCCGCTGGGCAAGCCAATCCCGTTCAGCGAGATCGTCGGCAAGGCCCGCGCCGAGAAGAGCGCCGGCGCCCAGGACTACGCCTTTGGCCTCAAGGCCAGCGGCCGCTACAAGGATCAGCCGGTGTCCGGCACTGGCAAGATCGGTGGCCTGCTGGCGCTGCAGGACGCCAGCCAGCCGTTCCCGTTGCAGGCCGACGTGCGTATTGCCGACACCCATGTGGTGGTCGCCGGCACCCTGACCGACCCGCGTAACCTGGGCGCGCTGGATCTGCGCCTGAAGCTGTCCGGCGCTAGCCTGGGCAACCTCTTTCCGCTGACTGGCGTGACCCTGCCGGACACACCTGCTTACTCCACCGACGGCCATCTGCTGGCCAACCTGCACGCTGCCGAGGGGGTGCGGTTCAGCTATGAAGGCTTCAACGGCAAGATCGGCGACAGCGACATTCATGGCGATCTGGCCTTTGTCGCGAGCAAGCCGCGGCCCAAACTGAGCGGCAAGCTGGTCTCCAATCAACTGCTGTTCAAGGACCTTGCGCCGTTGATCGGCGCTGACTCCAACGCCGAGCAAAAGGCCCGTGGTGGTGCCAGTAAGCAGCCAGGCGACAAAGTGCTGCCGGTCGAAGAGTTTCGGACCGAGCGCTGGCGTGCAATGGATGCCGACGTCAGCTTCAGCGGCAAGCGCATCGTGCATAGCTCCAAGCTGCCGTTCAACGACCTGGCCGTGCACTTGATCCTCGATGACGGCCTGTTGCGCCTGCAGCCGCTGCGCTTTGGTGTGGCCGGTGGCAATCTCGCCGCCAACATCCGCCTGGATGGCCGTAACGTGCCGATGCAGGGCCGGGCCCGGCTGACCGCGCGTGGCTTCAAGCTCAAGGAGCTGTTCCCAGGTTTTGCGCCGATGCAGACCAGCTTTGGCCAGCTCAACGGCGATGCCGATATCAGCGGCCGAGGCAATTCGGTCGCGGCACTGCTCGGCACCGCCAACGGCGACATGCGCATGCTGATCAACGATGGCGCGATCAGCCGCGAGCTGATGGAACTGGCCGGCCTCAACGTCGGTAACTATGTGGTCGGCAAATTGTTCGGCGACAAGGATGTGCAGATCAACTGCGCGGCCGCCGATGTCGGCATCAAGGACGGCCTGGCAAGCACGCGCGTGTTTGTCTTCGATACCGAGAACGCGATCATCTATGTCGATGGCACGGTCAACTTCGCCAGTGAACAGCTCGACCTGAAGATCACCCCGGAGTCCAAGGGCCTGCGCCTGTTCTCGCTGCGCTCGCCGCTGTATGTGCGCGGCAAGTTCGTCAAACCCAGCGCCGGTGTGCAAGCGCTGCCGCTGGCCCTGCGCGGCGCCGGCATGGTTGCCCTGGGCGTTGCGATTGGCCCGGCAGCAGGGCTGCTGGCGCTGATTGCACCGGGTGACGGCGAGCAGAACCAATGCACGCCATTGCTCGAGCAAATGAAAGCCGGCAAGGCGCCGGCTGAGGTCAAGACGAAGAAGTAAGGCGGGTTCGTTATCTGTCTCTGCACCGCAGGTTGCGGGCAGAGGCCAGAGGCTAGCGAATCACAGACCCTTGAGCAGATCGGCCATGTCGTCGGCGTGCTCTTCTTCCTGGGCCAGGATGTCTTCGAAGATGCGCCGGGTGGTCGGGTCGCTCTCGCCGATGTACTGGATGATCTCGCGGTAGCTGTCGACCGCGATGCGTTCAGCCACCAGGTCTTCCAGCACCATCTCCTTGAGCGAGTTGCCCGCGACGTACTGCGCGTGGGAGTTCTTGCTCAGGTTGTCCGGGTTGAAGTCCGGCTCGCCGCCCAGCTGGACGATACGCTCGGCCAATTTGTCGGCGTGTTCGGCTTCCTGGGTGGCGTGCTCAAGGAACTCGTCAGCTGCTGCTGCCGCCTTGATCCCGCTGGCCATGAAGTAGTGGCGCTTGTAGCGCAGCACGCAGACCAGCTCGGTTGCCAGCGACTCGTTGAGCAGCTGGATGATCTTCTCGCGGTCGGCGCTATAGCCTTCGGTCACGGCGCCGTCTTCGACATGCTGGCGGGCGCGTTCGCGCAAGGTGTGTTTATCGGTCAGTTCAACGATGCTCATACTCATCTCCGAGATATCAGGGTGGTCAGGGCTTCAGGAAGACTCAGGCGCCAGTTGCGGCTTTCTTGTCTTCTTCGCGTTGTTTGCAGGTCTTGAAGCCTTTGGCATCGACATGGCCGGTGGCATCGAAGCGCACGTAGTAGGGCTGCTGATGGCCATCACGGTTGAGGATGTAGTCATTGCAGGTGCCGCCGTTGGGCAGGTCAATTACCATCGACGGGCTGCCACCGATGGCGATTACCTTCTGCATGGTCATGCCGTTCTCGACCTGCTTGACCAGCGGCTCGTCACGGTAGGTAACGTAATCCACCGGGTTTTCCGGACGGCTGCCGCACGCGGCTAGGGTTGCGCTGGCCAGAAGGATTGCCAAAGTCTGTTTGTACATGGTCCCGCTCCGTGCTCAGGGTGTGTGCAGGATTGGAACCACAGCGCGGCTCAGGAGTTCGATTGTGGCCGTCATCTACCTCGCGTTAGTGTTGGCGCACGGCCAAGCCCGAGGAGAACGGCAATGAAACAGGATCTGGCGACGCGATACCCCGTGGTGCTGGTGCCGGGCATGCTCGGTTTTGTCCGGCTGCTGGTTTATCCCTACTGGTTCGGCATCGTGTCGGCGCTGCGCCGCGGCGGTGCTAAGGTCTATCCTGTGCAGGTGTCGCCGCTGCATTCCAGCGAGGTGCGTGGCGAGCAGCTGTTGGCGATCATCGAAGACATCTGCCAGCGCAGCGGCGCCACCAAGGTAAACTTGATCGGCCACAGCCAGGGCGCACTCAGCGCGCGCTATGCCGCTGCCAAGCGGCCAGACCGGGTTGCCTCGGTGACGTCGGTGGCCGGGCCCAATCACGGCTCGGAGCTGGCCGACCACCTCGAACGCACGGCGCCCGGCCACTCGCGCAAAGGGCGTGTGCTGCGCGCCGTGCTGCACGGCCTGGCGCGATTGATGGGCTGGCTGGAAACGGGCTGGCGCCGTGAGCGGCTGCCGATCGACGTGCACGCGTCGCATCAGTCGCTGACGTGCGCGGGTTTGGCGCTGTTCAACCAGGCTTATCCACAGGGCCTGCCGCAGGAATGGGGCGGCGAGGGCGCCTATGAGGTCAATGGCGTGCGCTATTACTCGTGGTCGGGCACGCTGCAGCCAGGCCTGACCGACCAGGGCCGCAACCGCTTTGACGGCAGCAACCGCTTCTGTCGCCTGTTCGCCCGCAGTTTTGTCCGTGAGAAAGGCCAGTGCGACGGCATGGTCGGGCGCAACAGCTCGCACCTGGGCCAGGTGCTGGGCGATGACCACCCGCTGGATCATCTGGACATCGTCAATCAGTCACTCGGTGCGGTGGGCAAGGGCGCCGAACCGGTGCGGCTGTTTACCGAGCACGCCGCGCGCTTGAAAGCCGCGGGGCTCTGATGGCGCTGGCACGCGGAAATAGTTGGCTACACTCAGGCTTGGATCCGTGCATTGGGCGCGGAACAAGGAGGCCACTCCATGAAGCGACTGCAAGCGCCATTGCTGGTATTGGGGATGTTGATCTGCGCGCAGGGCTTTGCCGCCACCGCCCAGCAGGAAAAGATGAAGAGCTGCAACGCCGATGCCACTGCGCAGACCCTCAAGGGCGATGAGCGCAAGGCATTCATGAGCAAGTGCCTGAAGGTCACCCAGCAGGAGAAAATGACCCGCTGCAACGCCACCGCCACCGAGAAGACCCTCAAGGGTGACGAGCGCAAAGCATTCATGAGTACCTGCCTGAAGAAGAAATGAGCTGTATCTATGTTTGCGCGCCGAAGGCTGGCAGACTGCGATTCTTTTCTGCTGTCTGCCCCTGAGGCTGTATGACTTTCACCCCTCGCCAGGTCACCCTGGCCAGCTGGATCATCGTCTTTGCCGGCCTGTTGCTGGCCCTGCCGCTGAAGTTGTTGCCAAGCCTGCTCGCCGGCCTGCTGGTGTTCGAACTGGTCAATATGCTTACCCCACGGCTACAGCCGATCATTGCCGGGCAGCGCGCGCGCTGGCTGGCGGTGGCGTTGCTGGGCACGCTGGTGGTGATCAGCCTGACGTTGCTGATTGCGGGCGCGTTCAGCTTCTTGCTGCATGAAGCGGAGAACCCTGGCGCCTCGCTGGACAAGTTCATGCTGCTGGTGGAGCAGGCGCGCACCCAGTTGCCGCCGTTCATCGAAAGCTACCTGCCGGCCAGTGCGGCCGAGTTCAAGGTGGCGATTGGCGAATGGCTGAGAAGCCACCTCGGTGAATTGCAGCTGGTTGGCAAGGGCATGGCGCACATGTTCGTCACCCTGCTGATCGGGATGATCCTCGGTGCCATCGTTGCTTTGCAGCGCATCCCCGATATCTCCCGGCGCAAGCCACTGGCAGCGGCGATGTTCGAACGGCTGGCGCTGCTGGTGCAGGCGTTTCGCAATATCGTCTTCGCCCAGATCAAGATCTCACTGCTCAACACCTTCTTCACCGGGATCTTCCTCGCAGTGGTGCTGCCGCTGTTCGGCGTACACCTGCCGCTGACCAAGACCTTGATCGTGCTGACCTTCCTGCTCGGCCTGCTGCCGGTGATCGGCAACCTGATGTCGAACACGCTGATCACCATCGTCGGCTTGTCGCTGTCGATCTGGGTGGCGTTGGCGGCGCTGGGCTATCTGATCGTTATCCACAAGGTCGAGTACTTCCTCAACGCGCGGATCGTCGGCGGCCAGATCAGGGCCAAGTCGTGGGAGTTGCTGCTGGCGATGCTGGTGTTCGAGGCCGCGTTCGGTTTGCCGGGAGTGGTGGCCGGGCCGATCTATTATGCGTATCTGAAAAGTGAGCTGCGCCGCGCTGAGTTGGTGTGAGGCAGAGATTTTGGGGGCGCTTTGCGCCCCTTTCGCGACACAAGGCTGCTCTTACAGGAAGTAGGCGGTTTCTGTAGGAGCGGCCTCGTGTCGCGAAAGGGCTGCAAAGCAGCCCCCCAGGCCCTCAAATCAAACGCTAGCAACGGCTCACACCGCGCCATAACGCTTGCGCGCCTCAATCGCCAGGCCGCTGCCGATGCTGCCGAAGATATTGCCTTCGACGTGGCGGGCATTGGGCAGCATCGCTGCGACGCTGTTGCGCAGCGCCGGGATGCCGCTGGAGCCGCCGGTGAAGAACACCGTGTCGACCTGGCTCTCAGTGACGCCAGCCTTGTTCAGCAATTCGCTGACGCTGCCACGGACCCGTTGCAGCAGGCTGCCAATGGCGTCTTCGAACAACGCGCGGGTCAGCTCGACGGTCAGTTCCGGTTCGACCCGGCGCATGTCGATCTGGCGGCTGGGCTGGTCGGTCAGCTCGATCTTGCTGGCCTCGATCTCCATCGCCAGCCAGTGCCCGGCACGCTGCTCGATCAGCTTGAACAGGCGATCGATGCCCAGCGCGTCTTCGATGTCATAGCGCATGTTGCCCAGCGCCAGCTGCGATTTCTGCGAATACACGGCGTTGATGGTGTGCCAGGTGGCCAGGTTCAAGTGGTAGCTGGTCGGCATCAGCGCGCCGCTCTTCATCTTGCTGCCGTAGCCGAACAGCGGCATCACGCCTTGCAGGCTCAACTGCTTGTCGAAGTCGGTACCGCCAATGTGCACACCGCCGGTGGCGAGAATGTCACTCTGGCGCTCGGCCAGATGGTGGCGATCGGGCGACAGGCGGATCAGGGTGAAGTCGGAGGTACCACCGCCGATATCGACGATCAGTACCAGCTCTTCGCGGCTGATGCCGGACTCGTAGTCGAAGGCCGCAGCAATTGGCTCGTACTGGAACGACACGTCCTTGAAACCGATCTTGCGCGCTACGTCGGCGAGGGTGTCTTCGGCTTCCTGGTCGGCCGCCGGGTCATCGTCGACGAAGAACACCGGGCGGCCCAGCACGACTTGCTCGAAGCTGCGGTCGGCGTCAGCTTCGGCGCGTTTTTTCAGCTCGCCGATGAACATCCCGAGCAGGTCCTTGAACGGCAGGGCAGTGCCGAGCACGCTGGTGTCATGCTTGATCAGCTTGGAACCGAGCAGGCTTTTGAGCGAGCGCATCAGGCGCCCTTCGTAACCTTCGAGGTATTCGTGCAGGGCCAGGCGGCCGTACACCGGGCGACGCTCTTCGATATTGAAGAACACCACCGAGGGCAAGGTGATCTTGCCTTGCTCGAGGGCGATCAGCGACTCGGCATCAGGGCGGTGCCAGCCGACCGTGGAGTTGGAGGTGCCAAAATCGATGCCCAGGGCACGGGCCGGGGATACGTCGGACATGGACAATTTACTTCCGGAGGCAAAACGGCCGCGCAGTTTATGCCCTTTGCCAGCAGAATCAAGACCAGTCGTCTGCTCCACGGCAACCCCAAACCGCCCTTGAAAGGCTATGCTTGGTCCCTATCTTCAGATGCAACATGCAAATTCACACTGGTGATCCATAGATGGACTTCAAAGACTATTACAAGATACTCGGCGTAGAGCCCACCGCGGACGACAAGGCGATCAAGGCCGCGTACCGCAAGCTGGCCCGCAAGTATCACCCCGATGTCAGCAAGGAGCGCGACGCCGAGGACAAGTTCAAAGAGGCCAACGAGGCCTACGAAGTGCTTGGTGACGCGCAGAAACGCGCTGAATTCGACGAGATCCGCAAGTATGGCGGCCAGCACGGCCGGCCGTTCCAGGCCCCGCCCGGCTGGCAGGGTCGTGGCGCTGGCGCGGACAATGGTTTCGAAGGCGGCGACTTCTCCGACTTCTTCAGCTCGATCTTTGGCGCACGTGGCGGCAGCCCGTTCGGACGCGGACAGCAGCAACAGCAACGCAGTGCGGGCAGACGAGGGCAGGACGTGGAACTGGAGCTGGCGGTTTTCCTTGAGGAAACCCTGAACAAAGAGTCCAAGCAGATCAGCTTCCAGATCCCGCAGACCAACGCCGCCGGGCAGCGCACCGGGTTCACCACCAAGACCCTCAACGTCAAGATCCCGGCCGGGGTCACCGACGGTGAGCGCATCCGCCTCAAGGGCCAGGGTGCGCCAGGGGTTGGCGGTGGTGCCAATGGCGACCTGTTCCTGACCATTCGCATGGCGCCGCATCCGCTGTTCGATGTCGAAGGCCATGACCTGATCATCACTGTGCCGCTGGCGCCGTGGGAAGCTGCGCTGGGCACCAAGGTCGCGGTACCGACCCTGACCGGCAAGATCAACCTGACCATCCGCCCCGACAGCCAGAGCGGCCAGCGTCTGCGCGTCAAAGGCATGGGCTTGAGCAACAAGCAGGGCGAGCGCGGTGATCTGTACGCGCAATTGAAGGTGGTCATGCCGACCCAGTCGGACGACGCCACCCGTGAACTGTGGGCCAAGCTTGCCGAGAAGGCCGCGTTCAACCCGAGGACTCAATGGAGTAGTTGATCATGAGCAGCACCCTGATCGTTCAGCTGGACATGCGCACCCTCTGCCAGGAAGCCGATATCACGGCTGACTGGGTGATCGAAATCGTCGAGCACGGCATTGTTGAACCGTCAGGGCGAACGCCGGAAGACTGGCTGTTCGACGACCGCGCGCCGGTAACGCTCAAGCGCGCGGTCAAGCTGCATCAGGAGCTGGAACTGGAGTGGGAAGGCGTGGCGCTGGCGCTGGAGTTGCTGGAAGAAGTGCAGCACCTGCGCAGCGAGAACACCATGCTGCGCCAGCGTTTGGGGCGGTTTACCCAGATGTGATCCGCCTACGGGTGCGCGGGGTCCAGTAGCAATTGCATGAAGGTCAGATCCAGCCAACGGCCATACTTGATGCCGACCTGCGGCATCTGCCCGGTCACGACAAACCCCAACCGTTCATGCAGCCGCACCGACGCTGCATTGCCGCTCTCGATCGCGGCCACCATCACATGCTTGCCGCTCTCACGCGCACGCTCGATCAATGCCGCCATCAGCAACGGCCCGAGGCCCTTGCCGCGTTGATCATCGCGCACATACACCGAATGCTCGACGGTGTGCCGAAAACCCTCGAATGGGCGCCAGTCGCCAAACGATGCATAGCCCAGCACGCCGCTGTCATCGGCCACCACCAGGATCGGATAGCCCTGCTCGGCCCGCGCCGCAAACCAGGCCTGGCGGTTGGCCAGGTCCACCGGGGTCTCGTTCCAGATCGCCGTGGTATTGCGCACGGCATCGTTGTAGATGGCGAGAATGCCCGGTACATCAGCAGCCTGGGCATCGCGAATGGGGTAGCTCATGACGACGTCTCGCAGAAGGATTGCCTGCAGATTAAATGGTTACCAACCCGCGCACACCTTCGGCCTGCATGTTTTCGCCACGGCCTTGCTGGATGATCTCGCCGCGGGCCATCACCAGGTACTGGTCGGCAAGCTCCTCGGCAAAATCATAGAACTGCTCGACCAGCAAAATGGCCATGTCGCCGCGGTCGGCCAACTTGCGAATCACCGCGCCGATTTCCTTGATCACCGACGGCTGGATGCCTTCGGTAGGCTCGTCGAGGATCAACAAGCGTGGCCGGCTGGCCAGGGCACGACCGATGGCCAGCTGCTGTTGCTGGCCGCCGGACAAGTCACCGCCACGGCGCTGCTTCATCTGCTCAAGTACCGGGAACAGCTCATAGATGAACGCCGGCACTTCCCGCGCCTCGCGGGCCGGGAAACGTGACAGGCCCATCAGCAGGTTTTCTTCAACGGTCAGTCGGGCAAAGATCTCCCGCCCCTGTGGCACATAAGCGATGCCGGCATGCACCCGCTGCTGCGGCTTGAGCGTGGTGATCGGCTGGTCTTCCCAGTGCACGCTGCCTTCCCGCGCCGGCACCAGCCCCATCAAACAGCGCAGCAAGGTAGTCTTGCCCACCCCATTGCGCCCGAGCAGACAGGTCACTTCACCGACCTTGGCCTCGAATGACAGGCCACGCAGGATATGGCTGCCGCCGTAGTACTGATGCAGGGTATCGATTTTCAGCATGTGCAAATCCTTGAGCGCAACGGTTGGCGCGGTCTGTTGGCAAACAACGATCAGCGGCCCAGGTAAACCTCGATCACCCGCTCATCCGCCTGCACCTGCTCCAGCGAGCCTTCGGCCAGCACGCTGCCTTGGTGCAGCACGGTGACGTGGTCGGCGATGCTGCCGACAAAACCCATGTCGTGCTCCACCACCATCAGCGAATGGCTGCGCGCGAGGCCCTTGAACAGCTCGGCAGTGAATTCGGTTTCGGCGTCGGTCATGCCTGCCACCGGCTCATCGAGCAGCAACAGTTGCGGCTCCTGCACCAACAGCATGCCGATTTCCAGAAACTGTTTTTGCCCGTGCGACAGCAGCCCGGCCTGGCGCTGGGCCAAGGGCAGCAGGCGCAACTGGATCAACACTGAGTCGATGCGCTCGCGCTGCTCGGATGACAGCCGCGAGGCCAGGCTAGCCCATACCGACTTGTCGGTCTTGAGCGCCAGTTCGAGGTTTTCATAGACGGTCAGCGCCTCGAACACCGTCGGCTTCTGGAACTTGCGACCTATGCCGGCCTGGGCGATCTGGTATTCGCTCATGCGGGTCAGGTCGAGGGTGTCGCCGAAAAACGCCGTGCCGGTGTCCGGGCGGGTCTTGCCGGTGATCACGTCCATCATGGTGGTCTTGCCGGCACCATTGGGGCCGATGATGCAGCGCAGCTCGCCAACCCCGATGTACAGGTTCAGCGCATTGAGCGCCTTGAAACCATCGAAGCTGACGCTGATGTCTTCCAGGCTCAGCACCGTGCCGTGGCGCACATCCAGGCCTTTGCCGCGGCGCTGGCCGAGACCGATCGCATCGCGCCCGGCGCCGATCTGGTCGAATACCGGTTCGAGCATGAATTCAGGGTGTACCGGTGGGATGCCTCTCATGGCTGGTTCCTTTTCTTCAACAGGCCGACCACGCCTTTGGGCAGGTACAGGGTGACGATGATGAACAGCGCGCCGAGGAAGAACAGCCAGAACTCCGGGAAGGCCACGGTGAACCAGCTCTTCATGCCATTGACCAGGCCCGCACCGAGCAGTGGCCCGATCAACGTGCCGCGTCCGCCCAGTGCTACCCATACGGCAGCCTCGATGGAGTTGGTCGGCGACATTTCACTGGGGTTGATGATGCCCACCTGCGGTACGTACAACGCCCCGGCCAGGCCGCACAGTACGGCGCTGAGCACCCACACCAGCAGCTTGAAACCGCGCGGGTCATAGCCGCAGAACATCAGCCGGTTTTCCGCATCACGCAGTGCCGTCAGCAGGCGGCCGAACTTGCTCTGGGTCAGCCGCCAGCACAGGTACAGGCTGGCCAGCAGCAGGCCGACGGTGAGCAGGAACAACACCGCCCGGGTGCCTTGCGCGGCGACGTCGAAGCCGGCAATGGTGCGGAAGTTGGTGAAGCCGTTGTTGCCGCCAAAGCCGGTTTCGTTACGGAAGAACAGCAGCATGCCGGCAAACGTCAGTGCCTGGGTCATGATCGAGAAGTACACGCCCTTGATCCGTGAGCGGAAGGCGAACCAACCGAACACCAGCGCGAGCAGGCCCGGCGCCAGCACTACCAGGCACAGTGCCCAGGCGAGATGCTGGGTGCCGGCCCAGAACCATGGCAGCTCGGTCCACGACAGAAAGGTCATGAATGCCGGCAGGCCGTCACCCGCCGCCTGGCGCATCAGGTACATGCCCATGGCGTAGCCGCCGAGGGCGAAGAACAGTCCATGCCCCAGCGAAAGCATGCCGGCGTAGCCCCACACCAGGTCCAGCGCCAGCGCGACAATGGCGTAACAAAGGATCTTGCCGACCAGCGTCAGGGTGTAGGCCGAGACCTGCAACGAGTGCTCTGCGGGTAGCAGCGACAACAGCGGCAAGGCCAGCAAAAGCAGGACAACAATGATGCCGATGGCCAGCGACAGGCGCGGCCCGGCTTTTTGTGCGGCGGTGACAAGCAGTGGCTGGTTCATCAGTCGATTACCCGTCCCTTGAGAGCGAACAAACCTTGCGGGCGCTTCTGAATGAACAGGATGATCAGCGCAAGGATAAGGATCTTGCCCAGCACCGCACCGATCTGCGGCTCGAGCAGTTTGTTGGCGATGCCCAGGCCAAACGCGGCCCACAGTGTGCCGGCAAGCTGGCCGACACCACCGAGTACCACCACCAGGAACGAGTCGATGATGTAGCTCTGGCCAAGGTCAGGGCCGACGTTGCCGACCTGGCTCAGGGCCACCCCACCAAGACCGGCAATGCCCGAGCCCAGGCCGAAGGCGAGCATGTCGACGCGGCCAGTTGAGACCCCGCAGCAGGCAGCCATGTTGCGGTTCTGGGTTACCGCGCGCACGTTCAGGCCCAGCCGGGTGCGGTTGAGCACTAGCCAGGTGAGCAGCACCACCGCCAGGGCAAAGCCGATGATCACCATGCGGTTGTAGGGCAGTACCAGATTCGGCAGCACTTGAATGCCGCCAGACAGCCACGCCGGGTTGGCCACCTCGACGTTCTGCGCGCCGAACAGCAGGCGGATCGCCTGGATCAGGATCAGGCTGATGCCCCAGGTCGCCAGCAGGGTTTCCAGTGGGCGGCCGTACAGATGGCGGATCACCGTGCGTTCCAGCGCCATGCCGACCCCGGCACTGACGGCAAACGCCACCGGCAGGGCGATCAGCGGGTAGAACTCGATGGCGCCGGGCGCATAGCGCTGCAGCAGCACCTGGACCATGTAGGTGCTGTAGGCGCCGAGCATGAGCATCTCGCCGTGGGCCATGTTGATCACCCCAAGCAGGCCGAAGGTGATCGCCAGGCCCAGTGCTGCCAGCAGCAGGATCGAGCCCAGCGACAGGCCGCTGAAGGCCTGCCCGAGCAGTTCACCGATCAGCAGCTTGCGCTTGACCTGGGCCAGGCTGGTTTCGGCGGCGGTGCGTACGCCGGCATCGCTTTCGACGCCGGGCTGCAGCAGGGTTTCGAGACGAGTACGGGCCAGTGGGTCGCCGGTTTCGCCGAGCAGGCGCACGGCCGCGAGGCGTACCGAGGGCTCGCTGGCGACCAGTTGCAGGTTGGCCAGGGCCAACGCCAGGGCGGCCTGCACGGCTGGGTCTGGCTCGTTGGCGAAGCGTCGGTCGAGGAATGCCATCTGTGCCGGCTGGGCGCTGCGTTGCAGTTCGCCCGCTGCGGCCAGGCGTAGCTTGGCGTCGTCGCTCAGCAGTTGATGACTGGCCAGGGCATTGTCGATCAGGCCACGCAGGCGGTTGTTCAGGCGCAGTTTGCGGGTGTCGTCGGCGGCAATCCGGCCTTGTTTCAGCGCGGTCAGCAGCGCCAGCCGCGCAGGCTCTGGCTGGGCTGCCCAGTCCTGTAGCAGGCGGGCCTGGTCTGCAGCCTTGGCAGCGTAGAAGAGGTCGCCCTCGCTGGCCTGGGTTGCCAGCGGCAGCAGCAGGAGCAGAGCGAGCAGGAATCTGAGCATTGGTTGATCCTGTTGTGTCAGGGGGAGGCGAGGGCTGCGCCCTCGATCGCGACACAAGGCCGCTCCTACAGGTACAGCGCAATGCGAGGCCAGCGCGGTCCTTGTCGGAGCGGCCTCGCCGGGGCGCCGGACCGGTCGGAAAGGGCCGCAGAGCGGCCCCCGTCACTTAGTTACCCTTCACCGCATAATCCGGACGCTTGTCGTTGCCAGGAATGAACGGGCTCCACGGCTGCGCACGCAGGGGCTGCTCAGTCTCCCAGACCACACTGAACTGACCGTCATCCTGGATCTCGCCGATCATTACCGGCTTGTGCAGGTGGTGGTTGGTCTTGTCCATGGCCAGGGTGTAGCCCGACGGCGCGGCAAAGGTCTGCCCGGCCAGCGCTTCGCGGACCTTGTCGACATCGGTGGACTTGGCCTTCTCGACCGCCTGCGCCCACATATTGATACCCACATAGGTGGCTTCCATCGGGTCGTTGGTCACCGCCTTGTCGGCGCCCGGCAGATTTTTTGCCTTGGCGTAGGCCTTCCAGTCCGCGACGAACTTCTGGTTGACCGGGTTATCCACCGACTCGAAGTAGTTCCACGCCGCCAGGTGGCCGACCAGCGGCTTGGTGTCGATACCGCGCAGCTCTTCTTCGCCCACCGAGAACGCCACTACCGGTACGTCGGTGGCCTTCAGGCCCTGGTTGGCCAGTTCTTTGTAGAACGGCACGTTGGAGTCGCCGTTGACGGTGGAGATCACCGCGGTCTTGCCGCCGGCAGAGAACTTCTTGATGTTGGCGACAATGGTCTGGTAATCAGCGTGGCCGAACGGCGTGTACACCTCTTCGATGTCCTTGTCGGCCACACCTTTGCTGTGCAGGAAGGCCCGCAGAATCTTGTTGGTGGTGCGCGGATAGACATAGTCGGTGCCGAGCAGGAAGAAGCGCTTGGCGCTGCCGCCGTCTTCGCTCATCACGTACTCCACCGCCGGGATCGCTTGCTGGTTAGGCGCCGCGCCGGTGTAGAAGACGTTTGGCGACATCTCTTCACCTTCGTACTGCACCGGGTAGAACAGCAGCCCATTGAGCTCCTCGAACACCGGCAGCACCGACTTGCGCGACACCGACGTCCAGCATCCGAACACCACCGTGACCTTGTCCTGGGTCAGCAACTGGCGGCTTTTCTCTGCGAACAGCGGCCAGTTCGAGGCCGGGTCGACCACCACCGCTTCGAGCATCTTGCCATTGACCCCGCCCTTGGCGTTGATCTGCTCGATGGTCATCAACGCCATGTCCTTGAGCGAGGTCTCGGAAATGGCCATGGTCCCCGACAGCGAATGCAGGATGCCGACCTTGATGGTCTCGGCGGCCTGGATACTCCAGCTCAGGCCCATCGCCGCAATCGATGCGCTAAGGGTAAAGGCCTTGATCAGACTGCGACGCTTCATGTGCTCTCTCCGCTGAGTTTTATTGTGCTGTTGGCGACTCTGCAGGAGACATTGCAAGCGCTGTGCCCGCTTTTTGGACACGGCCAAAGTCCCGGTTTTCGGGGCTTTGCGGGGGAAGGGTGGGGTTGCTGGGTCCAGCTTGGTGCTGGCGCCCGAGGCGTGCACGGTATTGGGGCCGCTGGGCGGCCCCAAGCAGTCAGCGGTCCATTGCAGCCCGCGGCTGGCGCTTGCTGCGCACGAACTGGTAGGTCACTGCCAGCAGCAGGAACCAGATCGGCGTTACTACCAGCGCCGAGCGGGTGTCGGCCTCAAGGCTGAGCAGCACCAGAATGGCGGCGAAGAACACCAGGCACACGTAGCACATGAAGCGCCCGCCGGGCATCTTGTAGATCGAGCTTTGATGCAGCGCCGGGCGCTGGCTGCGGTACTTCAGGTACGACAGCAGGATCAGCGTCCAGACGAACATGAACAGCACCGCCGACACCGTGGTCACCAGGGTGAAGGCTTCGATCACGTTAGGCACCAGGTAGATCAACACCGCGCCCAGCAGCAGGCAGGCGCAGGAGAAGAACAGGCCGTTGGCCGGGACCGCGCGGCGCGAGAGCTTCTCGAAGGCCTTCGGTGCATCGCCTTCCTGGGCCAGACCGAACAGCATGCGGCTGGTGGAGAACACGCCGCTGTTGGCCGACGAGGCGGCCGAGGTCAGCACCACGAAATTGATGATGCTGGCCGCCGCAGGCAGGCCGGCGAGGACGAACAGCTCGACGAACGGGCTCTTGCCCGGGACCACGTCGCGCCACGGCGTCACTGCCATGATCGCGATCAGGGCCAGCACGTAGAAGACGATGATGCGGATCGGGATCGAGTTGATCGCCCGCGGCAGGGTACGCTCCGGGTCTTTCGCTTCGGCGGCGGTGGTGCCGACTAGCTCGATACCGACAAAGGCGAACACGGCGATCTGGAAGCCTGCAAAGAAGCCCATCAGGCCATGGGGGAACATGCCGTCATCGTTCCACAGGTTGGCCAGCTGCGCAGTGCTGCCAGAGGGCGACTGGAAGCCGGTGATGACCATATACAGGCCAGTGGCGACCAGGCCGAGGATGGCGACGATCTTGATCAGGGCGAACCAGAATTCCATCTCGCCGAACATCTTCACCGTCACCAGATTCAGCGACAGCAGCAGCGCCACGCAGCTCAGCGCCGGTATCCACTGCGGCAGGTCAGGGAACCAGAACTGGGTGTAGGCGGCGATCGCGACCACGTCGGCGATACCGGTGACGACCCAGCAGAACCAGTAGGTCCAGCCGGTGAAGTAACCGGCCCAGGGCCCGAGCAGGTCGGCCGAGAAGTCGATGAAGGACTTGTAGTTGAGGTTCGACAGCAGCAGCTCGCCCATCGCCCGCATGACGAAGAACAGCATGAAACCGATGATCATGTAGACGAAGATGATCGACGGGCCAGCAAGGCTGATGGTCTTGCCCGAGCCCATGAACAGGCCGGTGCCGATGGCGCCACCGATGGCGATAAGCTGAATGTGGCGGTTGCTCAGGTTGCGTTGCAGATGCTGATCATCTGGCTCGGGGGTGGAGGTCACGGTCATTGGCTGCATTCCATTATTGGTTCAGTCTTTTTTTGCTAGCCGAGTAGGCTAACACGCCCGTTCCAGATCGGGGCGTGACAGATCGACACGAGTATTGCAGTGCAGGCTGGGGCTGCGCAGCAGCCCCAGCAAATCTCAAACGCTGACCACCGCCCGCCGCCGCACCACGCAGCGATCGACCACCCACATCACCAGCATCGACGCCCCTACCAGCGGAAACGCGACGCCCAACACCAGCATCACCACCGTCGCCGTCTTCCAGCGCGGCAAATCATGGCGCAACGGCGGCACCCCCAGGCCACCCTCGGGCCGGCGCTTCCACCACATCACCAGACCGCTCACCGAGCCGAGCAGAATCATCAGGCACACCAGCAAGATCACGATCTGATTGAGCGCGCCAAACATCTTGCCTTCATGCAGCATCACTCCCAGTTCAGTAGCACGGGCGACCGGGCTGTAATCCTGCCAGCGCACATCGGCCAGCACCTGGCCGGTGTACTGGTCGACATGCAGGGTGGCGTCGTTGCGGGGATCATCAGCAAACACCGCAATGGTAAACACGCCATCGGCGGTGGTCGGCAGGGTGATGCTGTAGCCGGGCTCGACCTGGCGGCTGCTGGCAATGTCCTCGACCTGCTGCAAGCTGACCTGCGGCGCCGCTGGCTTGCTCGACATCATATGGTGCCCGGCGTGTTCGGCATGGGCGCCCGACTGCGGCATCGGCGTGTTCTCCATCGCCCAGGGCACGGTCTGCCGATGCGCCTGGTTGAGCACCCGCGCCTGCTGGTCCGACTTGGGCACGTCATTCCACATCGCCGCCGGGAAGCGGTTCCACAGATCGGCATACTGCTTGCCCCACATGCCAGTCCAGGTCATGCCGCTGAGCAGCATCAGCAGCAACAGCGCCGATCCCCAGAAGCCGCTGACCGCATGCAGGTCGCGCCACAGCAGCCTGCCGCGCGCGGCAAAGCGCGGCCAGAGCACGCCGGCACTGCTGCGCCCGCGCGGCCACCACAGGTACAGCCCCGACACCACCAGCACAATGCCCCAGCCAGTGGCCAGTTCCACCAGCCGGTCGCCGACGGTGCCGACCATCAGCTCGCCATGCAGGGCACGGGCGATGGCCTGCAGGTTCTGCTTGGCGTCCTGCTCGCCGAGCACCTTGGCGTTGTACGGATCGGCGAACACGTTCAGCTCACGGCCGCCGTCATGCACCACGAATTGCGCGCTGCGCTCGCTGTTCAGCGGCGGCAGGTACTGGCCGACGTGGCCCTGTGGATAAGCCTGCTGAACCTGCGCCAGCAGCGCGTCGGCGTTTTGGCGATGGTGGCCGGCTTCGACCACCATCAGCTCGCGGTACATCAGCGGGTCGAGCTGTGGCTTGAACAGGTAGATGATCCCGGTGAGCGCCAGCAGAATCATGAATGGCGCAACGAACAGCCCGGCATAGAAGTGCCAGCGCCAGGCCAGGTTGTAGAAGGAAATACGCGGTCCGCCCATGGAACCTCCCATCAGAGGGGCGCGGTCATGGCCGCGCCCGTTGTAATTGTCAGAAGCTGAGATCGACTTTGGTCCAGAAGGTCCGGCCAGGTTCAGGCACCGGCTGCGGATCGTTCGCCGGGTATCCAAAACCGGCGTTGCCGGCCAGGTTCAGGTGCTCGGCGTAAGCCTTGCCGAACAGGTTGTCGACGCCGGCGCTGAGCTTGAAATTGCGCGAGACCTTGTAGGCGCCGTTGAGCGAGAACACGCCAAAGCCTGCGCTTTTTTGATAATCCTTGCCGACCACATTGCCCTGATTTTCAGCGACGCGGTTCTGCGCCGAGACCAACCGCCACAATGCCCCGGTGCTCCAGTTGTCCTGGCTGTAGGTCAGGCCCAGGCGGCTTTCCAGTGGCGGCATCTGCGGCAGTGCCTTGCCGTCGCTGCTGTTTTTGCCCCAAGCGTAAGCCAGGGTCGCATCGGCCTTCCAGTTTTCCGACAGCTTGTACGCCGCGCCCAGCTCGCCGCCCATGATCCGCGCATCGATGTTCTGCGCCTGGGTGGTGCTCATGCCCATCATGCCGGTCTGGTAATCGAACAGGATGTAGTCGCGGATCTGCCCGACATAGCCCGAGGCCCAGGCTTCCAGGCGTTCGTCACGGTACTGGATGCCGAAATCGAGCTGGGTGGTTTTTTCCGGCTTGATCGCGTCGAAGGCGTTGCGTGTGCCGGCCGGGCCGTCGGCCGAGAACAGCTCCCAGTAATCCGGGAAGCGTTGCGCATGGCCAAGGCCAATGTAGGTGGTGGCCGACAGCGCGCTGAGGTCATGCTCATAGCGCACAAAGCCGCTGGGCAGGGTATCGGCGCGAGTGTTGCCGGCGGTGGCCTGGTCGCTGCGCAGATCGCGCGCCGAAGCGCGGTCAAGGCGGGCGCCGCTGATCAATCGGTCTTCGCCGCTCGCGTACCAGGTCAACTCGGCGAACGCGCCGTAGTTGTGGAACTCGGCATCCTTGCTCCACGGCTGGCCACGGTGTGCGTCGACGCCCATGCCGCTGCGCTGGCGGTGCTCGCTGCTTTGCGCATCGATACCGCTGATCAACTGCACATCGGCCCAACGCCAGGTGGCCTTGATCCGTGCGCCGAGAGTGCGCCGGTCGACGTTGGCGACCATCGGCATGCCCATCATGCCGCTGCCGGACGGGGTGCGCAGGCTGTAGTTGTCCATCACGTGGTCGGCGTAGTTGTAATAGACCCGCGCTTCGATCTTATCGAGCACCTCGCCGAGGTCGGATTTTTCGAAGCGCAGGCCCAGGCTTTCGCGCTTGAACTGCGAGCCGTCCATGCCGCGCCCGGCGTAACGGGCTTCGCCGTCACCTTTGCCGGCGGTGAGCTCGAGCAGGGTGTCGGCATCCGGCGTCCAGCCGAGGCTGACGTCGCCGTTCCACTTGTCCCAGCGCGACGGCACGCTGTCGCCGTTGCCGTCGCGGTAGTCATCCGAGCGTGACTGGTTGCCGACGAAGCGCGCATACGCCTCGCTATTGCCGGCGGCGACATCGAGCAGCTTGTCGAAGCGGCCATTGGAGCCGGCCAGCAGGCTGGCGTTGACTCGGCTGCCAAGCTCGCCGAACTGCTCCGGCTCGCGTTCGAAGAGGATCGTCCCGGCCGAGCCGCCGGGGCCCCAGATCACACTTTGCGGGCCTTTGATCACGGTAAGGCGATCGTAGGTTTCCGGCGAGATGTACGAGGTTGGCGCGTCCATCCGGTTGGGGCAGGCGCCGAGCATCTGGCCGCCATTGGTGAGGATGTTCAGGCGCGAGCCGAACATGCCGCGCAGCACCGGATCGCCATTGGTGCCGCCAGCGCGGATCGCCGAGAAGCCGGGGATGGTCTTCAGGTAGTCGGCACCATCACTGGCCGGCACTGGTTGGCGCGGGTCCTTGGGGTTGGTGACGATGGTCAGCGGCGAGCTGGGGGCGACGGCGGTGATTACCGTCGGGCTCAGCTCGGCGACGTCGTGGTCGTGGCCAACATGGCCGCTGTCGGCGGCGATAGCCAAGGGGCTCAGCAGCGAGCCGCAGAGCACGGCGATAGTGCCGCGCAGGGAAAGGGTGAAAACGGGGATGCAGCCGGACATAGTGATTCCAGTCGATCAGTCGAATATGAGCGCACAGCCTCCTGGCTGCGTGCGGTCAATGGATGTTCAGACGTAGATAGACTGGGCAGGTGGCGCCCGGCTGCGGGCGCCGGGGAAAATTGCCTGGCGCGCGTGGCCGTGGCGGGTGACGCTTGGCGGGGGCGGGGCAGGTGGAACGCGGCTGGCGTTGAGCGGGCTGAAGCTCTGCGGCAGCGCCGGGCAGTTGAACAGCAGGGTGCAATAGCCGCACTTGGCCCACAGCGCGTGCAGCTCGGCGTCATCGCTGTGGTTGTGGTGTTGCTTGCTGTCGGCGTGGGCATGGCTGGCGGGCATGGGCATGTTCATGGCCATGTCGCTGGACATGCTCATGCTCATGCCCGTGTGGTGCTCCATCGGCATCGACTGAGAAATCAGCGGCCCGATGAAGATCATCCACATGGCAAACAGGCTCAGCCAGCCGCCACCGGCGCGCCTGCGAGCAGGGCGGGTGGTACGGCGGTAGCTGTGTTTGCCCAGCACGTTCACGGCTGGCGCCTGTCAGCGGTCAGTGCGCGTGTTGCTGTTCCGGCTGGTCGGCCGGCGGCTGCTTCTGGACAGCCACTTGCACGGTGATGTCCCCGGCTTTTTCGAAGTGCAGGGTCAGCGGGAAGCGCTTGCCGTCGGTGAGCAGGCTGCGGTCCTTGGGCTGCATCAGCATCACGTGGTAGGCGCTCGGGGCGAACAGCAGGTCCTTGCCGGCGGGGATGGTCACGCCGTCGACCTGCTGCATTTTCATCAGGCCTGCTGCGTTCATGGCGTGCTCATGCAGCTGCGCGTCATCACTGATCGGGCTGTCGACGCTGAGCAGGCGGTCGTCGCTGCTGCCACTGTTGTGCACGGTGAAATACGCCGCCACGTTGGGCGCATTGGGCGGCAGCTGCAGTGACCACGGGTGGGCGATGTGCAGGTCACCCTGAGTGTATTCATGGGCATTGGCGAATGCGCCAGGCAGCAACAGGGCGGCCACGACGAGGGCTTGCTTGAGCATGGGTAAATCTCCAATCTGGACAGGTTCAGGACGCGGGGCGGCTGTAACTCAGGTCAGAGGAGAGGCGCGCGGATTGAGCGCAGGCCATAACTGGCGCGGCGTTGGTTGGTAGCTGGCAAGAATGCTCGCAGTGCCGTTGTCCATGGCGACAGGGCTGTGCAACTGCGGCGGATGCCCAGGCAAGGCCAGCAGCGTCAGGCCGCCTGAGCAGCACCAGCAATGCTGCATGCTCGCGTGCTCGTCGCCTTGCGGTCCGAGGTCGATCTTGGCCAGCGCCTGCACTGCCGGCGTGGGCTTGACGCCCATGCTGGAGCAGAACGCCCCCCACAGCAGCTGCTCGGCCGCGCTTTTCGGCGCAGCGGAAGACAGCGGCATGGCCAGCAGATTGAACAGCACTGCAAGGCAGGCGATCCAGGCGATGGGCCGACGTGGGGGCATGGAGAGATCCGGTCAGGAATCGTGGTGGCCATTGTAAGGCGCAGTATAGGTAAAAATACCCCGGTGCGGTGAAGTGCCGCAGCTGCGCCTGTGCAATGGCCGCCCAGCCCTGACCTAAGCGGGGCGGCGGTGTATCAGGCCTTGCGCCCGAGCAGCCCGCGCACTGTTTCTTGCAGGTCGGCCGGTAACACCACGATCTTGGAATTGTTGCTCGCAGCGAGGGTTTCCATCGCACCGATGTAACGCTCGCCAAGCAGGTACATGGCCGGAGTGGTCTCGCTGCCGACCGCCTCGCGCACCAGGGTAATCGCTCGGGCCGAGGCTTCGGCCAGGTTGATCTGCGCTTCTGCGTCGAGCCGAGCCGACTGCAGGCGCGCTTCGGCTTCCAGTACGGCCGCTTGCTTGGCACCCTCGGCGCGGGTCACGTCGGCTTTACGCTCACGCTCTGCGGCGGCCTGACGTTCCATCGCCAGCTGCATGTTCGGCGACGGCTTGATGTCCTGGATTTCTACCGAGCGCACGGTCACGCCCCAGTCTTCGGTTTGCTCGGACATCGCTTCGCGCAGGCGCGCCTTGATCTGCTCGCGGCTGGACAGCGCTTCGTCGAGGTCCATGGCACCGACGATCGCCCGCAGCGAGGTCATGGTCAGGCTGGTCACGGCAAACGAGAAGTTCTGCACGCCGTAGGAGGCCTTCTGCGGGTCGATCACCTTGGCGAAGCACAGTGCGTTGGCGACGATGACGGCGTTGTCCTTGGTGATGATTTCCTGTTGCTGGACATCGAGGATGATGTCTTTGGTCGGCAGGCGATAGGCAACCACGTCCATGTACGGGATGAGGATGTTCAGGCCGGGCTTGAGCGTGCTGTGGTAGCGGCCCAGGCGCTCGACGATCCACTCTTCGCCCTGGGGCACGATGCGCACCCCTTTGAATACGGTAATCAGAACAAACAGTGCCAGGCAGGCGACGACGATTAGGCTGGTCATGGTGCAGCGTCCTTTAAGTACGGATTCAGGCCCGGGTGATCCGGGCGGTGTTGCCTTCGATGGCGGTCAGGCGCACGCGCTCGCCGGCGGCGATGTCACTGTCGGCGATGCACACCCATTCCTCGTTGCCGAGGATCGGCTTCTGGAAGCGCACCCGGCCCTTCTGAAACTCCGAGACGGCCACGGTAAGCAGGCCGACCTCGCCGATCACGCTGTCGGCAGTCCAGCGCACGTCGGGTTTTTTTCGGCGAAACAGCTTGAACCAGAGCAGGGTAGTGGCCGACGAGAACAGCACCCACAGCACCACCTGGCTGTCCAGTTGCAGGCTGGGTGCGATCAGGGCGATCAGCGCCACCAGCACGGCGCCGATGCCGAACCAGAGAATGAAGAACGTGGGCAGGACCAGTTCAAGCAGGATCAGGGCAACGCCGAAGACGAGCCAGATCCACCATTGCATTTCCATATGGGTGGCCTTCCAGGAGGGGAATGCGCAGTTTACGGCAGATGGCCGGATGGCGGCCATTAAGCCGGTTCCTAAAGCTGTGCAGGAAATTTCTCTACCAGTCCGCCCGCTGGCGCCAGCAGCGCGATCAAAGCCCCAGCGCGGCCAGCAAGGTGTCTACCTGAGCAAATTCACGATCCACTGTCGGTAGTAGTGGGCGCTTGAGCACCAGCACCGGTATGCCCAGCTCGCGGGCGACCTCAAGCTTGGGCTCGGTGGCGACGCTGCCGCTGTTCTTGCTGATCAGCACGTCGATCTGGCGGCGGGCGAACAATGCGTGCTCATCCGCCAGGGCGAACGGCCCGCGGGCGGCGATGACTTCGCAGCGGTCATTGCCCGGGTAGCTATCGAGGGCACGCAAGGTCCAGAACTGCTGCTCGGGTATTTCGTGCAGATGCGCCAGGGGCTCGCGGCCCAGCGTGAACAGTGGCCGGGCAAACGGCGAGAGGACCGTGACCAGCTCGGCCCAGTCCGCCACCTCACGCCAGTCATCTCCCGGCTGGGGCTGCCAGGCCGGGCGGCGCAGTGCCCAGCAGGCCACACCGGCACTGCGCGCAGCCTGCGCGGCGTTGGCGCTGATTTGCGCCGCGTAGGGATGGGTCGCGTCGATCAGCAAGCTGATGCCGGCTTCGCGCAGGTACTGCGCCAGGCCCTCGGCGCCACCATAGCCGCCGACCCGTAGCTGGCAGGGCAGATCTTGCGGCACGCGGCCGACGCCGGCCAGACTGTAGACATGCTGCGGGCCCAGCCGCCGGGCAATGGCCAAGGCTTCGGTAACACCGCCAAGCAGCAGAATCCGCTCGCTCATTGCACACCCGCCCGGCCGGCGATGCCGCCCTGGCGGTCGATGGCAAACACCTCGACCTGCACCTGCGCCGGCACCACGCTGCAGGCAAAGGCGCGGGCATGAGCACACACTGCGTCGCCCAGCGCGATGCCTGCTGCATGCGCCAGGGCCAGCGCCTGCTGGCTGGTATTGGCGGTGATGATCGCCTGCTGCAGCGACTGATCGGCGCCCAGCGCTTGAGCCCAACCGGCCAACTGCGGCAGGTCGATACTGGAATGACGGCTGTGCAGGTCCATGTTGCCTGCAGCCAGCTTGCTGATCTTGCCGAAACCGCCGCACAGGCTCAGGCGCGCCATCGGCACCTTGCGCAGGTGCTTGAGCACCGCACCGACAAAGTCGCCCATCTCGATCAGGGCGATTTCCGGCAGGTTGTAGACCCGGCGCATGGTGTCTTCGCTGGCATTGCCGGTGCAGGCAGCGACATGCGTGTAGCCGTTGCTGTGGGCGACATCGATGCCTTGCTGGATCGAGGCGATGTAGGCCGCGCAGGAGAACGGCCGGACGATACCACTGGTGCCGAGAATCGACAGACCGCCGAGAATGCCCAGGCGTGGGTTCATGGTTTTCAGGGCCAACTGATCACCGTCACGCACGTTCACCGTGACCTCGAAACCGCCGCTGTAGCCACAGTCGTTGGCCAGTTGCTGCAGGTGCTCGCTGATCATCCGTCGCGGTACCGGGTTGATGGCCGGCTCGCCGACCGCCAGCACCAGTCCGGGCCGGGTTACGGTGCCGACACCGACACCCGCGACAAAACGTACGCCGGGCGTGGCGAGCAGGCGCACCTGGCTGTAGAGCAGGGCGCCGTGTGTCACGTCGGGGTCGTCGCCGGCGTCCTTCAAGGTGCCGGCCTCGGCGCAGTCGCCGTTACGCCTGCAGAACTCCAGGCGCATCTGCACCACCTTGCCCTTGGGCAGGGTGATGTGCACCGCGTCGGCGTCGACACCGCTCAGCAGCAGACGTGCGGCGGCGAGGCTGGTTGCCGTGGCGCAGCTGCCGGTGGTCAGGCCGCTGCGTAGGGGCGCGGGTTGTTCGCGGGTTTCCTCACGCATCCAGGGCTTTCACTACGTCGAGCAAGGTGATCGGCAAGGCCTGGCGCCAGGTGTCGAAGTTGCCCAGCGGTTGCGTGTGGGCAATGTGGATGCGGGTCAGCTCGCCGCCGTGCGCTTCGCGAAACTGGGCAAGGGCCATTTCGCTTTGCAGGGTGACGGCATTGGCTACCAGCCGGCCACCGGGGCGCAGGCGCTCCCAGCACAGGGCGAGCATGCCTTCGCCGGTGACGCCGCCACCAATGAAGATCGCGTCGGGCCGCTCCAGTTCGGCCAGCGCCTGCGGGGCCTTGCCGCGGATCAGGCGCAGCCCCGGCACGCCAAGCGCGTCGCGGTTGTGCTCGATCAACGCTTGCCGGCCTGCATCGGCTTCGATCGCCAGGGTGCGGCAGCTGGGGTGGGCGCGCATCCACTCGATGCCGATCGAGCCACACCCAGCGCCGACATCCCACAACAGCGCGCCGGGTTGCGGTGCCAGGCGGGCGAGGGTGATCGCGCGAACATCGCGCTTGGTCAGCTGGCCGTCGTGTTCGAAGGCCGAGTCCGGTAAGCCGGCAGCAGGTGACAAGCGCGGTGTGTCCGCTGCAGCCTGGCATTCGATGGCGACCACATTCAACGCAGCCAGCTGACCGTGTGGCCAGTCTTCGGCCGTGCCTTGCACATGACGTTCCTGCGGCCCTCCAAGGTGCTCGAACACCTGCAAGCGGCTCGGGCCGAAGCCTTTGTCGCGCAGCAGCGCAGCGATCTGTGCCGGGCTGTCGCCATCGTTGCTCAGCACCAGCAGGCGCAAGCCGGTGTAGCAGTAGGCGTTGAGTGCGGCCAGCGGGCGGGCGACCAGCGACACGATCTGCACCTCCTGCAATGGCCAGCCCAGGCGCGCAGCTGCCAGGGCGCAGGACGATGGCGCCGACAGAACCTGCAACTGCTCGGCTGGCACCTGCCGCGCCAGGCTGGCGCCGACGCCGAAGAACATCGGGTCGCCGCTGGCCAATACGCATACCGGCTCGCCGCGCAGGGCCAGCACCGGTTCCAGGCTGAACGGACTCGACCAAGGCAGTTGCTCGGCGCTGACACAGTGCGGCAACAGCGCCAGCTGGCGCGGGCTGCCGAAGATCCGCGAAGCCGCCAGCAGGGCACGCCGGGCAGGTTTGCCCAGGCCGCTGAAACCGTCTTCACCGATACCTACAACTGTCAGCCAGGGGGCCATCTGCTTCCTCATCAAGCTTGAGTGGGCCACAACGGCCGCAAATTCACACGATCTTCGACCGCCGGTTTTTCATGCCGTCGAGCAAAGCAGGCATAATACCGCGCCTTCTACACTCAAGCGCACTTTGACGATTGCCGGATGCCTTCTTGAACCCGCCCCTACACCCTGCCGTTTCGCCCCGCCCCTCGGCCTGCCCGGGGTTGTGGCGCATCGTCGCCGCCCGCGATGGCGGCATCTGCCGGATCAAGCTGCCGGGTGGCCTGCTGCTGGCCGATCAGGCCGACGCTGTGGCCGAGGCTGCCGAGCGCTTTGCTGGCGGTGTGATCGAGGCTACCAACCGTGGCAATCTGCAGATTCGCGGGGTCGGCGCGCAGCACGCTGCGCTGATCGAACATTTGCTGGCGGCTGGCCTCGGCCCGCGCCAGGCGGCTGGCGACGATGTCCGCAACCTGATGCTGAGCCCGCTGGCCGGGCGCGACCCGGCCATGCTGCTGGATACCCGGCCGCTGGCCGGGCAGATCCTCGAGATGCTCGAAAGCACGCCGCATCTGCATCAACTTTCGGCCAAGTTTGCCGTGCAGTTGGATGGCGCTGAGCACCTGGCCATGCTCGAACACCCGCATGACCTGTGGCTGTCGCCGCTGCAACTGGAGCAGCAGACCTGGCTGGCCTTCGGTCTGGCCGGTTGCCCAGGCACCGATCAGCCGCTGGGCGCGGTGCCGTTGGCCGCTGGGCTGGCGCTGACTCGGGCGGTGCTGGAGCGTTTTCTCCAGTTAGCCAGTTCTGAGCAGTCGCGTATGCGCCAGTTGCTGCAGACCTGCCCGGTCGAGCATTTCGTCGAAGGCCTCGGCATCGAGCTGCGGCGCGACCCGCCAGTGCTCCAATGGCGGCGGGCCAAGGCCTGTACTAACTGGCTCGGGCCGTTGGCGCAAGCCCAGGGCACTGCGCTTGGCGTTGCCCCACCGCTGGGTCGCTTGACCCCGGCGACGCTGCGTGGCGCCGCCCAGGTAGCGCGCGTTTGTGGTGACGGTGAATTGCACTTGAGTCCTTGGCAGAGCCTGGTGTTGAGCAGCATCGCAACAAGTCAATTGCAGGCCGCCCAGGCCCAGTTGCAGGCGCTCGGCCTGGTCTGCTCCAGCCGCGAGCCACTGGCACGAGTGACCGCCTGCAGCGGCGCCAGCGGTTGTGCCAAGGCACTGGCCGAGACCAAGGCCGATGCCGTCCAGCTCGCCGCGCTGATTGCGCCCGGCGCACCGGCCAGCGTGCACCTCAGCGGCTGCCCGCGCTCCTGCGCTGTGGCCCATGTCGCCCCGGCGACCTTGCTGGCCCGTTCGCCGGGCCGCTACGACCTTTATTTGCGTGACGCGCAGCAGCCCGGCTTTGGTGCCCTGCGTGCGACCGACCTTACCTTGAAAGCAGCAGGCGCCATGCTCGACCTGCCCACGGAGCACCTTGATGATTGACTACATTCGCGATGGTCAGGAGATCTATCGCAATTCCTTCCGGATCATCCGCGAGGAGGCCCGCCTGGAGCGGATCCCGGCTGATCTGGAAAAGCTCGCGGTGCGGGTGATTCACGCCTGCGGCATGGTAGAGGCGATCGATGGTCTGCAGTTTTCCGCGGGCGCCGGCACTGCCGGGCGCGAAGCCCTGGCCAAGGGCGCGCCGATTCTGTGTGACGCGCACATGGTTGCCGAGGGCATCACCCGCGCCAGGCTGCCGGCCAACAACCCGGTGATCTGCACCCTGCGCGACCCGCGCGTGCCGGCGATGGCCAAAGAGCAGGGCAATACTCGCTCGGCAGTCGCGCTGGAGCTGTGGCGCGAGCACCTGGAAGGCAGCGTGGTGGTGATCGGCAATGCACCGACGGCGCTGTTCTACCTGCTTGAGATGATCGACGCGGGCGCGCCGAAACCAGCGCTGATTCTTGGCTTCCCGGTAGGCTTTGTCGGCGCTGCCGAGTCCAAGGCGATGCTGGCTGCCGACAGCCGCGGCGTGCCGTTCGTGATCATGCAGGGCCGCCTCGGCGGCAGCGCAATGGCCGCCGCCGCAGTCAACTCGCTGGCCACGGAGGTGGAATGATGAACCCACGCGGACGACTGTTCGGCCTTGGCGTTGGCCCCGGCGACCCGGAGCTGATCACGGTCAAGGCGCTGCGCCTGCTGCGCGAGGCGCCGGTGGTGGCTTACTTCGTCGCCAAGGGCAAACGCGGCAATGCCTTCGGCATCATCGAGGCACACCTGCAGGCGCAGCAGACCTTGCTGCCCTTGGTCTACCCAGTGACTACCGAGGCGCTGCCGGCGCCGCTGTCGTACGAGCAGGTGATCAGCGATTTCTACGATGAAGCGGCCGAGCAGGTGGCTGCGCATCTGGATGCCGGCCGCGATGTGGCAGTTATCTGTGAAGGCGACCCGTTCTTCTACGGCTCGTACATGTACCTGCACGATCGGCTGGCGCAGCGCTTCGAGGCCGAGGTGATCCCCGGTGTCTGCTCGATGCTTGGCGGCGCCTCGGTGCTTGGCGCGCCGCTGGTCTACCGCAACCAGACCCTGACCGTATTGTCCGGTGTGTTGTCTGCCGAAGAGCTCAAGCGGCGGCTGGCCGACGCCGATGCGGCTGTGATCATGAAACTGGGGCGCAATTTCCCCAAGGTGCGCCAGGTGCTGGCCGAGTTGGGCCTGGACCAGCGCGCGCTGTACGTTGAGCGTGCGACCATGGCCAATCAGAAAATCGTTGCGCTGGACGCGGTCGATCCGCAGTCGTCGCCCTACTTTTCGCTGATCATCGTGCCGGGTGAAAAATGGCAGGGCTGAACCCACGCAAAGCGCCGGCCATCATCATCCTCGGCCAGGCCAGCCTGGCTACTGCGCAGCGCCTCCAGCAACTGTATCCCGAGGCCAGCATCCATGGCCTGAATGGCCGGGTCGCGGGCGCCGACAGTGGCTATGAATCATTTGGCAGCACCTTGCGCGAGCTGTATCTGCAAGACACGCCGATCATTGCCCTGTGTGCTGCCGGCATCGTCATCCGCAGCCTGGCCAGCGTGCTGAGCGACAAGGATGTCGAGCCTCCGGTACTGGTGGTTGCCGAAGATGGCAGTGCCGTAGTGCCGTTGCTCGGCGGCCTCGGCGGGGTCAACGTGATGGCGCGCGAGATCGGCGCGGCGTTGTCGGTCGCTGCCGCGATCACCACGAGTGGTGAACTGCGTTTTGGCACCTGCCTGCTCAATCCGCCGGTTGGCTATGCCTTGGCAGACCTGGAGCAGGGCAAGCGCTTTGTCTCCGACCTGCTGGCCGGTCAGAGCGTGCGTATCGAGGGTGATGCGCCGTGGCTTGCGCAGGCGCAACTGCCCGCCGATGCGGCAGCGCAACGAACCATTCACGTGGGCTGCGAAGCGCGCCCCGCCAGCCGTGACGAACTGCTGATCCATCCACGTTCGGTGCTGGTCGCCGTCAGTGCCGAGTCTGCCGAGCTTGCCGAACACGTGCGCGCGGCTCTGCGCGAGGCCAATATTGCCGAGCCAGCGCTGGCGTGCCTGCTTGCCAGTGACCAGCACATGGCCCTGCCGGGCCTGCACCAGGCGGCGCAGCAACTCGGTGTCGCACTGCGCTTTGCCGCGCCGGCAGTGAGCCTGGCCGAGATGGTCGAACAGAGCGTGCCTGGCGCCCGCTTGAGTGAACACTCGGGGTTGTTGGTGGCAGTTGCCAGCGCGCCCATCGACCCTGCCCAGGTCGGTCGCGGTCGTGGCCGGCTGGCAGTGATCGGCCTCGGCCCCGGCGCGGCCGAACTGATGGTGCCTGCAGTCAAGCGCGAGCTGAGCCTGGCCGAGGATGTGCTCGGTTACGAAACCTACGTGCGTATGGCTGGCCCGTTCCGCCCGGATCAGGTACTGCACAACACCGACAACCGCGAAGAAATGCAGCGCGCCCGGCATGCCTTTGAGCTGGCCGCACAGGGCCGTTCGGTCGTGGTGGTGTCGTCGGGTGATCCCGGCGTGTTCGCCATGGCAGCCGCCGTGCTCGAGGCCTTGCACGAGTCGACCGACCCGGCCTGGCATCAGGTCGATCTGCAGATCCTACCTGGCGTATCGGCATCGTTGTCTACCGCTGCTCAGGCTGGCGCGCCGCTGGGGCATGACTTCTGCGTGATGTCGCTGTCGGACAACCTCAAACCCTGGTCGATCATCGAGACACGCCTGGACCTTGCCGCCCAGGCTGATCTGGTGCTGGCGTTCTATAACCCGATTTCGAAAGCCAGACCCTGGCAATTGGGTGTAGCGCTGGACGTCGTGCGCCGTCATCGCTCAGGCGCCACGCCGGTAGTCCTTGGTCGCGATATTGGTAGGCCAGGGCAGACGCTGCGCGTAGTCACACTGGCCGAACTGCTGCCAGAAATGGTCGACATGCGCACCATGGTGTTGGTCGGGTCTTCTACAACCTGCACGTTACCGCGTGCTGACGGTGGCACCTGGGTCTACACCCCGCGCTGGTACCCGGCACGGAGCTGATGTCCTGCGGAAATCCTGCAGCGCTGTTTGCCTAGTGGTATCCCCATAGGGTGGTAGCCCCTGAATCGCAGGGGCTACCACTGAGGGTTTTCGCCATGTCTGACATCAACAACATCCAAAGCTCCAATACCGCCATTCTGGTTCAGGATTCGCTGCTCGCCTGCGGTGCCGGGATGTCCTTGCAAAGCCGCAACGATGTCAAAAATGCCTTCCATTTCGCCACCCTGGTGGCCGACAAACTGTATGACCCGCAAGTGCAGAGTAAAGCTTGGTACGACCAGTTTTTGAAGGTCATGCAGGATTGCGGCTTTGTTGCCGCGCGCCGCAGCTTCGAACTGGAAACCGCATCTTCGGTGACCGTCACCGTCGGTGCCGTGGTGTTCCGCATTATGGCCGCTGCCGGTACTGCAGTGCTGGGCGGACCTATCGGTGACGCATTGGGCACACTTGCAAAAAAGGCGATGGAAAAACTCGGCTCCATCGAAGGCGAGAAGCGGGTGTTCATCACCGATCGCAAGAACAAGCAAAGCGGCATGGTCGGACTGGGCGCGTGCATAGAGACGCCGGACGGCGAAGTGGTGCTGGTGATGAGCTGCGTCAACGCCGCCGCGCCAAAGGCCAACACCGATCTGCTTGGTGTGGAGTGGAACATTACTTCCTCGGAGTACTACGCCGGCAGCGCAGTGTTGTCGCTCAACCGAACTATCTACGACCGCGTACGTGATCACGTCGAGAACAAGCTCGGGGTACGTTCCGTTGAAGACATTCTCGAATACGAGATCTGATTAGGCTGGCGGCGACCTAGGTCGCTGTCACTCCAGCGTCTTGCAGATAGCAGGCATCCCATGCAAACACAAAATCAATCTCTAGTGCTGGTAGCCGGAACAGCTTTGTTGATTGCTCCTCAGATCACTGCTGCGCAACGTCAGGCCGCCATCGATTGCTTGCTCTACGCGCAGTTGATCGCGAACAAGCGTGCAGGCAATCGCTTTGCACAGCCGTCCATCTGGTATCGCGCTTATCGAGCGGTGTATGGCGAGATCAAGTGGCTCGTGACTGGTCAGGCCCATGATACGCAAAACGTCACGGCCATCACTGAGCTGGTCATTTCTGAGCCGCTTCAGGCCTGGCTCGGGCAGGCCGGAATCGACGGCGTTCAGGTCTTGCGCAGGGCTATCGGAGGCCTGCGCCACCATTGCGCAGGGCAGCGACAGCTCGAAGGCTTCATTTGTCCGGTCGATAAATTGCAGCAACCTGTAGTGCTGGAAATCGGGCTGCTGGACGCGCAGGCGCATCTGCATTTGTGCAGCCTGACCTGGCAATGCACGGCCTCTGTCGAGGGGACGATGCAACCCAGCCTGGACGAAATGGCAGCGTTGCCGGCAGAGGTTCAATTGCGCTGTATCTCGCTGGTGTGCGACGTGCAGGCATTCGAACCCATGCGTAGCAAGTTACATACGCTGATAGCCAGTAAACAACAGCAGACCCCATACGTGCTCGACTTGGGAACTACCGCATAGGAGAACATTATGGTGAACAACCAAGCGGCATTGATTGGCTCATCGATCGTGAGTTTTCTGCCTGGCCTTGATCTGCAACAGCGTGATGCGGTGAAGACGGCGGTTGCGTTGGCTGAGCGTGCCACCCTGAGCGTGTTCAATGATGGTCTGATCGAGGACTGGCTGAGCTACTTTCGCAATCAGCTCAAGTTCATGGGCTGGGATGCGGTGTCGGCTGAAGACATTCACTGGCCGTCTGACAAACGGCCGAAACTGGTCGACAAGGCACTGCAGACCATCGCGGTTACGGCAGGTGAACATTTTGCCGAATCGACCAAGTTCGCCTTGAGCCGGCTGATGGCCAATCCGACCACGCTGCGCTCATTCGAGCGAAAAGCCGCAGAGCGTCAGTGCATTCAATTTCTGCCCTGTGCGCCGGCCGGCAACGGTCGGGTCGACATGGTCCTATACTTCGAGAATGACAAGAAGTCGAGCTTCTCGACGGGCTTCATGGATCGCAAGCGTAGCTACCGAAACGTGCGCGCCGAGCTGGTTCGGTTCAATGCTCGTGCGTTCATCAGTACTTACCTGCCCAAGGTTCTGGCTGGCGAGGTGAAGCAAGCGCTGCTGAATATCGAGGACTATCAAACCTAACTCAGCAAGTAGCCCTTGATCCCGGTAAAGATGATCTGCGCAGCCAGGGCACAGACGAACAGCCCCATCAAGCGGCTGACGATCTGCAAGCCCTGGTCACCCAGGATTCGTTCGATACGGTGCGAGAGGTACAGCACCAGGCCGACAGTGAAACTGGCCAGAGCAATACTGACGATTGCCAGTAGCTTGTCATCCCAGTGCGGCTGGCTGACGCCCATCACCAGCAGCGCGCCGATGGTGCCGGGGCCGACGGTCAGCGGGATGGTCAGCGGTACGATGGTTACGTCCTGCTGGACGTTGTCGCTCTGCACCGCCGGCTTGCCCTGGGCCATGCCCAGCGCAGAAATGAACAACACACTGCCGGCACCGATACGAAAGGCGTCGGCAGTGATGCCGAACACGCCGAAGATCACCCGGCCAAACAGGTACAACAGCACGCTGGCAATGAGCACGGCAATCGCCACGCGCCAGGCCAGTTGCTTGCGCTCCTTGCTGGAGTGGCCGCGGGTCAGGCTGATGAAGCAGGACAGCACGAAGAACGGGCTGTAGAGCACGAGCATCTTCAGGTAAACGCTGAACAACTCATGAAGCATGGCCAGGATCCATGGCGAAGGGATGGGTGCGGCAAGTGTATCAGCCGCTCAGGCGGTGGGTTTGAGCTTTGCCCGGCTGCACTCAGCGCTGCCGGTCATGATGCATCCACCTCAGCGGCTCTCGCCTCGCGCTGCCCGGCCCAGTACTGGACCAGTTCGCGCAGTTGCGACAGCTCGACCGGCTTGGCCATGTGGCCGTCCATACCAGCCAGGCGTGCACGTTCCTTGTGCTCGCTGAGGATGTGGGCGGTCAGAGCGACAACCGGCGTGCGCTGGCGCTGGTTGGCCGCCTCCCACTCGCGCAGGCGAATGGTTGCTGAGAATCCATCCAGCACGGGCATCTCGCAATCCATCAAGACCAGATCGTAGCGACGAGCCTGCATGGCCTGCAGGGCCTCCTCGCCATTGCTGGCGGTATCAGGTTCGAGGTTGAGCTTGCCGAGCATGCCACGGATGACCTTGGTCGAAATGCTGTTGTCTTCGGCAACCAGCACGTGGAAGTCGGCTGGAACTTCCAGTGTCGCCGGCGGCATGCCCAGCGCGGCCGGCGGCGTGGCCTGCTCACGTCCGCGCTGGGCCAGCTCTTCGGCCAGGGTGGTCTTCAAGGTGTAGCCGGCCACCGGCTTGGCGAGGATGCGCTTGACGCCGGCGTTGCGCGCGATGACCTTGCTCGGGGCGTTGCTGATGCCGGTCAGCATCACCACCAGGATGTCGTGGTTGAGGCTTGGGTCTTCCTTGATCTTGGCTGCCAGTTGCATGCCGGTCATGCCGGGCATGTTCTGGTCGAGCAGGACCGCGTCGAAATAGTCGCGCAGGTGCGCCTTGGTACGCAGCAGGGCGAGCGCTTCCTTGCCCGACGGCACGGCACTGACATTCATCCCCCAGGCGCTGCATTGCTGCACCAGGACCTTGCGACAGGTGTCGTTATCGTCGACCACCAGTACTCGTGCGTCGCGCAGCGGGCCGTCCAGGTCGGCCGGTGGCTGCTCCAGACGTGACGGGTCGAGCGGCAGGGTCAACCACAGGGTGTTGCCCATGTTGCTGCTGCTCTTGATGCCGAATTCGCCCTGCATCAGACCAATCAATTGTTTGGCGATCACCAGCCCCAGATGGCCGCCGAGCTTGTTGCTGGAGAGAAACTGATGGCTGTGCAGCTCGGCCTGCAGCAAGGCTTCGCGCTCGGCCGGTGGCATGGCGCTGCCGCTGTCTTGGACGGCAATGCGCAGGCGAGGCAGCTCGCCGCGTTGATCCAGCGCCACCACCAACAGGATTTCGCCCTGCTCGGTGTTTTTCAGCGCGTTTTCCAGCAGGCTGGAAAGGGCCTGACGCAAGCGCGTCGGGTCGCCGCTGATGACCCGCGGGACTTGCGGTTGGGTAAAGCTGATCAGCTCGATGTTGCGTTGTTCGGCCTTGGCTCGAAAGATATTCAGGCAGTCTTCGATCAAGGCGTTGAGGTCGAACTGCACATCGTCCAGCTCGATCTGCCGCGACTCCAGCTTGGAGATGTCGAGGATCTCGTTGATCAAGGTCAGCAGCTCGTTGCCGGCGCTGTGGATGGTCTGCACGTAGTCGCGCTGCTTGACCGATAGCGGCGTCCCCAGCAACAGCTCGGTCATGCCCAGCACGCCGTTCATCGGGGTGCGGATTTCATGGCTGATCTTGGCCAGGAACTCGGCCTTGGCGTTAAGCTCGGCGTCGCTGGCTGCCAGCGCGCGGCTGGCGCGGAAGCGGTCCTCGTTGATGCGTCGCAAGCGTTCACTCACTGCCAGGTTGAGCAGCAGGCCGCTGCTTACCGCCAGTGCCATCAGAATGCACAGCAACCATGGCGTCGGCGTGCGGGTCAGGCCGAGCAACGCTGGCAGCAACACCAGCCCGCCGAGGTTGTACACCAGCATCGCCAAGGCGAACAAACGTGCCGGGCTGTAGCCCTTGTACCAGTGATAGCTGCTGACCAGCAGCATGCTTGCGCTGCCAATCGCGAGCAGGGCGTAGGTCATCAGGTTTAGCGGCAGGGTGTCGACGAACAGCAGGATCAGGCTGCTGACGCCAACCAACAGCATCTCGCCCTGCAACAGCCGATTCAGCCGCGGCGAATTGCCGGTACTGAAAAAGTGCTGGGTGAAGTACAGACCGGCCAGCCCGGCCATGACCAGGGTCAGGTAGGCGGCAGGCGTCTGTGCACTGTGCCAGACGTGCCACCAGGGGCCGCTGAGGTTGAGCAGGATCAGCGCGCTGAGCAGCATCAGGCCGTGGTAAAGGGCAAGAATCAGGGTGGTGCTCGAGCGCACGTAGAGGAAGCGGATCACGTTGTGCAGGATCAGCATAACCAGACCGCCGAACAACAGGCCGAACAACAGCAGCAAGTGTTGGTCACCCGCAGCCTCGGCAGCAGACAGCAGGCTGATGGCTGGGCGCAATTGGTGTTCCGAGACCAGGTGCAGGTAGACGTCCAGTGGTTGGCTGCTGTTGGGTAAAGTCAGCAAGTGGTCACTGCCGAGCAGGGTCGGCTCGCTGACGGTGTTGGCCTGCGGACCATGGTGGCGCTGGCGCAGCAGTTTGTCACCGTTGAGCACATACAGATCGAGGCGGGACAGGTCGGGAGCGAAGATGCGCAGCAGGCGTTGCTGGTCATCCGGTTCCAGCCGGTAGTGCAGCCAGAGCGCTTGATCAGGCTCGGCAGCCTCCAGCTCGTTGAGCTGGAGCGGACTGAATTGGTTGCGGTAGCGTTCGGAGCGAACGTCGCTCAGTTGCAGGTTGGCCTGTTCATCGAGCAGCAGCGACCAGCCAGCACCTTGCTCGGCCGAGGCCGGCGGCAGGCAGAGCAGGGTCAGCAAGCTGACGAACAGGGCAAGGGCAATCCGAAGCCGACGCAAGACGAGATCCTTTCTTAGCGGGTGTGCCGAAGCACAACTATGCGCGGCGTGTGAAGGCGAAGGCAAGGCCCATCGGCATCCTGTCGACGAGCCGAAGGCCGTGCACCAAAGGGTGTCACGGCCATTCGCCAAAGCGCTGTTACTGCGCCTCACCACGCTCGCGGGCAATGGCCCGGTAGCCGATGTCGGTGCGGTAGAAGCTACCGTCCCAGCTGACTTCCTTGGCCAGGCGGTAAGCCTGTTCCTGGGCCTGGGCGACGGTCTGACCGAGGGCAGTGGCGCACAGCACGCGACCGCCGTTGGTCACGATCTGGCCGTCCTGCAGCGCAGTGCCGGCATGGAAGACCTTGCCTTCCAGCTTGGCCGCAGTGTCGAGGCCATGAATGGTAGCGCCCTTGGCGTAGTCGGCCGGGTAACCGCCGGCAGCCAGCACCACACCCAGGCTTGGCCGCGGGTCCCATTGTGCTTCGACCTTGTTCAAGGCCTTGGCGAAGGCGGCTTCGATCAACAGCACCAGGCTCGACTCCAGGCGCAGCATGACTGGCTGGGTTTCCGGGTCGCCGAAGCGGCAGTTGAACTCGATCACCTTGGGGTTACCGGCCTTGTCGATCATCAACCCGGCGTACAGGAAGCCGGTGTAGACGTTGCCTTCGGCGGCCATGCCGCGCACGGTCGGCCAGATCACCTGGTCCATCACCCGCTGGTGCACTTCGGCGGTAACCACCGGGGCTGGCGAGTAGGCGCCCATGCCGCCGGTGTTCGGCCCGCTGTCGCCGTCGCCGACGCGCTTGTGGTCCTGGCTGGTCGCCATCGGCAGCACGTTTTCACCGTCGACCATGACGATGAAGCTGGCTTCTTCGCCGTCGAGGAACTCTTCGATGACGACCCGCGAACCTGCATCACCAAAGGCGTTACCGGCGAGCATGTCGCGCACGGCGTCCTCGGCTTCCTGCAAGCTCATGGCAACGATCACGCCTTTGCCCGCAGCAAGGCCGTCGGCCTTGATCACGATCGGCGCGCCGACCTTTTGCAGGTAGGCCAGGGCTGGCTCGACTTCGGTGAAGTTCTGGTAATCAGCGGTAGGGATCTGGTGACGGGCCAGGAAGTCCTTGGTGAATGCCTTGGAGCCTTCAAGCTGCGCAGCGCCCTTGGTTGGGCCAAAGCAGTCGAGCTTGCGGCTGCGGAACAGGTCGACGACGCCGGCAACCAGTGGCGCTTCCGGGCCGACGATGGTCAGGTCGACGTTCTGCTCGGCGAAATCGGCCAACTGCTCCAGAGCGGTCACCTGGATGTCGACGTTCTCGCATTTGGCTTCGGTGGCGGTGCCAGCGTTGCCTGGGGCGACGAAGACTTTTTCGACGCGTGGGTCCTGGGCAACTTTCCAGGCCAGGGCGTGTTCACGGCCGCCGTTGCCGATGATCAAAACTTTCATGTCTAAAACCTCGAAAACTGTTTAGCGACGACCCCAGACGCTTTTCTGTAGGAGTGGCCTTGCGTCGCGAAAGGCCGCTCCTACAGGGGTGCGGTGGGGCGGGCGAAATTAGTGGCGGAAGTGGCGCATGCCGGTGAATACCATGGCGATGCCGGCTTCGTCGGCAGCAGCGATCACTTCAGCATCGCGCATCGAACCACCTGGCTGGATCACTGCAGTGATGCCTGCCTTGGCAGCGTTGTCGATGCCGTCGCGGAACGGGAAGAACGCGTCCGAGGCCATGACAGCACCTTGTACTTGCAGGCCAGCATGCTCGGCTTTGATTGCAGCAATGCGTGCCGAGTTGACGCGGCTCATCTGGCCAGCACCGACACCGATGGTCTGGCGCTGCTTGGCGTAGACGATAGCGTTGGACTTAACGAACTTGGCTACTTTCCAGGCGAAGATCAGGTCGTGAATTTCCTGCTCGCTCGGCGCGCGCTGGGTAACGATCTTCAGATCGTCGGCGCTGATCATGCCGATATCGCGGCTCTGCACCAGCAGGCCACCGTTGACCCGCTTGAAGTCCCAGCCAGCGCTGCGCTCGGCTGGCCACTCGCCGCACTCGAGCAGACGCACGTTCTGCTTGGCGGCTACTACGTCACGGGCAGCCTGGGAGATCTTCGGCGCAATGATCACTTCAACGAACTGACGCTCGACGATGGCCTTGGCGGTCTCGCCGTCCAGCTCGCGGTTGAAGGCGATGATGCCGCCGAAGGCCGACTCGGTGTCGGTGGCGTAAGCCAGTTCGTAGGCCTGACGAATGCCGCCTTCGTTTTCCGGAACCACGGCAACGCCGCACGGGTTGGCGTGCTTGACGATCACGCAGGCCGGCTTGACGAAGCTCTTGACGCACTCGAGGGCGGCATCGGTGTCGGCCACGTTGTTGAACGACAGCTCTTTGCCCTGCAGCTGGGTGGCGGTAGAGATGCTCGCTTCGCCCTTGTTCGCTTCAACGTAGAACGCCGCGTTCTGGTGCGGGTTCTCGCCGTAGCGCATTTCCTGGGTTTTGACGAACTGGCTGTTGAAGGTGCGCGGGAACAGGCTGCGGTCGGAAGTCGACAGGGTCTCGGCAGCCTGGTTCACGGTGCCCATGTAGTTGGCGATCATACCGTCGTAGGCGGCGGTGTGCTCGAACGCCTTGAGCATCAGGTCGAAGCGCTGAGCGTAGGTCAGGCCACCGGCCTTGAGGCTTTCGAGGACCTGGCCGTAGTCACCGGCGTTGACCACGATGGCCACGTCCTTGTGGTTCTTGGCTGCCGAGCGAACCATGGTCGGGCCGCCGATATCGATGTTCTCGATTGCGGTCGGCAGGTCGCAGCCAGGCTTGGCGATGGTGGCTTCGAACGGGTACAGGTTGACTGCCACCAGGTCGATTGGCTTGATGCCGTGCTCGTTCATGATCGCGTCGTCGGTGCCACGCCGACCGAGGATGCCACCGTGGATTTTTGGATGCAGGGTCTTCACCCGGCCGTCCATCATTTCAGCGAAGCCGGTGTAGTCGGCCACTTCCACCGCGTCGACGCCATTGTCCTTGAGCAGCTTGTAGGTGCCACCGGTGGACAGGATCTCGACGCCGAGCTGTTGCAGCTCGCGAGCGAATTCGAGGATCCCGGTCTTGTCGGAGACGCTGATCAGGGCGCGGCGGATCGGCAGGCGGGTAGTCTGGTCGGTCATTTCGGATTCCATAACGCGGTGGAGTCAGCAAAAAAGGCGCCTCCTGCGGGAGCCGCCTTTTCTGATTGGGATTCTGGCCTTAGAGCAAATCGTACTGCTTGAGCTTCTTGCGCAGGGTGCCACGGTTGAGTCCGAGCATCTCGCTGGCTTTGGTCTGGTTGCCCTTGACGTAATTCATCACACTTTCGAGCAACGGCGCCTCGACCTCCGAGAGCACCAGGTTGTACACGTCCGTGACGGAGGCGCCTTCGAGGTGGGCGAAGTAGTTGTGCAGCGCCTTCTCGACGCTGTCGCGCAGGGTATGGCCCTCCTCGCTCGGCGTATTCAGGTGCTGCTTGAGGTTGGCGTTGTCGCTCACGGGCGTTGTTCCACTCACTAAAGTCTCGGTCATCATCGTCATGCGGCCACCCCTTGTTCGTCCTTTGTTTCAAGGCTCTGTCGGCATTCGGAGAAAAACTCGCGAACGTTGGCGCATTGCGCGTGTGTCTCATCCAAAGCGTTGAACCGGGAGCGGAACTCCTTGCCGCCGGGTCGGGTTGCCAGATACCAGCCAACGTGCTTTCGGGCGATACGTACGCCCATTACATCGCCGTAGAAGGCATGCAGCGCGGCCAGGTGCTCCAGCAAAATGCGTTCAACTTCGTCCAGCCCTGGCGCCGGCAGGTATTCACCGGTCTGCAGGTAATGCTCGATCTCGCGGAAGATCCACGGCCGGCCTTGGGCCGCACGGCCAATCAGCAGGCCGTCGGCACCGGTGGCATGCAGCACCGCCCGGGCTTTTTCTGGCGAGGTGATATCGCCATTGGCAAAGACCGGGATCGACACTGCCTGCTTGATCGCAGCAATGGTGTCGTACTCGGCTTCACCGGTGTACAGGTCGGCGCGTGTGCGGCCATGCACCGCAAGCGCCTGGATGCCGGCCTGTTCGGCAATTTTTGCCACGTTCAGGCCGTTCTTGCTCGAACGGTCCCAGCCGGTACGAATCTTCAGGGTCACCGGGACATCCACAGCGCCAATGACGGCATCGAGGATCTCGCTGACCAGCACTTCATCTCTCAATAAAGCAGAGCCTGCAGCTTTGTTGCAGACTTTTTTTGCCGGGCAACCCATGTTGATGTCGATGATCTGCGCGCCGGCCTCGACATTGGCCCGGGCCGCCGCCGCCATCATCTGTGCGTCACCCCCGGCGATCTGTACCGAGCGCGGCTCGGGATCACCTTCATGGATGCGACGCAAACGTGACTTGCGGCTGTCCCACAGGCTCATGTCGCTACTGACCATCTCCGACACCACCATGCCTGCGCCCAAGCGCTGGCAAAGCGTGCGGAAAGGCTGGTCCGTAACCCCGGCCATAGGCGCAAGGATCAGGTTGTTGCGAAGCGTATATGGGCCGATGCGTACCGCCGACATAGGTGTTCCCTGTTGTGGGGCCGAATCATTGAGGTCAAAAAGGGTGGGCATAATACCCGCTCTGGATGACTGGATAAAGGTCAATTTGGATAAAATCTGAACAGCTGCGGCCTTATGCCTAGCAGTTCTGGACAAGCTGCAGGCGCCGGTAAACCGGCGTCTGCAGGCAATTGTCACTCCGGCGAGCGGAAGCTCAGGCTGTAGTTGACGGCCTTGGGGCCCGGGTCAAGGATATCCAGGGCGATATGGATAGGCGTCTGGCTGGGCATTTCGCCGCGCCCGGCCAATTCACCGGAGAGGTACTCGCTGGGTTTGAAACGACGACTGGCAATCGACTGGCCGTTGAGGTCGGCAAAGCGCAGTTCCAGCAATGGGAACGGTTGGGCAAACGGCGCGCGGTTGTAGATGATCGCGTCGACGATCAGGGCGCCCTTGAAGTCCGGATGGCTGCGCACCACCAGGTTGCTGCTCTTGATCCGGGCAATGTCGACCCGGGTCGGCACCTTGCAGCCCAGCGTCGGGCACAGTTGCTGGAACCACGGCCGGTACTGGTCCTGGCGGGCCATTTCGTCGAAGTGGAACCACACGTACTGAAAGGCCAGCAAGCCGGCGGCAAGCAGGGTCAGCGTGCCCCACAGCAAGCGCTTGCCCCAGTTGACCTGGGGTTTTTGCCAGTCCAGCTGGAGCGGGTCGTCGACCACATCGATCAGCGGCTCCTTGCGTCGGTTGGCGCGGCTGTTCAGGCCCGGTTCGATACGCTCATCGAGCGGCTGCTCAAGTTCATCGTCGTGGGCGTCCAGCGCTGACAGGTTTTCCTTGCGGCGGCCATCATCGAGCGCCGACAGGCCGCTTACAACAGTGTCATGGCCGTCGTCGGCGGCCAGAGACTCGCGGCTCAGCGCTTCGGCTGCGGTCAACGGCGCGCCCAGCGTGGGCTGCTGGCGGCTGGGTTGATCGTCCGGGTCAAGCACCAGGCCAATGCTTGGCTCGGTGCGCTCGCGGGGCGATGGCTCGTGCTCAAAGGCTTCCTGCTCAAACAGCTCTTGCTCAAGCGCTTCGGGCTCGATCAGCGGCGGCTCGAGGACCAGCGGTGAAGGCTCGCTCAGAGGCTCATCGGTGGCGTTACCGAACGGGCGGCCGACGTCTTCGTCCGGGTCGTGCACCTCGCGCACTGCCTGCAGGGCATCGCTGCGCGCCTCGCTGTGGCCTTCGCTGGCCCGATCGCGACGCTCCAGATTGGCTAATGCCTGGTCCAGGTCGATTTCGTCAAAGGCCTGAGCGCTGGCCTGCCAGTCGTCCTGGCTCGGCGCCGGCCCAGCAGGCGCTGGTGCTTCGACCGGGGTAGCCAGCTCCGGCTGCGCAGGCGCCGTCTCGGCAGTGGCTACGCGGTTTTGCTCGAGCAGTTGCTTGGCGGCGTTGAACACTTGCAGACACTGGCCGCAGCGAACCACCCCGCGGGCCACGCTCAATTGATGATGCGTGACGCGAAAGCTGGTCTGGCAATGCGGGCACTGGGTGACGAAACTGTCGGTCATGCGGCGATCCGGGGGGCTGTGCAGGTGATTATTTCAGGCCTGCCGAGCGACGGCGGCCACTGATGCGAACCCAGCCGTCGCGGACGACGATCGGGTCCAGGTCAAAGTCTGCAGCATACGCGGCGGCGACTTCTTCACCCTGTTCGGCGAGGATTCCCGACAACGCCAGCAGGCCGCCCGGTCGTACCAGACCCGACAACTGCGGCGCCAGCGAGACCAGTGGCCCAGCCAGAATGTTGGCCACCAGCACGTCGGCCTGCATCGCCGGCATGTCTTCAGGCAGGTACAGCGGAAAGCGCTCGGCTTCGATACCGTTGCGTCCGGCGTTGTCGCGCGAAGCTTCAAGCGCCTGCACATCGATATCGGTACCGACCGCTTCGCGCGCGCCCAGCAGCAGCGCAGCGATGGCCAGAATGCCCGAGCCACAGCCGAAGTCCAGTACCTGCACGTCAGCCAGTTGCTGGCCGTCGAGCCACTCCAGGCACAGCGCGGTAGTCGGGTGGGTGCCGGTGCCGAACGCCAGGCCCGGGTCGAGCAGCAGGTTGACTGCTTCCGGCTCAGGGGCTGCGTGCCAGCTTGGCACGATCCACAGACGCTGGCCAAAACGCATGGGCTGGAAGTTGTCCATCCAGCTGCGTTCCCAGTCCTGGTCTTCGATGACTTCAGCCTGATGCTCGGGCAGCTCGGCGTTGGTCAGCAGGCGCAGGTGAGCGAATACCTGCTCAGGCTCGGCGTCGGCTTCGAACAGGGCCAGCAGGTGGGTGTGCGACCACAGCGGCGTGGTGTTGAGGTCCGGCTCGAAGATCGGCTGGTCTTCGGCGTCCATGAAGGTTACCGAGACAGCGCCTACTTCGAGCAGGGCATCTTCGTAGGTTTCGGCTTGTTCCGGGCTGATGGCCAGACGTACTTGCAGCCAGGGCATGGCGGGTACCTTAAAAAATCCGTGGGGGCAGCGACTGCGCTGCGCAAAGTAGGGCAGTTTACTTCAGTGTGTGCGGTTTGTGCGCGTGGAGAGGCAAGCGAGGTACGAGCGGCAATAAAAAACCCCGGCACAGGGCCGGGGTTTGTTCAGCGCATCACTTCAAGATCAATCCTGGTTGGCCAGTTTGTGCTCGAGGTAATGGATGTTGACGCCACCTTTGCAGAAACCTTCATCACGCACCAGGTCGCGGTGCAGCGGGATGTTGGTCTTGATACCGTCGACCACGATTTCGTCGAGGGCATTGCGCATGCGCGCCATGGCTTCGTCGCGATCCTTGCCGTAGGTGATCAGCTTGCCGATCAGCGAGTCATAGTTCGGCGGAACCGAATAGCCGCTGTACAGGTGCGAATCGACCCGCACGCCATTGCCGCCTGGGGCATGGAAGTGCTTGACGGTGCCTGGGCTCGGGATGAACTTGCGCGGGTCTTCAGCGTTGATCCGGCATTCCAGCGAGTGGCCGCGGATCACCACGTCATCCTGAGTGAACGACAGCTTGTTGCCAGCGGCAATGCTGAGCATCTCCTTGACGATGTCGATACCAGTGACCATTTCCGAAACCGGGTGCTCGACCTGAACACGGGTGTTCATTTCGATGAAGTAGAAGCGGCCGTTCTCGTAGAGGAACTCGAACGTCCCGGCACCACGGTAACCGATGTCGATGCACGCCTTGACACAGCGGGCGAAGACTTCCTGACGCGCTTGCTCGTCGATGCCCGGAGCCGGTGCTTCTTCGAGAACCTTCTGGTGACGGCGCTGCAGCGAGCAGTCACGGTCGCCGAGATGGATTGCCTGGCCCTGGCCGTCGGACAGCACCTGGACTTCCACGTGACGTGGGTTGGTCAGGAACTTCTCGAGGTAGACCATCGGGTTGCCGAACGCAGCACCGGCTTCGGTACGGGTCAGCTTGGCCGAAGCGATCAGGTCTTCTTCCTTGTGCACCACGCGCATGCCGCGACCACCGCCGCCGCCAGCGGCTTTGATGATCACCGGGTAGCCGACTTCACGGCCGATGCGCAGGGCTTCTTCTTCGTCTTCCGGCAGTGGGCCGTCGGAGCCTGGTACGGTCGGTACGCCAGCTTCGATCATGGCTGCCTTGGCCGAAACCTTGTCGCCCATCAGGCGAATGGTGTCGGCTTTCGGGCCGATAAAGGCAAAGCCGGACTTCTCGACCTGCTCGGCGAAGTCAGCGTTCTCGGCGAGGAAGCCGTAGCCTGGGTGGATGGCGGTAGCGCCAGTCACTTCGGCGGCAGCGATGATCGCCGGGATGTGCAGGTAGGAATCCTTGGACGACGCAGGACCGATGCAGACCGATTCGTCCGCCAGACCCAGGTGCATCAGCTCACGGTCAGCCGTGGAATGCACAGCGACGGTCTTGATGCCGAGCTCTTTGCAGGCCCGCAGGATACGCAGGGCGATTTCGCCACGGTTGGCGATCAGGACTTTTTCCAGCTTCGCAGACATCGTTGGCTCTCCGAGGATCAAACGACGGTGAACAGCGGCTGGTCGAATTCAACCGGCTGACCGTCTTCCACCAGGATGGCGTCGATGACACCGCCGATTTCGGCTTCGATGTGGTTCATCATCTTCATCGCTTCGACGATGCACAGGGTGTCGCCTTTCTTGATGCTCTGCCCGACTTCAGCGAAGTTCGGCGAGGTCGGCGATGGCTTGCGGTAGAAGGTGCCGACCATTGGCGAACGGACCACGGTGCCTTTGAGCACTGGCGCGGCGTCGGCAGCAGGGGCGGCAGCGGCAACCGGAGCAGGCGCAGCTACTGGAGCGGCGGCCATCGGTTGTGGCGCGAAGTACTGCTGAGCAGCTGGGGTCTTGCTGTGACGGCTGATGCGAACGGACTCTTCGCCTTCCTTGATCTCCAGTTCGTCGATGCCGGACTCTTCCAGCAGTTCGATCAGCTTTTTGACTTTACGGATATCCATTAATCAGCAACTCCCAAGGTTCGGTCGGGGACGTAAATTGAAAACGTGTCGAAAACGTTTCTCTATGACCTCGGCCCGGAGGGCCGAGGCCTTGTTTCATCAGGGCTGTGCGCTTGCAGCCAGCTGTTCCAGAGCAGCTTCCAGGGCCAGTCGATAACCGCTGGCGCCGAGACCGCAGATCACCCCTACCGCAACGTCGGAGAAGTAGGAGTGATGCCGGAACGGTTCACGCTTGTGCACGTTGGACAGGTGCACTTCGATGAATGGGATGCTCACCGCCAGCAATGCGTCACGTAATGCGACGCTGGTGTGGGTGAAAGCAGCCGGATTGATCAGGATGAAATCGACGCCTTCGTTGCGCGCGGCGTGAATCCGATCGATCAGCTCATACTCGGCATTGCTCTGCAGGTACTGCAGATGGTGGCCTGCGGCACGGGCACGCTGCTCCAGATCCTGGTTGATCTGGGCGAGGGTGGCGGCACCGTAATGACCCGGCTCGCGGGTACCGAGCAGGTTGAGGTTGGGGCCGTGCAGCACCAGTAGGGTAGCCATCTGCGGGTTCCTTGGTCTTGTAGGGCAATACGACATGCGCGGCGACTATGCCGCAAAGCGAGTAGGTGTGTCCAGTTCCCGGCAATAGCCAGCACGTTGCCCGAGATTCGCGCAAAGTATGTGACCAGATGTTTAAATTTGGTCACCGCAGGCTGCGCACAGCGCAGTCAGCAGGAAGTTATAGCCCGAGTTGGCCGCGTACGCGGGTGAGGATCTGTGCAAAATCGCCGGCGTTTATTTCACCAACCACACGATCGCTGCTCATTTCGCTGCCGTTTGCGGCAAAGAACAGCAGTGCCGGCGGGCCGAACAAGCGATAGCGGTCGAGCAGGCTGCGTTGCTCGACATTGCTTTCGGTGATGTCGAAACGCAGCAGCTTGAAGGCGCCCAACTGCGCCTGCACCTGCGGTGCGCTGAGCACCTCATGTTCTATCACCTTGCAGCTGATGCACCAGTCGGCGTACCAGTCGAGCAGCACCGGTTGGCCGGCGGCCGAGGCGGCCGCCAGGGCTGCGTCGAGCGCCGCCGGAGTGGTGATGGTCTGCCAGGCGTCGGCGCTGACTGCGCCTGCAGCAGCGGCTGGAGCCGCGCTGGGCAGTGGCCGCAATGGGTCACCCTGACCGCTGAGGGCGCCGTACCAGCACGCCAGGGCGTACACCAGCAAGGCTAGGCCGGCCAATTGCGCGAGGCGCTCGCGTGGCGTTTTCACCACCAGCTCAAGGGCGCCGAGGAACAGCGCTACGCCCGCCGCCAGCAGGCCGATCAAGAGCAAGGTCAGCGGCCCGGGCAAAACTCGGCTGAGCAGGCCGATAGCCAGACCCAGCAACAGCACGCCGATGGCATTCTTGACGGTGTTCAGCCACGGCCCACTCTTCGGCAGCCAGGCCGCGCCGCCGGTGCCGATCAGCAGCAATGGCGCGCCCATGCCCAGGCCCAGGGCGAACAGTTTCAGCGCGCCGCCCAAAGCGTCACCACTGGCGCTGATGTACAGCAGGGCGCCGGCCAGCGGCGCCGACACACAGGGTGAAACCAGCAGGCTGGAGAGCACGCCGAGCACCGCGGCACCGAGCAGCGAGCCGCCCTGGGTGCGATTGGCCACGCGGTCCAGGCGATTGCTCAGGGCTTGCGGTAGCTTCAGCTCGAACAGGCCGAACATGGCCAGGGCAAACAGCACGAAGAACAGCGCAAACGGCACCAGCACCCAGGCCGATTGCAGCCGCGCCTGCAGGTTCAGCCCCGCGCCAAACACGCCCATCAGCGCGCCGAGGGTGGCGAAGCACACCGCCATCGGCAGCACATAGGCCAGCGACAGGCTGAAACCACGCCAGCCGCCGACCTGACCGCGCAAGACCACACCCGACAGGATCGGCAGCATCGGCAGTACGCAGGGGGTGAAGGTCAGGCCGACACCGGCGAGGAAGAACAGCAGCAACGCTTGCCAGTCCCAGCCGGGCGCGCTGCTTGGCGAGCTGGCTGTACCAGCCGCATCGATGGCAATCCTTGCGGTTTCCGGCGGATAGCACAGGCCTTTGTCGGCACAGCCCTGGTAGCCCACCAGCAGGGTAAAGCCGCGGCTGTCAGCGGCAGGTCGCGGCACGACGATATCGAGCACGCCGTGATACACCTCGACATCACCAAAAAACTCGTCGTGCTTGGCCTCGCCGGGCGGAATCTGCGCCGTGCCCAGAGCTACATCGGCAGGCTCGCTGCGGAACTGGAAGCGGTGGCGATAGAGGTAGTAACCGTCGCTGGCGACGAAACGCAGGGTGATGTTCTGCGCATCACTGCTGACCAGGCTCAACTTGAACGCTTCATGCACCGGCAGGAAGTCGCTGTTGTTACTCAGGGCAGAGGCACCGAGCGTGGCACTGGGGCGGTTGTCGAGCAGGCCAGCGGCGAAAGCCGGGCTGGCCAGCAGCAGAAACAGCAGGAAAAACAGGCGGCGCATGGCGGACTCGCGAGGTCGAACGTGGGCGCATGATAGCGGACTTGGCGGGCATTGGGGGCGGCCGCCCGGCCTGCTCAGAGGCGGAATGCAGCCACTGCAGTGTTCAGCTCACCGCCCAGCTTGAGCAATTGCTCGCCTTGTTCACGGCCTTCGCCGATGCGCTGCAGGTTGTCTTCGCCAAGTTGGTGAATGCGCTCGCTGTGGTCGCGGATGTCGCTCACGGCGCCGGTTTGTTGCGCCGTCACATCGGCGATACGCCCAGCGGTGTCGGCGATGGTGCGGATTGCCGTGACGATTTCATCCAGAGCGCCATCTGCCGTCTGCGCCTGGCTGGCAGTGGCCTCGGCATGCTCGAGCTGGGTGCGCATGCCATTCACCGAGTCGCGCGCGGCCAGTTGCAGGCGGTCGATCAGTGCCTGGATTTCGCCGGTAGCGCCAGTTGTGCGTTGCGCCAGCGAGCGCACCTCATCGGCGACCACGGCAAAGCCGCGGCCCATCTCGCCGGCGCGAGCCGCTTCGATTGCGGCGTTGAGCGCCAGCAGGTTGGTCTGTTCGGCAATCGAGCGAATCACCGTGAGCACACCGCCGATGGTCGCCGACTCGTGTGCCAGTTGTTCGATCATCTGCGCATTGCCCTGGACTTCATCAACCAGCGTACGCAGCCCAGACAGGCTCTGGCCGATCACCCGCTGACCGTGCTCGACGGCACTGCCGGCCTCGCGACTGGCCTGGGCCGCAGCGCTGGCATCGCCCGCCACTTGCTGAATGGTCGCTTCCAGCTCGCCCAGGGCATCGCGGATCTGCGCCGTGTCACCGGCCTGGCGTTCGGCGCCTTGGTGCAGGCCGCTGCTCATGCCGGCCAGAGCATGACTGCTGCCGGCAACCTGCTCGGCGTTGGCGCGCAAGGTCGCCACAAGTTGCACCAGATACTGGCGCAGGTGGTTGAGCGAATCTTCGATGTCGTGCAGTTCGCGGTTGGTCTTGCCCAAGGAAATGGGCTGGGCAAAATCGCCCTCGGCCCAGCGTGACAGTGCTGGTGCAAGGCTGCCGAGGGTTCCCGCCAGGCGCCGCTGGAGGCTGTCGATGAGCAGCGCGATGAACAGAATCAAGACGATCATCACGCCCTGAATGATGCGCACCTCGGCGGCGATGCTGGCGTGTTGCGCGCGTACCTGCGGCTCCAGCCCGGCAAGCACTTGCTGCACCGCCTCGAGCCGCTCGCGGGTGCTGTTGGCCAGGGTTGCGCGCTGATCGATCTGTTCGCGGGTGCGCTGCAGTTCGGCGCGATAGCGGCTGAGCAGGCTCTGCAGATCGCGCTTGAGGGCCACGGCGACGTCTTCGCGCTGCTCGCTAGCCTGGCTTTGCAGCCCCATCAGCGCGGCGAAGTCGTCAGCGCCGGACTCGGCCGCGCGGGTCACGCCCAGTAGCGGCAATGCTGCAATCTGCTCGGCCTGAACACGTACCTGCTGCAATTCGCGTTCGACTTCTTCAGCCAGCTCGGCGCGACCACTGCTGACCAGCTTGTCGCGGGCCAGCGATAAACGGCCCAAATGCATCGCTGCGTCCAGCAAGGGCGCCAGGTAGCGCTGGGCCTGCTCGCTGGTGCTACCTTGGGCGTAGCCAGCCAGCTGTTCGAGAGTGCCGCCCAGTTCGCGCTCGGCCTGCAGCAGCAAGGCTTGCGGATCACCCGCCAGCTTGCCGGCGGCCAGTAGCTGATTGCCGGTGAATGCCTGCAACTCGGCGAGGCTGGGGCGCAGTTGCTCGGCCAGAGCTCCGGGCCAGTCAGCAAGCGCTGCCTGCAACTGCTGGTTGCCCTGCACAGCGGCGGCGTGGCGTACGGCGTCGCCGCTGGCCAGGTAGGCCTGGGTATCGCGCTCGATATGGTTCTGAAACTGCTGCGACAAGCCCAGATAGCGTTCCATCAGCAGATAGGGACGCTCCAGCGCTCGTTGTGACCACCACAGGGTTGCGCCCAGGGCAATGCACACGGCAACGAGCAACAGGGTGTTGCAATTGGTCAACCACTTCAGGCGCATGGCGCAGGCTTCCGGCAGCGTGGAGAGAGGTAGGTGCCTGAAGTTATTGCGATTTCATGACGGGGTGATGACGGAGGAGGGTGCTGCGCTGGAGAATTGTGGCCTTTTGCCTTGATCGGGCCTGGCGCCGTTTACGCGGGGTCTACCCGCACCACGCAGTTGCGCCCGGCATGCTTGGCCCGGTACAGCGCTTCGTCAGCGGCACTGGCCATGCTCAGGGCATCGTGCGCTTGATCCAACTGCACCACGCCGGCGCTGAAGGTGCAGTGCAGGTCGTGGGGTTGGGCGGGATAGATGATCTCGGCAAAGCGCCGGCGGATCTCGTCGAGCACCTTGTAGGCCGCGCTCAGCGGCGTATTGGGCAGCACAATGGCGAATTCCTCACCGCCGTAACGGCCGATGTAATCGGTCTTGCGCAGGCGTTGCTTGAGGAACAATGCCAGGCTCTTGATCACCCGGTCGCCCATGGGGTGGCCGTGGCGGTCGTTGATCTTCTTGAAGTGGTCGATGTCGAGCATGGCAAAGCTCAGCGGCTGCTGTTCGCGGCGGGCGCGCAAGCGGCAGTCTTCCAGCAATTGCAGGATATGCGTGTGGTTGTACAGACCGGTCAGGCTGTCGCGGACCATCCTCGCCTTGAGATGACGCGCGCGCACGGCGCGGTTGCGTACCGTGGTCAGCAGCTGGCGTGAACGCACCGGCTTGGTCAGAAAATCATCACCGCCTTCGCTCATGGCATCGAGCTGCTTGTTCAGGTCGTCCTCGGCCGACAGGTAGATGATCGGCACGCTGACATAGCGGTCATTGTGGCGGATCACCTTGGCCAGCTCCGGCCCGGTACAGTCGGGCATATAGAGGTCGAGGATGATCAGGTCGGGCTGGAAGTCAGCCAGCTCGGCCATGGCGCGGATCGGCTCGGTCAGGCTGCGAGTGATCATCCCGGCGCTGTTGAGCACGCGCTCGGTATGCAGTGCCTGGGTGCGCGAGTCATCGATGATCAGTACTCGAAATGGGTCGTACTGAGTGGCGTTGGTCAGCATCTCGACCTTTTCCAGCAGGCTCGATGCTTCCAGCGTACCGGTCATGAACGCCTGGCCACCGGCGCGCACGGCGGCCAGGCGCGTCGGCGTGTCGGTTTCGTGCAGGCTGAAGAACAGCAGCGGCACAGCCTGATCCAGCCCCAGCTGGGCCTGCGCCGCCAGCAGCAGGCCACAGCCCGGGCCGCTGAAGTCGACGTCCATGACTATCGCCGCCGGCAAGCGCTCGCGCATCGCCGCGCAGAACACCTCGGCAGTGGCCAGTGCGTGCACCCCCAGGCCAAAGAATTCCAGCTGCTGCGCCAGGCGTTCGGCGCGGTCATGATCCTGCAGCAGGATATACACCGGTTTGCGCAACGGCGGCAGCGGCACGTCGTCGACGTAATCGCTGCTGCGCTTGGCGCGCTCTTGGCTGGGCTGTGGTGACTGGATCATGGCTGACTACTTATTATGGGGGAATGCAGCTTCGATGATGGCTGTATGCTAGCACCACTTCTGCAAGCTGCGCGTGTACCAGGTCAACATTGCGTCTGGTCCTGTTATTCAGTTGCCGACCACCCGGTCGCTTATGCGCAAGCCGGTGTCTGCTTTATAGTGGGTCGATGTGGGCTTGCCGTGGCACCCTGGCCGTAGCCTGAGGTCCAAGCTCTGAACCGTCGTGACTGATTAAGGACAATGCCATGCTGGACTGGAAAAACCGTGAGGCCACTGCCGAGCCTCGTGAGCGGCCCGACTCCCGTCGCGCCGCCGCCCGTAGCTACCTTGGCGGCCTCTGGAGCCGCGCTCTTGGGGTTGTGATCGGGCTGTACCTGCTGGTCTGTATCGGCCTTGGCTGGTACTGGAGCCAGGAGCCTGACCTGTTCCCGGTGCAGCAGAATGCCCAGGCCAGCGCCGAGCGCAGCGGGCAGAAGATGGTCATTGGTTACACCACCGTCGAGACGCTGAAAACCGTTGCCGCCACCCTGCTCGACAAGCCGGGCGGTTATATTTCCAACGACCGCTTCCCGCCTGGGCTATGGATGGACAACATGCCGAGCTGGGAATATGGCGTGCTAGTGCAGGTGCGCGACTTGTCGCGGGCACTGCGCAAGGACTTCGCCCGTTCGCAGTCGCAGTCGACCGAAGACGCCGACCTGGCCAAGGCCGAGCCGCGCTTCAACTTCGACAACAAGAGCTGGATTCTGCCTTCGAGCGAGTCCGAGTTCTCTGAAGGCATCAAGTCGCTCGAGCGTTATCAGACGCGTCTGGCCGCAGGCGACAAGGGCGCGATCTTCTATACCCGTGCCGATAACCTGAACAACTGGCTGGGTGACGTAGCCACCCGTCTGGGTTCGCTGTCGCAGCGGCTGTCGGCCAGTGTCGGCCGGGTCAAGCTGAACAGCACCTTGAAGACTGAAACCGTGGTGGCTGGCCAGGTGCCGCAGCTTGATGAAGAGCTGGTGGAAACACCATGGATGCAGATCGACAACGTCTTCTATGAAGCACGCGGTCAGGCCTGGGCGCTGTCGCACCTGTTGCGCGCCATTGAAGTGGACTTCGCCGACGTCCTGGCCAAAAAGAACGCCACGGTTAGCGTGCGCCAGATCATTCGTGAGCTGGAAGCTTCGCAGGAAGCGCTGTGGAGCCCAATGGTGCTCAACGGTAGCGGCTTCGGCATGTGGGCCAACCACTCGCTGGTGATGGCCAACTACATCTCCCGCGCCAACGCCGCAGTGATCGACCTGCGTCAGCTGCTGTCGCAAGGCTGAGCATGACCATCACCCCAGCCGAGGCTGCCCACCGGGCGGCCTCGGACCTCGAACTGATCGCCTGGGTCGACGAGCATGATCAACTGCTCGGCGCCATGCCGCGTGCACAGCTGCGTGAGGCAGGGCTGATTGGCCGCTGCACATTCATTCTGCTGTTCAACAGCGCCGGCTTGCTCTGCATCAACCGCCGCTCCCTGAGCAAGGCGGTCTACCCGGGGTACTGGGACGTGGCCGCTGGCGGCATGGTGGCGACCGATGAGAGCTATGCCGAATCGGCGGCTCGCGAGCTGGCCGAGGAACTCGGGGTGACCGGCGTCGGGCTGCGCTTTCATGAGCGGTTCTATTTTGACCAGCCGGGCAATCGGCTCTGGTGCGGCGTGTTTTCGGCGGTCTGGGACGGGCCGCTAAGCTTGCAGCCGGAGGAGGTCAGCGAGGCGCGCTTCGTCAGCCTGGCGCAGGTCGACGATGAGCGTCAGCGTTTGCCTTATTGCCCGGATTCGCTGGTTGCGCTGCAGCGCTATCAGGCAGGCTTGAGCTAGTCTGCGGCCAGGAGTCTGCGTCAGGTCGTAAAACCTGCGCAAAATGGCGCAATCCAGTACTTAGCAAGCGGCGCAATTATCGTTACACTGCGCGCCCTTTTCGGGCTGTCGCAGCTTTTGCGTCAGTAGCGCCGCCCCTGCCAGAGTGGGGCTTCGCGGTCGGCTCCAGGCAACGGAATCGACCAGTTTTTGTCCTCAGCAAGAGGAACAAAAGTGGCCAAGAAAGCTTCTTCCTTTTCCGCCTTGAGCGGTCTCGTTTATTCCACCGATGCCGGTCGGCACTGCCCCGACTGTGGCCAGCCGGCGGATGCCTGTATCTGCAAGCAGCAAGCCATCCCCGAAGGTGACGGTATTGCCCGTGTGCGCCGCGAAAGCAAAGGCCGCGGCGGCAAGACGGTGACCACCATCAGCGGTGTGCCGTTGGCGCTCGAACCCTTGAAAGAGCTGGCTGCCAGCCTCAAGCGGCGTTGTGGCACCGGTGGCGCCTTGAAAGACGGCGTTATCGAGATCCAGGGCGACCACGTCGAGCTGTTGCTGGCAGAGCTGACCAAGCAAGGCTTCAAGGCGAAAAAGTCCGGTGGTTGAATCACCAGGCGATTTTTTCCGCCGAGCTTTCTAAACTCGATTCCGTAACCAGGGTCTACCCCTGGCATGGACGAATCGTCATTTTTCGCTTTTACACTGCCGTCGCCTTGTCGCCAAGGCAGTGTCTTCGACTTATCTACAGGGGACTTGAATGTCCGTACGACGCACACGCAAAGACGATGGTAGCCAGTGGACCGTGGCCGACAGCCGCAGTGTTTATGGCATCCGCCATTGGGGCGCTGGTTATTTCGCCATCAATGAAGCCGGGCGCGTCGAAGTGCGCCCCAACGGCCCCGACAGTGCCCCCATCGACCTCTTCGAACAGGTTGACGAGCTGCGCCAGAGTGGCCTTTCGCTGCCATTGCTGGTGCGTTTCCCGGACATCCTGCAAGACCGCGTCCGCCAGTTGACCGGCGCTTTCGACGCCAACATCGCGCGCCTGGAATACCAGAGCGAGTACACCGCTCTGTACCCGATCAAGGTCAACCAGCAGGAAGCGGTTGTCGAGAACATCATCGCCACCCAGAACGTATCGATCGGCCTTGAAGCCGGCTCCAAGCCAGAGCTGCTGGCGGTGCTGGCGCTGGCGCCGAAGGGCGGCACCATCGTCTGCAACGGCTACAAGGACCGTGAGTTCATCCGCCTCGCGCTGATGGGCCAGAAGCTTGGTCATAACGTATTCATCGTTATCGAAAAGGAGTCCGAGGTCGCGCTGGTGATCGAAGAGGCTGCCGAGCTCAAGGTCAAGCCACAGGTCGGCTTGCGCGTACGCCTGTCGTCGCTGGCATCGAGCAAGTGGGCCGACACCGGCGGTGAGAAGTCCAAGTTCGGTCTGTCGGCGGCGCAGTTGCTGTCAGTGGTCGAGCGCTTCCGCGCTGCCGGACTGGATCAGGGCATCCGCCTGCTGCACTTCCATATGGGTTCGCAGATCGCCAACCTGGCCGACTACCAGCATGGCTTCAAGGAAGCGATCCGTTATTACGGCGAGCTGCGTTCACTGGGCTTGCCGGTCGACCATATCGACGTTGGCGGTGGCCTTGGGGTCGACTACGACGGCACCCACTCGCGCAATGCCAGCTCGATCAACTATGACATCGACGACTACGCCGCCGTCGTGGTGGGAATGCTCAAGGAGTTCTGCGATGCGCAGGGCCTGCCGCATCCGCACATCTTTTCCGAAAGCGGCCGTGCCCTGACCGCGCACCACGCGATGCTGGTGGTGCAGGTGACCGACGTCGAGAAGCACAACGACGAAGTGCCGACCATCGACAACAAGGAAGCCCTGCCCGAGACCGTGCAATGGCTGGTCGACCTGCTCGGCCCAACCGATATCGAGATGGTCACCGAGACCTACTGGCGTGCCACCCACTACATGGGTGACGTGGCGGCGCAGTATGCCGACGGTAAACTCACCCTGTCGGAAAAGGCCCTCGCCGAGCAGTGCTACTTCGCCGTGTGCCGCCGCTTGCACAACTCGCTCAAGGCCCGTCAGCGCTCGCACCGCCAGGTGCTCGACGAACTTAACGACAAGCTCGCCGACAAGTACATCTGCAACTTCTCGGTGTTCCAGAGCCTGCCGGATACCTGGGCGATTGGCCAGGTACTGCCGATCCTGCCGCTGCACCGCCTGGACGAAGAGCCGCTGCGCCGCGCCGTGCTGCAGGACCTGACCTGCGACTCGGACGGCAAGATCAACCAGTACGTCGACGAGCAAAGCATCGAAACCAGCCTGCCGGTGCATGGTATCAACGAGGGTGAGGACTACCTGCTGGGGATCTTCCTGGTCGGTGCCTATCAGGAAATCCTCGGTGACATGCACAACCTGTTCGGTGACACCGACTCGGTGAACATCTACCAGAACGCCGACGGCAGCGCCTACCACGCCGGTATCGAGACCCATGACACCATCGAAGACATGCTGCGCTACGTGCACTTGTCGCCGGAGGAGTTGATGACTCACTACCGCGACAAGGTCGCCAGCGCCAAGATCACCGCCCGCGAACGCACCCAGTACCTGGATGCGCTGCGGTTGGGCTTGACCCGGTCTTCGTACCTGTCGTCGTGATGTACAAAAGGGGCTGCTAGCAGCCTTTGCTGCACCTGAGACTTTGGGGGCGCTCCGCGACCCTTCGCGGGCAAGCCCGCTCCCACAGGTGACCCCTGTGGGAGCGGGTTCACCCGCGAAGGGCCGCAGAGCGGCCCCAGCTTTACTCGGCCAGCGCCCCAGTGGATATGGCCATCCTCGAACTGGCCGTTGAAAAGATCGCCCTAAATCACCCCAACCACCGCCCCTCTCGCTGCATCCGCCAGCCAACCCACCCCAGCGTCACCCCGCGCAACGCCATGAACCCAAGAAACGCCAGCCATAACCCATGATTGCCATACCCGCTGGCCATCCACGCCAACGGCGCCGCCAGCAGCAAGCTCAGCAGCATCGCATTGCGCATCTCACGCGCGCGGGTCGCGCCGATGAACAGGCCGTCGAGCAAGTAGCTCCACACGGCAATCAGCGGCAGCACTGCCAGGTACGGCAGGTACGGATAGGCCGCCTCGCGTACGCTGGCGATGTCGGTTTGCAGGTTGATGAACAAGTGCCCGCCGAGCAGAAACACCCCGGCAAAACCAATACTGACAAGCAGTGACCAGCCACCGGCGACCACCAGCGAGCGGCGCAGGGTCTGCCGGTCGCGGGCGCCGATGGCGTGACCGCACAGCGCTTCAACCGCATGGGCCAGGCCGTCGAGGGCATAGGCAGTCAGCAACAGGCCATTGAGCAGCAGGGCATTGGCCGCCACCGTCGCTTCACCGAGGCGTGCGCCTTGCACCGTAAGCAGCAGGAATACCAACTGCAACGCCAGGCTGCGCAGGAAGATATCGCGGTTGACCGACAGCAGCGGCCGCCAGGCCTGCCAGCGGCGCAGTGCCGCCCAGGCGAGCTGCCCAGGATAGCGGCGTAACGCCGGTCGGGTCAGAGCCAGGCCGAGCAGGGCGGCGCTCCATTCGGAAATCACCGAAGCCCGCGCCGAGCCAATCACGCCCCAGTCCAGGCCCAGCACGAACCACAGATTGAGCACGATGTTGAGCAGGTTGGTGGTCAGCAGGATCGCCAACGGCGCGCGCGCGTTCTGCGTGCCGAGAAACCAGCCGACCAGGGCGTAACTGGCCAAGGCTGCCGGCAAGCCGAGCAATCGAGTGTGGAAGAAATCTTCGGTGGATTGATGCAGCGCCGCACTTGGGTTGATTACCTGCAACGCCAGTTGGCTGAAGGGCAGTGCCAACACCCCGATCAGCGCGGCAAAACCCAGCGCCAGCAGCAATCCCTGCACCAGCACTTGGCGTAGCGCCGCGCCATCGTTGCGCCCGGCGGCCTGGGCGGCGAAGCCCGTGGAGCCCATGCGCAGGAAGCCCATCAAACCCACCATGAAGGTGAACAAGGTCGCGCCCACGGCCACCGCGCCGAGCTGATGCGCATGCGGCAGGTGGCCAATCACCGTGCTGTCGACCAATGCAACCAACGGCACCGAGATGTTTGAGAGGATCATCGGTGCGGCCAGCGCCCAGACCTTGCGGTGGGTCAGGCGGTGGCGCCAGTCGGCGGACAGCGGGGGCATACGGACTCCTGTTGCGATCAAAGCTGAGATTGGCGGGGCGCCGCCGAGGCTATTCTAGCGAGCTGCCCGGCCGCCCGTGCGAACAAGCTCGCAGTTACCACGCGACAGCAGGTAAGCCGCTGGCCGTTGCGCTATAGTTGCAGCCCTCAAGAACACGCTGCCCAAGAGTCTTCTCTCCATGTTCAACAAAGGATTGTTGCTGGCCTGCGCGCTGGCATTGCTCAGTGCTTGTGATTCCTCGTCGAAGGACACCGCTGCCCCTGTCGAAAAGCCTGCAGCAACGGCCCCGGCCGAAGCCAAGGCCGCCAAACGGGAAGACCCGGCATTGCTCGCCAAGCGCTACGCAGGCCGCGAGCTGACCGTGCTCGATGTCTCGGAAACCCAGCTCGACGGCGCCAGCGCGCTGTCGATCAGTTTCTCGGCGCCGCTCGATGCCAAGCAGGACTTCGCCAGCAAGGTGCACCTGGTCGACACCGTCAAGGGCAAGGTGGACGGCGCCTGGGAGCTTTCCGACAACCAGATGGAATTGCGCCTGCGCCACCTTGAACCGCAGCGCAAGCTGGTGCTGACCCTGGACAAGGGCCTGCTCGCGGTGAATGGCAACAGCCTCGCGGCCGAGTCGGTCAGCCGCCTGGAAACCCGCGACATGCAGGCCACCATCGGCTTTGCCAGCCGTGGCTCGTTGCTGCCGACGCGCCTGGCCGAAGGCCTGCCGGTGATTGCCCTGAACGTCGACAAAGTCGATGTCGAGTTCTTCCGCATCAAGCCGGAGATGCTCTCGACCTTCTTGGCCAACTGGGGCCGCAACAGCAGCCTGTACTACTACCAGTCCCAAGAAACCCTGGACATGGCCGAGTTGGTCTACGGCGGGCGCTTCGACCTCAACCCTGCCCGCAACACCCGCGAGACCGTGTTGTTGCCGATTGCCGGGATCAAGCCGCTGCAGGAGCCAGGCGTGTACCTGGCGGTGATGCGTGCATCTGGCACCTATGACTATTCCCAGCCAGCAACCCTGTTCACCCTGAGTGATATCGGCGTCTCGGCGCACCGTTACCGTGACCGCCTGGATGTGTTCGCCCAGGCACTGGAAGGCGGCAAGGCGCTCAGTGGCGTCAACCTCGAACTGCACGACGACAAGGGCAAGCTGCTGGCTCAGGCCAAGACCGACAGTGATGGCCATGCCCAGCTGCCGATCACCGACAAGGCCGATACCCTGATCGCCACCCAGGGCGTGCACACCACTCTATTGCGGCTCAATACCGCCGCCCTCGACCTGGCCGAGTTCGACATCACCGGGCCGCAGGCCAACCCGCTGCAGTTCTTCGTGTTCGGTCCGCGTGACCTCTATCGCCCGGGCGAGACCGTGCTGCTCAATGGCCTGTTGCGTGATCAGGATGGCAAGCCGGTCAAGGCGCAGCCAGTCAGCGTCGAGGTGCGCCGGCCGGATGAGCAGGTCAGCCGCAAGTTTGTCTGGGAGGCCGATGCCAATGGCCTCTATCAATATCAGCTGCAACTGGCGAGCGAGGCACCGACCGGCCGCTGGCAGTTGCTGCTCGATCTCGGCGGTGGCCGCAAGCAGGTTTTCGAGATCCTCGTCGAAGACTTCCTGCCCGAGCGTCTGGCGCTTGAACTCAAGGGCAGCGCCACGCCGCTGAGCCCTGAGCAGACCGCGCAGATCAAAGTCAATGGCCGCTACCTGTATGGCGCCCCGGCAGCGGGCAACCGCCTCAGTGGCCAGGCCTACGTGCGGCCGCTGCGTGAAGCAGTGCCGGCGTTGCCCGGCTACCAGTTCGGGTCGATCACCGAAACCGAGCTGAGTCAGGATCTGGAGCTGGACGAAGTCACCCTCGACCAGGCCGGCAAGGCCACCATCGACATCGAAAGCCGCTGGAGCGAGGCCCGTTCGCCGCTGCAGTTGAGTGTGCAGGCCAGCCTGCAGGAGTCCGGCGGCCGACCGATTACCCGCCGCCTTGAGCAACCGATCTGGCCGGCCGAGCGCCTGCCTGGCCTGCGCGGTTTGTTCGACGGTGAAGAAACCGATGGCGATGGCCCGGTCGAATTCGAAGTGCTGGTAGCCGACCGCAACGGTGCCAAGCTGGCCGCCGACGACCTCAAGGTGCGGCTGATCCGTGAGCGCCGCGACTACTACTGGAACTACTCGCAGAGCGACGGCTGGAGCTACAACTACAACGAGAAGTACCTGACCCAGAGCGAAGAGACCGTCAGCGTCAAAGCCGGCTCCACCGCCAAGCTGAACTTCCAGGTCGAGTGGGGCCCTTACCGGGTCGAGGTTGAAGACCCGCAGACCGGGCTGGTGTCCAGTGCACGCTTCTGGGCCGGTTACCGCGCTCAGGACAATGCCGAAGGCGGCGCCGTGCGCCCGGATCAGGTCAAGCTCGCCCTGGACAAACCGTCCTATGCCGACGGCGCCACGGCCAAGGTCACGGTCACGCCGCCTGCAGCCGGCAGCGGCTACCTGATGATCGAATCCAGCGATGGGCCGCTGTGGTGGCAGGAAATCGACGTGCCCGCCGAAGGCAAGACCTTCGACGTGCAGTTGGACAAGAAGTGGGCGCGGCACGACCTGTACATCAGTGCGCTGGTGATTCGCCCAGGTGAGCGCAAGGCCAACGCCACGCCAAAACGGGCGGTCGGCGTGCTCCATATGCCACTGGATCGGACCGAGCGCAAGCTGGCCCTGACCCTGCAGACGCCTGAGAAGATGCGCCCCAAGCAGCCTTTGACGGTCAAGTTCAAGGCTACCGCTGCCGACGGCAGCGTGCCTAAACAGGTGCACGTGCTGCTCAGCGCAGTGGATATCGGTATCCTCAATATCACCGACTTCAAGACCCCTGATCCTTTCGCCAGCCTGTTCGGGCGCAAGGCCTATGGCGCTGACCAACTGGATATCTATGGCCAGTTGATCGAAGCCGGGCAGGGCCGTCTGGCCAGCCTGGCCTTTGGTGGTGACGCCGCGCTGGCCAAGGGCGGCAAGCGGCCCAATACCACGGTGACCATCGTTGCCCAGCAGAGCCTGCCGGTGACCCTCAACGACAAGGGCGAGGGCGAAGCAACGGTTGATATCCCCGACTTCAACGGTGAACTGCGGATCATGGCCCAGGCCTGGAGCGACGAGCAGTTCGGCATGGCCGAAGGCAAGACCGTGGTCGCCGCGCCGCTGATCGCCGAGCTGTCGGCACCGCGCTTCCTCGCCGGTGGTGACCGCACCAGCCTGGCGCTGGATCTGGCCAACCTGTCCGGGCGCGCCCAGCAGCTGACGGTCGAACTCAGCGGCGAAGGCCAGTTGAGCCTGGCGGCCGGCAGTCAGCAGAATGTTGCCCTGGCCGAGGGCCAGCGCAAGACTCTGATGATCCCGGTGCAGGCCTTGGGCGGTCTCGGCCAGGGCACCCTGCGCGTGCGCGTCAACGGCCTGCAACTGCCGGGTGAAGCCGCCAGCAGCTTTGAGCGTGAGTGGAAACTGGGCGTGCGTCCGGCTTATCCGGCGATGCTCAAACACTACCGCGTGGCACTCAAGGATCAGCCGTGGAGCCTGCCGGAGAGCGATCTGGCTGAGTTCGAGCCGGCCGGTCTTGAGGCCAGCCTGGCCCTGTCGAGCCGGCCGCCGCTGAACCTGGCCGAGCAGATCCGTGCGCTCGAGGCCTATCCCTATGGTTGCCTGGAACAGACCACCAGCGGCCTGTACCCGTCGCTCTATGCCGATGCCGAAAGTCTCAAGCGCCTCGGCATCAAGGGCGAGCCTGCCGATGTGCGCAAGCGCAAGATCGAGATGGGCATCGAGCATCTGTTGGGCATGCAACGCTACAACGGTGGCTTTGGCCTGTGGAGCTCCGACAGTGAAGAAGAATACTGGCTGACTGCCTACGTCACCGACTTCCTCCTGCGTGCTCGCGAGCAGGGCTATGGCGTGCCGGCCGAAGCGCTGAAAAAGGCCAACGAGCGGCTGCTGCGGTACTTGCAGGAGCGCAATCTGATCGAGGTCAACTACAGCGACAACGCCGAGCACACCCGTTTTGCCGTGCAAGCCTACGCCGCCTTGGTACTGGCGCGCAGTCAGCAGGCGCCGCTGGGTGCCCTGCGCGCAGTGTTCGAGCGCCGGAGCGATGCCCGTTCCGGTCTGCCGCTGGTGCAGTTGGCCGTGGCACTGGACAAGATGGGCGACAAGCCACGTGCCCAGCAAGCGCTGCAAGCGGGCCTGGCGATCAGCCGCGGCAAGGGCTGGATGGCCGACTACGGCAGTGCAGTGCGTGACCAGGCGTTGATCCTCGCCTTGCTCCAGGAAAACAACCTGGCCACCAATCAGGTCGATCAGCGCCTGTTTGCCTTGTCTGACGAACTGGCCGCCAACCGCTGGTTGTCGACCCAGGAGCGCAATGCGCTGTTCCTCGCGGGCCGCGGCCTGCTGGGTAAACCTGAAGGCAAGTGGCAGGCGCGGCTGGACAGCGCCGGCGAGGTGCGCGAGTTCAACAACGTCGAATCGGGGATGAAGCTCGAAGGGCCGTTACTGGCATCGCCGCTGACCTTGCAGAACCAGGGCAGCGACACCCTTTATCAGCAACTGACCCTGTCCGGTTACCCGCGCCAAGCGCCGCCGGCCAGCAGTAACGGTATGGAGATCCGCCGCGAGTACCTGGGCATGAACGGTCAGCCGCTGGATCTGCGCAATCTGCGTAGCGGTGAGCTGGTGCTGGTGCACCTGGCCTTGCGTGCCTCGACCCAAGTGCCGGATGCACTGGTGGTTGACCTGCTGCCGGCGGGGCTTGAGCTGGAAAACCAGAACCTGGCGCAGAGCGCAGCCAGCCTGGACAACGCCAGCAGTGCGGTGAAGGAATGGCGCGAGTCGATGCAGAACGCCAGCGTGGTGCATCAGGAGTACCGTGATGACCGCTATGTCGCTGCCCTGAAACTGGACAGCTACGGTACCACCCACCTGTTGTACCTGGCCCGCGCCGTGACCCCGGGTACCTACCGGGTGCCGCCGCCGCAGGTTGAGTCGATGTATCGACCTAACCTGCAGGCGGTGGGTGAGAGTCAGGGGGATATGACGGTTAAGGGGCGCTGAGGCGGGATTCTTGCCTCGTTCGAGATCGCCGGGGCCGCTGCGCGGCCCTTTCGCGACACAGACCGCGTAACGCCCGAGCGACGCGGTCATCTGTGAGCGGCCTTGCGTCGCGAAAGGAGGGCGCAGCCCTCCCGGCAATCTCCAGTCAATGAATGATCCAGCTCATGACCCACAAGCCGAGAATCAGCCAGATGATCCCGGCGATGATCGAGGCGCGCATGAACGCGCGGATTGCCGAGTACAACAGCAGCAAACCGACGATCAAGGCGAGGATGCTGACCAGCGAGGTATCCATGCCCAGCGTGCGCGCCAGCCCGTCGATGAAATTGCCGCCGGCATTGGCCAGCAGATTGAACAGCCCGCTCAAGCCATCGACAATGAAGCGGATCACCGCCCCCAGTGCCTGCCCCAGCCATTCAAAAAAACCTTCTACATGCATAGTCGCGTCCTGATGATCATTCCAAGGCTTTGGCCATTACCTGGCCAGGTCGGTTCCCCATGCCAAGCTTAATACGCCCGCGCCCTCGTGCGTTGCGTGTATTGCAAACCAGTATTGCCAGTGCACTGCTGCTGGTCGGCCTGCTGTGGCTGGCCGATCGCATTTGGCCGCTGCCGATGCCGGCCGACGACCTTGCCCGGGTAGTCCTGGCCGAGGACGGTACGCCGCTCTGGCGCTTTGCCGATGCCGATGGCGTATGGCGTTATCCGGTCAGCCCCGATGAAGTGTCGCCGCTGTACCTGCAAGCGCTGCTGACCTACGAGGACCGCTGGTTCTATAGCCATCCCGGGGTCAACCCGCTGGCCCTGGCGCGGGCTGCCTGGCTCAACCTTAGCGGCGGCCGCGTGGTGTCCGGCGGCAGCACCCTGTCGATGCAGGTAGCGCGCCTGCTCGATCCGCATGAGCGGACCCTGGCCGGCAAGTCGCGGCAACTGTGGCGCACCTTACAGCTGGAATGGCACCTGTCGAAGCAGCAGATCCTGCAGATCTACCTGAACCGTGCGCCCTTTGGCGGCACCCTGCAAGGCGTGGCGGCGGCCAGTTGGGCTTATCTGGGCAAGTCGCCAAAACAGCTCACCCCAGCCGAAGCGGCCTTGCTTGCGGTGCTGCCCCAGGCCCCCAGCCGGCTGCGCCCGGACCGTCATCCGCAGCGTGCGCAGCAGGCCCGCGACAAGGTCTTGCAGCGCCTTGGCGAGTACCAGGTATGGTCAGCCCAGCAAGTCGCCGAGGCCCGTGAGGAGCCGCTGCTGCTCGCCCCGCGCCAGGAGCCGGCACTGGCGCCGCTGCTGGCTCGGAGGCTGAACACGGCGAACAGCCCGCCGCTGATCCGCACCACCCTGGATGCCTCGCTGCAGCGCCGGCTCGAAGACTTGCTGCTGGGCTGGCGCGCACGGCTGCCCGAGCGCACCTCGGCGGCGATCCTGGTGGTCGAGACACAAACCATGGCCACCCGCGCCTACATCGGCTCGATCGACATCGGCGATGCCCGCCGCTTTGGTCATGTCGATATGGTGCACGCCCTGCGCTCGCCCGGCTCGACCCTGAAACCGTTCCTGTATGGCATGGCCCTGGACGACGGCCTGATCCATTCCGAATCCCTTCTGCAGGATGTGCCGCGGCGCTATGGCGACTACAGGCCGGGCAACTTCTCGATGGGTTTCAGCGGCCCGGTGTCAGCCAGCTCGGCGCTGGCGTTGTCGCTCAACCTGCCCGCCGTGCAACTGCTCGAAGCCTACGGCCCCAAACGCTTTGCCGCGCAGATGCGCATGGGCGGTATGCCGTTGATACTGCCGCCACTGGCCGAGCCCAACCTGTCGCTGATCCTCGGTGGCGCCGGCAGCCGGCTGGAAGATCTGGTCGGCGGTTATGCAGCCCTGGCCCGTGCCGGGCAGAGTGCCCAGGTGCGCCTGCAGCCACAGGATCCGCTGCTCGAACGGCGGCTGTTGTCGCCCGGTGCGGCGTGGATCATCCGGCGGATTCTCAGCGGCCAGGCACGGCCCGACCGCGATCCTCACGCCGAACTGGTGCAGCGCCCGCAACTGGCCTGGAAGACCGGCACCAGCTATGGCTTTCGGGATGCCTGGTCGGTCGGGGTCGGCCCGCGCTACCTGATCGGGGTGTGGATCGGCCGCCCGGATGGCACTCCGGTGCCTGGCCAGTTCGGCCTGGCCTCGGCGGCGCCGCTGATGCTGCAAGTGCACGACCTGCTGAGCAACCGCGACAGCCAGCGCGGTATTCGCCCACCGGTGGAGCAGGTGCCGGCGTCGGTCGGGGTGGCCGCGATCTGCTGGCCGCTCGGCCAGCCCATGCCGCGCCAGGACGCCAACTGCCGGCGCCAGCGCTTCGCCTGGACCCTCGACGGCACCACGCCGCCGACCTTGCAGGCGGCAGACCAGCCGCTCGGCCTGGGCCTGCGCGACACGGTCTGGGTCAACCCGCAGGGGTTGCGCGTGGATGCCAGTTGCCCAGGTGCCACGGCGCAACAGATCGCGCTCTGGCCAGCGCCACTGGAACCTTGGCTGGCGCGGGTCGAACGGCGTGCCGCCCGGCTGCCGACAATTGACCAGAGCTGCCCGCCGCAGGTGCCCGCCAGCGCGCCGCCGCTGTCGATCGTCGGGGTGCGCAACGGCGATAACCTGCGCCGCCCAAGGACTAGCAGCGAGCCGTTGCAATTCTATGTCTCGGCGCTGGGCGGTGGTGGCCAACGCTGGTGGTTCCGCAACGGCCAGCCGCTTGGCGAAACTTCCGGTCAGGACAGCCTGCTGGTGCGCTTTGAGCAGGTCGGGCGGGTCGAACTGAGCGTGCTCGATGAAAGCGGCGAGACGGCGCGGGTGGAGTTTCAGGTGGATGCCGGTGGCTGAGGGCTGATCAGCGTGCCGTACGGGTCATCGAAGGTATATCGGTCGCGGCGCTAGCCGACCGACTGCATGCGTGGCTTGGGGAACAGGTTATCCAGGGTTTCCAGCAGGCGGGCGTGATAGATCGGCTTGCGGAACAGGTCCAGCACATGCAGGCGCAGCAGGTCGCTGACATCGTCCATATCGGCATGCCCGGACATCACGATCACCGGCAGGTGCTGGCGGGCCGTGTGATCGCGCAGGCGTTTGATCAAGGCGATGCCGTTCTCCTCGGGCATGCGCAGGTCGGTGATCACCAGGGCCATGTCCGGGTGCTGGGTGAGCAGCACCAGCGCGGCCTTGACCGAATTGGCGGTATGGCAGGTGAACCCCTCGTTCTCGAGCAACTCGGCCAGCTCCAGCAGGGCCTCTTCCTCATCGTCGACCAGAAGAATCTGTTGACGCAAGGAAGAAGTCAGCATGGAACGCTCCTGGTCGCTTGAGAGTGCGCAGCAGAATTGAGGGTTGGGCCACTCAACGGGTAATCGCAGTCTGGATGGTCGTCATCAACGCCGTTACCTGGGTCGATATCGGCGTGACGAACGCCGCCAGCGCTACGGCCACCATCGCCGCGATCACTGCGTACTCGATACCCGAGGCGCCGTCCTTGCGTTCGATAAAGGTTTTGCAGCGGGTATAGATCTTCAACAGCAACATGGCACATCTCCTTGCGCGGTGGGCGCCGGTGGCGGCGCGGCGTGTAGTGATACCCCTTTGCCATTAGAGCATCGTCAAACTGTGCAGACCTGCAAATGTAAGAAGGCGTTAACTACAAAGTATTAGGTTTGAACAGCTGCGCTAAATCCCTGTTTTTGTTCAGCGTCAATTTGTCGGCTGCAAATTTCCCCCCGCATTCATGGCGAAATAGCTGCTCTGCGCTACCGTGCAATAGCGAAATAGTTACTTTTGGCCATCATGGTTTTCCAGGGACAGGGGAGCGTTAATGAGCAGTCGCTTGACCATGATCCTCGCCGGTCTGTTCCTGCTGGCAGCACTGCTCGCCGGCTATTGGGGGCTGATGCTGAGCCGCCCGGCCGAGCCTGTCGCCGCACCGCCGGTGGTCGAGACCAGTGCGCCGCCAGTTGCTGCTCCGGCGCCCGTGGCCGTGCCGGAGCCTACGCGTTTCCCCATCGTGATCATGGCTCGGCAGGTCCCGGCCAACACCCCACTCAGCGCTGAAGATGTGCTGATCGAGCGTTTGCAGGTAGTCCCTGCTGGCGCCTTCAGCCAGCTCGACCAAGTGCTCGGGCGCAGCAGCGCGCGACCCTTGCCGCAGGGCTTGTGGCTGGATGAACAAAGCTTTCAGAGCGGTGGCCCGCTGGCGCGGATGATCCGTCGACATGAGCGCGCCGTCGCGTTGGCGGTAGACGATGTGATCGGCGCGGCAGGGCAGTTGCGCCCGGGCGATTATGTCGATGTGCTGCTGTTTCTGCGCGAAGAAAACAACAACCCACAGGCGTCGGCGCAAGTCGTGCTGCCCGCGCTGCGGGTGCTCAGCGTCGGTGACCAGACCGGCCTGGCCAATGACGGCCGACCTGCGCAAAGCGCCGATGAGCAGCAGGCGCGGCGCGATGCGCTGGGCACGGGTGGCACGCGCACCGTGGCCCTGGCCGTGCCCGAGGCGCTGGCCAGTCGGCTGATGCTCGCCGCCCAGGCCGGCACCTTGCGCCTGGCAGTGCGCAGTGCCGATGAGCAGCTGCTGGCCGGCTACTGGGCCGAGCGCCAGGCCGAGTCACAGTTGCAAAGCGCCAACCGCGAGCTGTTCCGGTTCAGTCAGTTGTCGCAGGTGCCGCCAGCCAAGGCCGCGCCCAGCGGCGCTGTGGCCGGCATGCAGATTATTCGTGGTGCCCACAACCAAGCGCCAGCAGACACCCCCTGACCCAGCAAGGATGCAGCCATGCGTAGTTCCTCGCGGTTATTCACTCCGTTGTGCCTGGCGTTGACGCTGCTCGGCGCCGCGCCTTGTGCACAAGCGGCTGACAAAGGCTGTGCCGCGGTGGCCGAGTTGCCCTCGGTGATCGAGATGGACCAAGGCCTGCAGCAGGAGCTGCGTCTGCCGCTGGCCATCAGCCGGGTGGCCGTCGGCGAACCCAAGGTGGCCGACGTGCAGGCCAGCGGCCCGCGCGCGGTATTGCTGACGGCGCTGGCGCCTGGCAGCACCAGCCTGATGCTGTGGACTGCCTGCGCGGCGACGCCGCACCGAGCGATGTTGTTCGTCAAAGGCAGTGCCTCGGTGGACATGGCGCTGCCCTCGCAGGATGAGCAACTGCCGATCCAGGTACAGGCCGACATCCGCTTTGTCGAAGTGCACCGCAGCAAATACAAGGAAGCCGGTGCGCGGTTGTTCTTCAGTGGATCGAACAACAGCCTGATCGGCTCGCCAGGCAGTGTGCCGGGCGTCAATGTCTCGCCGGGCAACGTGCCGGTGGCGCGGCCGCTGATCCCGCTCAACGACAATGTCTTCAACATCGTCTGGGGTGGCGGCAGCAGCCGCTTTCTGGCAGCCATCAGTGCGCTGGAAAACAGCGGGTTCGCCTATACCCTGGCCCGTCCCAGCCTGACCGTGCTCAGCGGCCTGACTGCAAGTTTTCTCGCCGGTGGCGAAATCCCTATCCCGGTGCCGAGCGCCGGCAGCGACAACGTGTCGATCGAGTACAAGGAGTTCGGCGTGCGTCTGGCGCTGACGCCGACGGTGGTCAGCCGTGATCGCATCACCCTCAAAGTGGCACCCGAGGTCAGCGAGCTGGACTACAACAATGCCGTGAATATCGCTGGTACCTTGGTGCCCGGGCTGAGTGTGCGGCGTACCGACACCAGCATTTCGCTGGCCGATGGCGAGAGCTTCATCATCAGCGGGCTGGTCAGCAGTAATACCCGCTCCTCTGTAGACAAGCTGCCAGGGCTCGGCAACCTGCCTGTGCTTGGTGCGTTCTTTCGTCAGTCGGCACTGGTGCGTGAAGAGACCGAACTGCTGATGATCGTCACCCCCCATCTGGTCCAGCCCCTGGCCGCCAACGCCCGGCTGCCGGAGCTGCCCGGCGAAAGTCTGCGCAGTTACGACCCCAGCTGGGGCCGCTTGTTTTTCATGGAAAACGGCAACTTCGACGGCCGTAGCGGGTTATCACGATGACTGACAGCCTCAACCAGACCTACCTGGCGATCACCCGCAATGAAGAAGACCTGCACTGGTTGCAGGGCGCCTTGGCACCGCTCGGCCAGGTCATCGGCGCCAGCGGCGGCAGCCTCGATGAACTGCTGGCACTGGTCGACGTGACCTTCAGCAACCTGGTGTTCATCGGCCTGGACCGTGAGCAGTTGGTCAACCAGTGCGCGCTGATCGAAGGCGTACTCGAGGCCAAGCCGATGCTGGCCATCGTTGCCCTTGGCGACGGCATGGACAACCAGCTGGTGTTGCACGCCATGCGCGCCGGGGCGCGTGACTTCGTTGCCTACGGCTCGCGCTCGAGTGAAGTTGCCGGGCTGGTGCGGCGCCTCGGCAAACGTCTGCCGGCGGTGTCCAGCAACCCCAGCCTGGGCGGCCTCACTGTGCTCTATGGTGCTCAGCGTGGAGCGGACGGTGCCTTGCTCACCACCCATCTGGCGCGGGTAGTACAAGACAGCGGCCAGCAGACCCTGCTGCTCGACCTGGGCCTGCCGCGTGGCGACAGCCTGGCGCTGCTCGGGCTGGAAGCCTCGTTCTTTTTTGGCGACGCCTTGCGCCACCTGCGGCGCCTCGACACCTCATTGATCGACAGCGCGTTTAGCCGTGACAACAGCGGTCTGCGCATTCTGGCCTACGCCGACACCGACGAGCCCTTGCGCAATACCAGCGCCGCCGAGCTGTACATGCTGCTCAGCGCCTTGCGCCAGCACTTTCAGCATATCGTCGTCAACCTGACCGGGCAGGCCGACAGCGAAGCCCTGCGCACCATCATCAGCCACTGCGACAAGCTGATCGTGTATACCGACCAGAACATCCTCGACTGCCGGCGCAACCTGGAAGTGCTCGATCAATGGCGCGACCGCGGCATCAAGCTGGAGCACGCCAGCCTGCTGGTCGACTGCTACCTGCGCAACCTGGCGCCGGATGCCGATGCCCTGGCCAAGCGCTATGGCTTGCCGCTGCTCAAGGCACTGCCGTACAGCCCGGAGCTGCGCCTGAATGCCAAGAATCAGGGCTTGAGCCTGTTCGAGCTGGCCCCGCGCGAGGCCCTCACGCAAGCCTTGCACAGCCTTGGCGAGCGCCTGGCGCATCGCTCCGAGAGCCTTGAGCGACCGTCCCTGACCTGGCTGCGCCGCCTGTGGTGGAGCAAATGAGCAGCGACGAACTGTTCGGCGGGCCACGCCATGCTGCAGCTGAACCGCAGGCGCTCAAGCGCGCACTGCACCGGCATGTGATCGACAGCATCGAAGACAGCGGCCGCAGCCTGCTCGAAGGCGCCCGACCGGCGCTGACCCAGTTCGTCTACGAGCAGGTCGGCGACTATGTCGCGCGCCTGCGCCTGGCCCTTTCGCGTTATGAAATGGAGCGCATGGCCGAGGAACTGGTCGATGAGCTGACCGGATATGGCCCGCTGGAGGTGCTGCTGCGCGACCCCAGCGTGACCGAAATTCTGGTCAACGGGCCGCACCGGGTATTTGTCGAACGCGCCGGTTTGCTGCAATTGACCGACCTGCGCTTCATCGATGCGCAGCATGTCGAGCGGGTCATGCAGCGCATTCTTGCGCCACTCGGGCGGCGCCTGGATGAATCATCGCCAATGGTTGATGCGCGCCTGCCGGATGGCAGTCGGGTCAACGCGATTATCCCGCCGGTGGCGTTGGACGGGCCGTGCCTGTCGATTCGCAAGTTTCGCAGCGACATGCTCAAGGGCGCCGACCTGCTTGCCACTCGGGCCATTGACCAGGCCATCTTCGACTTCCTCGAACGGGCGGTGGGCCGGCGCTGCAATATCCTCGTCAGCGGCGGTACCGGTACCGGCAAGACCACCCTGCTGAATATCCTCAGCCAGATGATCGCCCCGCAGGAGCGTCTGGTGACCATCGAGGATGTGGCCGAACTGCAATTGCATCACCCCCATGTGGTGCGCCTGGAGACGCGCCCGCCGAATGTCGAAGGGCATGGCGAGATCAAGTCCAGCGAGCTGATCCGCAACGCCCTGCGCATGCGCCCGGACCGCATCCTGCTTGGCGAGATCCGGGGCGGCGAAGTGCTCGACGTGCTGACCGCGATGAACACCGGGCATGACGGCTCGATGAGCACGGTGCACGCCAACACCGCCCAGGACGCCTTGCTGCGGCTGGAGACGCTGGTCGGCCTGAGTGGTCGGCAGATTGCCGAGAAGACCCTGCGCCAGATGATCTGCGCCGCGCTCGACGTGGTCATCCAGCTGACCCGCCTGGCCGATGGCCGGCGCTGTGTCAGCGAGGTGCTGGAAGTGGTCGGGGTGCGCGACGACGTCTACGTCACCAACACCCTGTTCCGCCTCGAGCGGCGCGGCGGCGATGTGTTCTTGCGCGATGCGCCGAACCCCGCCGGGGCCAAGCTGCGCAACGACGGTGTGCTGTGAGCGGGGCGCTGCTGCTGGCCCTGTCGCCCCTGCTGCTGGGGGTGGCACTGCTGCTGTTGCGCCAGGGCCTGTACAAGCGCGGCGAAGAGCGCACGTTGCTGCGCCTGGGCCGCGCTTTTAGCCTTGTGCGCAGCGGCAAGGCCCGCCGCGACTGGTTTGATCCGCTGCTGCAACGCGCAGGTTTCGACACCGCGCAGTTCAACCCCAAGCCGTGGCTGCTGGGCTGGCTGGCCGGGGTGATCGTCGCGCAACTGGCAGCGGGCTGGACGGCGGCACTGATGCTTGCGCTGAGTGTGCCTGTGCTGGGTCGGCTGTACCTGAGCTGGCGTTATCGGCGCCGGGTGCGTTTGATCATCGAGCAACTGCCCGGCCTGCTCGACTACAGCGTGCGCAGCCTGAAGGCCGGCCGCACGCTCAATGACGCTGTGCTCGGCGGTATCGATGGTACGCGCGAGCCGTTGCAGTCGGCCATGCAGCGGGTACGCCGCAATGTGCGCCTGGGGGTGAGCCTGGACGTTGCCGTGAGCGAGCTGGCCGAGCTGTACGACCAGGCCGAGCTGCGCCTGTTTGCCATGGGCCTGCGCATCAATCAGCAGTACGGCGGCAATGCCAGCGAGCTGATGGAAAACCTGATCAAGTTGATTCGCGAGCGTGAGCAGGGTGCACGCCAGCTCAAGGCAATGACCGGCGAAACCCGCGTGACCGCATGCATTCTCGGCGCGCTGCCGCTGACCATGGTCGGCTATTTCTTGGTCGGTAATCCCAGTTACCTGCTGGGCATGTGGCGCGACAGTCAGGGCCAGATGCTGTTGTTGCTGGCATTTGCCCTGCAGTTGCTCGGCTGCCTGGTGTTGTGGCGCATGATGAGGAGCCTGTGAGCGCGGCCTGGCTGCTGTGCGCGCTGTGCCTGTTGGCCGGCTGCGGGCTGCTGGCTGCGCAGTTGCTGCGCCGGCTGCGCACGCGCTTGCTGATTGCCCGGCGCTTGCAGGGCCAGTTGGCACGGCAAGAGCGTTTTGGTGACTGGCTGCAATGGCTGGGTAGCACTGGCCTGGGCCGGCGCCTGCAAAAGCTCGATGGCGAAACCCAGACCTTGCTCGATCGCCTGGGCTGGCGCCGCAGCCGCCAGCGCGCACTGTTTGCGGCGGTGCAACTGGGTCTGCCGCTGCTGGCGGTGGTGTTGGCGCTGCTGCTTCAGCATGGCGTGGACGGGGTTTGGGCTGGCCACTGGCTGGTGCTGCCGCTGTGCGCGTTGGGCATGGGTTATCTGCTGCCCAAGCGATTCCTGGCGGTGGCCGCCGCGCGTCGTCAGCAGCGGATCGCCCATGAAATCAGCTTGCTGATCCCGTTGCTGCGCATCCTCTTCGAGACCGGGCTGACCGTCGAGCAGGCGCTACGGGTGTTGAGCCAGGAAGGCCGCACGCTGGTGCGGCAGATCAGCGAAGAGTTGCGCCTGATTCTGCAACGGGTCGACTCCGGCCTGACCTTGGCTGGCGAGCTGGAGAAAACCGCCAACCTGCTGGCTGTCGACGAGTTCAGCGACACCTGCGTGATTCTGCGCCAACTGCTGGTACAGGGCAGCGGTGCGTTGAAGTCACTGCTGGCACTGAAAAACCTGCTCGATGACCGGCGCCTGACACGCCTGCAAGAGCGTGTATCGAAGATGTCGGCGAAGATGTCGGCAGTGATGATGGTGTTTCTGTTCCCGGCCTTGCTGATCGTGCTGGCGGGGCCGGGTTTGACTGCGTTGGCACGGGCATTGGGCTCGTGAGGGGAGGGCTGATGAAGCGATTGATGGTACTGCTGGGCGTGCTCGCCCTGAGTGGTTGCGCCGGACAGGCGCCTGGCAGCTTGGCACAGATGCTCGGCAGCGGCGGTTGCGCCAAGCCGGACGCTGACCAGCAACTGGCGCTCAACCTTGCCGATGAAATGCTCAATGAAGGCCGCCCGCACGCGAGCCTGGCGCACCTGCAGGAGCTGCCTGACAGCTTTGCCCAGGTGCGCCTGCGCAAAGCCAAGGTGTCGCGCCTGCTTGGTCGCAGCGAAGCCGAGCCGTTGTACCACAGCCTGCTCGGCGGCTGCCTGGCGGCCGAGGGCGAACATGGTCTGGGCCAGTTGGCCTCGGCCCGCGGCGATGATGTGCAGGCGCTGCAGAACCTGCAGCGTGCCGTGCGCCTGGCACCGACCGATGAAAAGGTGCGCAATGACCTGGGCGTGGTGCTGATGAGTCTGGGCCGGCATGAACAGGCCCGCTTCGAGTTTCTCACGGCGCTGGAGCTCAAGGACGACAACCAGCTGCCGGCAGTCAACCTGGTGACCTTGTCGCTGCTGCAGGACAACTGGCAGCAGGCGGCTGATCTGGTCGCCCGGTTGCGCCTCAAGCCGCAGCAGTTCGCCGAGGCCCAGGCGCGGGCCAAGCAATTGCAGGCCATTGCGCGGGCGCCAGTCAGCTGATCGCCAACGCCAGCGGCGCTGGCAACCGGCCTATATGGAGACAGTCGTCATGCTCAAATCGTTGATCCTGCTTGCCTACATCGCCTTCCCAATTGACGCGTTGGCGGCTGAAACCACCTATCCGCCGCCAGCCGAGACTGCCACCGAAGCACTGCTGCGGGTGCAGTCGAGCAATCAGCAGGCGTCGAGCAGGCCCCAGCAGCAGACTGCTCGCGAACGCGACCAGTCCATGCAGCGCTGGCTGGACAGCTACAAGTATCAGATCCCGGACTTCTTCCGCTGGGAGAAGGTCAGCTCCGAGAAAAACTAGTGGGTGGTGAAGCGCTGATGCAGCGGTGATGCCCGCGGCGTCAGCGCCAGGGCCAGTTGGGTACGGTTGTGCATGTGGGTCAGGCGCAGCGCCTGCGACACGTACAGTTTTACCGTGTTTTCGGTGATGCCCAGCTCGCAGGCAATCTGGTAATTGGTCTTGCCCTTGCTAACCAGCTTGGCCACTTCAAGCTGGCGCGGCGAGAGCTTGTCGAACACGGCTGGCAGTTCGCTTTCGCCTTCTGGTGCATCGCCGGCGCGGCGGTGAACGCCTTGGCCGCGGGCTTTTTCCAGGTCCTGATAAAGGTCATCGATCGAGTCGGCCAGGTACTGCAGACGCTCATTCAAGGTGCCCAGCTCGCGGAAGTTGCGCCGCCGCTCAAGCAGGGCCTGTTCCTGCCGGCGCACGCCGGCCAGCAGCTCGTTGAGGTCCATGGGTTTCTGGTAGTAGTCGGCAAAGCCTTCGCGCAGGGCGCGGATGACGTCCTGCTTGTCGGCGCGGCCGGTCAGCATGATTGCCTCGAACATACGCTGGCGTCCGGCCAGCTCCTTCAGGGCGCGCATCAGCTCGATACCATCGCGCTCCGGCATGTGCAGGTCGCTGAGGACCAGGCCAATGCCATCGTCGGCCTGAAAGTGCTCCAGCGCCTCCGCCGTCGAGTGGGCGGCAAAACAGGTGTAGCCTTGATTCTCGAGAAACTCACACAGCTCTTCGACGATTACCGGCTGGTCGTCGACTACCAGCACCTTCACCTCGCTTACCGATTTGCTCACGCTCAACTCCCTGTTCAACATTTGCCGCTCCCATGCCAGACATGCTCACGCTATGGACAGTAGTCCGACCTCGTGATTATGTACAAAGCCTGTACAACTTATGCGACAGCAGGTCGCGCTATTGGATCCATACAGATGCCAAGAGGAAGCCGACCAGCACGTAAGGGGCAAATGGCTGCTTGTCGCCAACCTGTTCGGCGAGGGTCTGCAGGCGTTTTTTCACTTTGGGGTTGAGCAGGCTCCACAACCGCCGACGCGTCAGCAGCCAGAGCAACACAGCCACGCCGGCGCCGATGAAGGTGCCGAGTACGTAGTAATGACTGGTGGCCAGAGCCAGGGCGCCCATCAGCTTGACGTCGCCCGCGCCGAAGCGCCCGAGCATATAGCCGGGCAAGGTCAACAGCATGACGATGGCCAGGGCCCAGCCGGCTTCACTGGCATCGGCGCCGATCCAGCTCTGGCCGGTGGCGAACAGCCAGGCCAGGGCGCAGGCAGCCACGCCCAGGGTGAGCGTGTTGGAGATCTGCCGTTCACGGACATCCTGTTCAGTACACAAGGCCAGCCACATCAAGACAACTATGCTGTGCATTGGCAAATCGCCATCCCTATTCGTTGAACACTTCTATGCTCAGAGGCAGGTTTCATAGTCAGGGTAGACGCGAACATGCAAGCAGGCCCGGCGGGACGGCAAAAAGGCGCAGCAGCCATCGAATTTGTCGCTGTATTCATGGTGTTTTTTGCAGTGTTCTATGGGCTGGTCAGCTATGCGCTACCGATGCTCATGCTGCAATCGTTCAATCAGGCCAGCAGCGAGGCGGTACGCCGCTGTGTAGCCCTCGACCCCACCAGTGCCTCGTATGCCAGTGATGTGCAAAACGTTGCCCGTCAGGCCATCGACCAGCAACTGGCGTGGATGCCGGCGGCGCTGGGTTTTCGCTCGGCCACCGATGCCCAGGTCAGCCTGGCGGCGAACAAGCTGCTGACGGTGACCATCGACTATCCCCGTGAGCGCCTGACCGCGTTGGTGCCGGTGCTGCGCTTGCCCTTGATCGGCGAGGTGCCGCGCCTGCCGGCGCGGCTCAAGGCCGAAGCGAGCCTGCAATTATGAGCGGCCTGTTCGATCGTTGGCGCACGGCGGCCGAGCCGGCCGCAGACTATCACCCAGCGATGCCGATCGGCTTGCAGGTCTGGCTGGACGATCAAGCGCGGGTATTGCGCCTGGCCGGCCCGCTGCGCAGCGTGCTCGCTTTGCCCGCGCCGGGCGCTGGGCGACTGCACGATTACCTGCAGCGGCGCAGCTGGCTGGTGATCGAAGGGGCGCCGGCCGATTGGCAAGGGCAGCCACTGGACCTGGATTTTCATGGCGTGCTTGGCCAGCCATTGCACACCCGCGGCTGGCTGCTGCGCCAGAGCGAGGGCTGGATGCTGCAGCTGTTCGATATCGGTGACCTGCTGCACGAACACGCCAGCACGCAGCAGCAACAGGTCGAGCAGCAGCTTGCAGCCGACATCAGCCGTGCCCTGCGCGACTGCAGTGAAGCGCATCTGCAGCAAACCGTCAGCGAACAACTGCAGCGCCTGGCCGAGTACTGGCAAGCGGCCTCGCTGCAGTTGTTACTCTGCGACGATCAACAGTGGCGCAGCTACGCCCGCAGTGACGCAACCTGGCCCTGGCCTGACCCCAGCCGTTTGCAGCCGTGGTTGGCGCAGTTGCCCGCGCAGGGCTTGCTCGATGGCCCTGCGTCTGCCGAGTTGCAGGCGCTGTGTGCCGACCCCGGCCTATGCCTGCTGCCTTATCGGCAAGGGCCGCAGGTGCAAGCCTGGCTGCTGTGCGCCGGTGTCGCCATGCCGCTGCACGGCGAGCCAGCACAGGCCCTGATGCAGGCGCTGCTGCAACCGCTGCTAGGCCACCTGCACCACGCGCGCAGTGTGCATCAGGCGCGGCATCTGCAGCAGCTGCAGCAGCAGTTGGGCGCGGGTTGGTGGGAGTGGTCGCTGCATGGCCCGCTGCAGCTCGATCCAGGCCTTGCCGCCAGCCTTGAGCTGCCTGCGCAAGTGAGCCTGGAACAATGGTTGGCGCGGCTGCATCCGGCCGACCGCGAACCGGTGCAGTTGGCGCTTGAGCAAGCCTGGGCGGGCCGCGAGCTGAGTGTGAGCCTGCGCCTTCCGGGCACTGACGCACCGCGGTGGTTGCATTGGGCAGGGCAATTGCAGGGCCGCCAGTTGCGCGGCTTCATCCTCGACGTCAGTGCGCTCAAGGCCCAGGAGCTGCAAACCAGCGCCGCGCGGGCCCGGCTGGAAAACCTGATCGCCAGCTCGCCGGCAGTGATCTATGTGCAGCGCTGCAGCGACGGCGCGCTGCACAGTGAATTCTTCAGCGCCAGCTTGCAGCCCATGCTTGGCTGGGCGGCCGACAGCGAGCAGGCGCGCCAGCCTGGCCTGGCCGTGCACCCGGATGATCATGCGCTGTGGTTGCAACGCACCCGCGACCTGCTGCGCGAGGGCCAGGCCCGCTGCCGCGTGCGCCTGCGCGACAGCCGCGGCGGTTATCACTGGATTCTTGATGAAGCGCGCTTGCTGCGTGATGACCTCGGCCAGCCGCTGGAAGTGGTCGGCCTGTGGCTGGATGTCAGCGAGGCCACCGAAGCGGCTGAGCGCGTGCGCCAGAGCGAAGAGCGCTATCGGGTGCTGGTAGAAGACTCGCCTGCGATGATCTGCCGCTACCGGCCTGACCTGAGCCTGATGTTCGGCAACCGGCCACTGGCCGACTACCTGCAATGCACGCCGGAGCAACTGGCAGGGATGGATCTGGGGCAGTGGTTGTCGCCGGCGCAGCGCGCAGCGTTTGTCGAGCGGCTGCGGCAGCTGACCCCGGAGCAGCCGCTGAGCAGCAGCGAAATCTGTCTGCAGCTGCCCGGCCGCGAGCACGCCTGGTGGATCTGGGCCGACCGCGGCCTGTTCGACGAGCACGGCCAATTGCTGGAAATCCAGGCCGTCGGACGCGACAACACCGAAGTGCGGCGCAGCCAGCAGCAACTGCTGCAAGGGGCCAAGATGGCGACCTTGGGTGAACTGGCGACCGGCCTGCTGCACGAGATCAATCAGCCGCTCAATGTCATCCGGATGGCTACCGTCAACACCATCAAGCGAGTGGAAAACGGCCTGGCCGAGGCCGACTATCTGTTGGAGAAGCTGCGCCGAATCGAGGCGCAGACCGATCGCGTGGCGCGGCTGGTTGACCATATGCGCGTGTTCGGCCGGCGCTCGGAGGTAGAGCGCGAGTGGTTCCCGGCCTGGGCCGCAGTGACGGCTGCGGTGGCGTTGCTCGAAGAAGGCCTGCGCGGCAAAGGCGTGAGCGTGCAGGTCAGCGTGCCAGATGAGCAGCCGCAAGTGCTTGGCCATCAAGATCAGCTCGAACAGGTGTTGATCAACCTGCTGGTCAACGCCCGCGATGCATTGCTCGGGCTGGGGCGGCGCGACGCGGCGATCAGCCTGCACCAGAGCCTTGAGCCGGGCAGCGTGGTGCTGTGGGTGCAGGATAATGGCGGCGGCATCGATCCCCAGCTGCATGAGCGCATCTTTGAGCCGTTCTTCACCACCAAGCCTGCCGGCGTCGGTACCGGCCTTGGCCTGTCGGTCAGTCATGGCATCGTCAGCGCCATGGGCGGCAGCCTGCAGGTGAGCAACCAGGGCGACGGTGCCTGTTTCTGTATTCGCCTGCCATGTCACAGCATCAGCTGAGCGCGGCCCCCGGCGCAGGTCAGGTTGGCACCTACGGCCGCGTTGTTGAGGTCGATCCCGAGTACCTTCAGCAGGGCGTTGACCAACGGATCAAGGAGGGGGCTGAGCAGGCTTTTGATCACCGGCTCCAGCAGCAGCTTGACGCCGTCGAGCAGGCCGGCGGTCAGCACCAGAATGTCCCCCAGGCCGCTGTTGCTGGTGGGCTTGTAGGCCTCCAGATGAATCCCCATCAGGGTGTCGCTGAGGCTGGCGACCACCAGGGTGTCCGCCAACGGCAGATACGCCGGCGGCAGGCCGATGTTCGGCGGTTCGCTGCTGGCTTTGAACAACAACGGCAGGTCCAGCGGGCCGCTGCCGAGGATTTTGCTGTTGACCCGCACACCGATGCCGCCACCGGCATACGGCACCCGGGTGCCGCACGAGGGCGGCAGGATCAGCAGGCGGCTGCAATAGTTGGTACCGATGTCGATCAGCGGCAGCGCCTTGACTGCTGTGGTGCCTTGGGTGAAGAAGGTCTCAGGGGTATCGAATTTGCCGACCGCGATTTTTATCGCTGATTTGCGCGACGCTGTTTTCAGGCTCTTGGGTGAGCAACTGAACGCATCCGCCGCAGTGGGCGTGAGCATCGCGCTGGCCTCGGCCACATCCAGGCCGATGTCGATGTGCAGCTTGTCTTCGAGCAGTTTGATGTCGCTGACCTTGCACGGTATCCCGAGCGCGCAGCCTACCGATTGCAGCGTGCCGGACAGATTGAGGCTGAGCAGATTGTTGAGGATATTGGTCAACGGCGCCGCCAGGTCGAGCACTGCATTGAGCAGCCCGGCGATGCCACCCAGCAGGGGCAGGTCAAGGGAGATCAGTGCCCGGATCTGTGCAGTGTGGACAGCCAGTTGATCCTTGCTCGGGTCGCCGATTGCCGAGATCTGCTGCGGCTCGATCACCTTGATGCGCACGCGGCCGTTGAGCAGCCCCAGCACGCTGAGCGGCAGATCGGCGGTTATCGCGCTGTCCCTGGCGGCCAGCTGGATCACCCCCTGCACCAGTTGCAGCAACTGGACGTTCGCATCCAGGCCGGCTTGGGCGGTGCCGTTCTGAATGTTCAGCAGTTCGCCCAGATTGAGCAGGGTACCGTTGGCGCTGCCGGCCGCCAGATTGCCCAGATTGGTCACTACATCCGCTGCAGCGCCGCCTTGCTGCAAGACCTTGGCGGCGGCGTTGAGTAACTGGCTCAGGGTGGCGTCGGCGTTGAGCAGTTGCTGATAGTCGCCGGCATTGAGCTTGAGGTCGATGGCCAACTGATCGAGGTATTTGAGCAGGTTGATGTCTGTGTCGGCGATACCCTGCCAGCCGACGAGGCTGAGTTGCGTACTACTCCCAAGCGCACTCAACAGGCCATTGAGCAATTCCGACTGGCGCGAATCGAGATTTACCAGGGTCGTGCGAATGCGCAGCATGGCCTGGGCGGGGAGGGGCTTGGCCGCTACGGCGCTGGCGCGCAAGGTCGAGGTGGCTGGCAGCTGGCCGTTGCGCACCAGCGCGAACACGCCGCCGGCAATGCTGGTAGTGACCGTATGGCTGACATCAACCTTGATCACCTCGGCACGGGCATTGTTGCTGGTAAAGGCGCGCACGCTGTTGGCGCCGGTCTGCAGGTAGCCACAAAGCGCCTGCAGCGGATCCTCCGGCAAGTGGCCGTTGCGGGTCGCTGCAGCGCGGGCAATGGCGCTGGCTTGTGGGCCGCTGCCCGTGCACACGGCGGATTGGCCGGCGGCTTCCAGCGCCGCCATGTCGGCAATCCGCTGCAACTTGCGTTGCTCAAGATAGAGCCTGCCGCTGTCGACTACCAACAATAGAAACAGCAACGCCAGGCCGAGCGTCATCGCCGCCATCAGGCCGATTGCGCCGCGTTGGCGCAGGGCAGAACGCGTACCCACAGGCACTCCTTTGCCGACCTTCAGCCATGCAGCGTGGCGGCGGTGTCAGGAGTGTAGTCAAGGTGATGGCGAGTTGCCTTGATGGCAGCGCGTGATGCGCCACAGGCGAACCTGTGGCGCTCAGGGCTATTTGGCGCGGCCTGGTGGATACTGGCTGAGGACCTGGTCGACGGTCTTCTGAATCGCTTGGTTACGCTCTTGCGGGCTTGGCGGGTAGCGGTTCATGATCTGCTCGGCGCTGCCGCGCCAGACCAGCTTGTCATCGCGGCCGTCGAACATGTCGACCTGAATGGTCGCGACCTTGTAGTCGACATTGCGCGTTTCGTTGTACATCGGCCCGCCCCAATAGCCACCCCAGTAACCGCCCCAGCCGCCGCCATAGTTGGTGGTGATCTGCTGCTGGCGCTGCTCGACGATCAGGTAGGCGCGCAGCTTGAGGTCTGCGCGAGCGTTACCCTGGGCCAGGCGCAAGCCGCGTTGATCGAGCTGCTGCTCGACCGCCTGGCGAATCCGCTGTTCAGTAAGGTCGCTCTTGATCCGTGGATCGTCCGGACGGTATTGCAAGGCCGGCTCCTGCCAGGCCCAGGTGCGATAGCCGGCAAAATCGCGACTGGCGTCGAAATCCTGCTGGACGTTATTGCTCGAACAGGCGCCTAGCAGCAACGCCAGGGACAACACAACGAGACTGCGCAGCATGGTGGTTTCTCCGTTAAGCGTTAACTGGGAGGATAGCCGTTGAGTGCCTTGTGCACGGATTCGCGCAGGGCGCTCTCGCGGTCGCGTGGCGAGTCGTTGTCGGCGCCGCTTTCGGCGCTGGCGCTCCACACTGGCTGACCGTCACGGGCATCGAAAAAGGCGATGTGCACCACCATCACCTCAACCTGGTACGTGCGCACGATCGGCACGCTGCCGTAGGCGCCGTAGCCGTTGCGGTAGCCGCCATAACCGATGCCACCATACGGTGCGCCACCGTAGTAAGGATCGTAGTCGTAATCCCGGACCTGGCGCAGGCGTCGCTCCAGGCGAAGGTCAGCGCTGACCAACAGATCCGCCTGGCCATTGTGCGCCGGACGCAGCCCGTGTTGATCGAGCGCGCCGCTGACGGCATCGGCCAGTTGCGCGGGGTCGGCGTTGGCTGTGCCGCTGGGCAACTGACCATTGCGCCAGCCCCAGCTGCGGTAGCGGCCGTAGTCGCGTGGCGCGCTTGGGTAGGCGCTGCGATCAAAGGTGGTCGCGGCACTGGCCGGGGCGGGCGGGATCGGCTTGCCGCTGGCCACATACGGGTTGCTGCCCTGGCACGCTGCCAGGGCGAAGGGAAGCAGGGCCAGGCAGACGAGACGGTTGAGCATGGTTCCTCCTGGCGCGGTGCAGTCAGAGCGGGCGGCAGACCCAATGCAGGTAGCGGCCCAGGCCGGCGAAGCTTGGGTGGCGGCGGTGAGCCAGCTCCATCTCGAGCAGGTCGAGCAGCTCGGCCTTGTCCTGGAAGTCTTTGGGCATGTAGTCGTGGAACACACGGACGCCGCTTTCAGTTTCGACCGCCCACAGGCCTTCAAGTTGCGCTCGCAGTTCGCGCGGATCAAGTGGCTTCTGCGGGGTCAGGCTTTGCTTCTCGCCGGCCAGGTGATTGCTGCGCAGCTTGCGGAAATGGCCCTTGAGCAGGTTGCGGTAAACCAGTGCATCGCGGTTGTAGAATGCCAGCGACAGCCAGCCACCCGGCGCCGTCAGTTGATGCAGCACCGGCAGAATGGTCTCGGGTTCGGCCAACCACTCGAGCACGGCATGGCACAGCACCAGGTCATAAGGCTCGGTTAACTGGCCCAGCAGATCTTGCCAGGGGGCCTGGATGAAAGTCGCGGTCTGCCCGGCTTCGGCAAAGCGGGCCCTGGCGCCATCGAGCATCGGTGCCGCCGGCTCGGCGAGGGTCACTTGATGCCCGCGCTCGGCCAGCCACAGCGCCATGTGGCCAAGGCCGGCGCCGATGTCGAGAATACGCAGCGGGCGATCGGGCAAGGCTTCGGCGAGGTCGGCTTGTAGCACAGCCAAGCGGATGGCACCTTTGGCACCGCCGTAGATTTTTTCTGCGAAGCGCGTGGCCAGGTGATCGAAATGACGGTCGTTCATCGAGCGAAGCGCCTTTCGCTGTCGGCCAGCTTGGCCCGCACCACCTGCTCCATGTCCAGGCCTAGCTCGCTGCACAGCAACAGCAGATAGAGGACCACGTCGCCGACCTCTTGGCCGGCATGGGCGAGTTGCTCGGGGGCCAGCTGGCGCGACTGGTCTTCGGTCAGCCACTGGAAGATTTCGACCAGCTCGGCCATTTCCACGCTGGCGGCCATGGCCAGGTTTTTCGGACTGTGAAAGCCGCGCCAGTCGTTGTTGTCGCGGATCTGGTGCAGACGTGTGGTCAGTTCTTGCAAGTTCATCGGGGCTCTCCTAATGGCGCATAGCTTCCGGCCAGCCCCGACGTAAAGCAAGTTTGCCGATCAGTTCGGCGCAATCGGCTGCCAGCGGCCCAGCATGTGCAGCAGGTCAGCGTGGCCATCCAGGCGCAGCTCGCCTTGCGCGCCGGCAGCACTGGCGCTGAGCACTACCTCCGACGGCAAGCGCACCGGCTTGAGAAAATCCACTTCGAACACATAGCCGGCCGCCGGCAGGTGCCCGGACAGCGCAGCCATGGCCATGGCCTTGCTCCACATGCCATGGGCGATCGCCTTGGGGAAGCCGAACAGCTTGGCGGTTGGCGCACTCAGGTGGATCGGGTTGTAGTCGCCACAGACCTTGGCGTAGCGCCGGCCGATATCGCTGTCGGCGTACCAGCGGGTGACCTCGGCCAGCTCCCTGGCGGGCTCGGCCTCGACCGGCTCACTGGCCGCTGCTTCAAGCTTGAGGCCGCGCACCAGCATGCGGCTGGTTTCGCGCCAGAGCAGGCCGAGGCCGTCTTCGGCTTCGGTGATCAATTCGAAGGTGCCGCCCTTGGGGTGAGGCTGCAGGTTGTCGGCATAGACCGCGAAGTGCAGCCCGTCGATGCCGCCGAGCGGGCGCTGTACCTGAATGCTGTTGTGCAGGTGAACCAGCCCCAGCAGCGGGAAGGGGAAGTCTGCCGCAGTCAGCAGTTGCAGTTGCAGGGTAAAGGCCATTACATGCGGATAGGTGGCCGGCAAACGGCCGTTGTCGGTGAAGTGACACAGCCGGCGATAGGCCGTGAGATTGTCAGGCTGCACCCGCAACCGGCAGCGCAAGCCGCTGGTGGGTAACTGGTCGCCGCTGATCTTGCGTTTGCTCAAGGCCCGTAAGTACAGGCTGGCGCTGGAATCGGGGCTGTGCAGGTCTTGCCATTGGCGCGTCATGCTCATGCTCCCATCAAGGCCTGGCCACATACCCGCAGGGCCTGGCCGGTGACTGCGCCGGAACCGGGCTGACTGAGCCAGGCAACCGCTTCGGCAACGTCTTCCGGGCGCCCGCCCTGGCCCAGCGAACTCAGGCGCCGGCCAGCCTCGCGCAGGCCCATCGGCATCGATGCGGTCATGTGCGTTTCAATAAACCCGGGTGCTACGGCATTGATGCTGGCGCCCCGGCTGGCCAGGATAGGTGCCCAGGCCTGGGCCAGGCCGATCAAGCCGGCCTTGCTGGCGGCGTAGTTGGACTGGCCGCGGTTGCCGGCGATGCCGCTGACCGAGGCGAGCAGGATGATCCGTGCGTTGTCGCCGAGCGCGCCGGCGTCCAGCAGCGCCTGGGTCAGCACCTGCGGGGCCTTGAGGTTGACTGCCATGACTGCGTCCCAGTAATCCGGGGTCATGTTGGCCAGGGTCTTGTCGCGGGTGATGCCAGCGTTGTGCACGACGATGTCGATACCTTCGGGCAAGCCTGCCAGCAGTTGCTCGGCGGCATCACTGGCACAGATATCCAGCGCCAGTGCGCGGCCACCCAGGCGTGCCGCGAGTGCTTCGAGGTCCTGGCGGGCCTGCGGCACGTCGAGCAGGATCACCTCGGCGCCATCTCGAGCGAGGGTTTGCGCAATGGCCGCGCCGATCCCACGGGCAGCGCCGGTGACCAAGGCGCGGCGCCCGGCCAGCGGGCGGGTCCAGTCCTGTACCTGGCTGGCGCAGCCTTGCAGGCGCAACACCTGGCCAGAAATAAAGGCGCTCTTGGGAGACAGAAAGAAGCGCAATGCGCCTTCCAGCTGCTCGTCGGCCTCTTCGCTGACATACAGCAACTGCGCGGTGGCGCCGTTGCGCAGCTCTTTGCCCAGCGAGCGGCTGAAGCCTTCCAGCGCGCGTTGGGCGACGCTGGCCAGCGGATCGCTGAGGCTCTCCGGAGCGCGCCCTAGGATGACGACATGGGCACTTGGCGCCAGGCTGCGCAGCAGCGGCTGGAAAAACTCGCGCAACTGGCAGAGCTGATCGCTGTCGGACAAATGGCTGGCGTCGAACACCACAGCCTTGAGCTTGGGCCCCAGGCCCGCTACCCAAGGCTGCGCTTGCAGCCCATCGCCGGCAAAGCTGTAGAGTTCGTCGGTGAGCCGAGCGGCAATGGTTTCGACCCGATTGGCCAGCGGCCCGCCGCCCAACACCAGCGCGCCCTCGACCGGGCGCAGGCGGCCAGCGCTCCAACGCTCCAGCGGTGCTGGTTGCGGCAGGCCGAGGGCGTCGACCAGGCGACGGCCCAGGTTGGAGTTGGCGAAGCCGAGGTAGCGGTCAGTCATTGCGGGTCTCCCGTAAGGCAAGCATGCAAGTGTGGACCAAGTTTATGTAACGGTCGTTCGACCGGGTTAAAAACACCTAGTCTGTACGGATCAAATTGTTTCAGGAGGAATAACCGCATGCGTTCATCTCGCCGGGTCGCAATTCTGGGCAGCAATCGAATCCCGTTCGCCCGCTCCAATGGCGCCTACGCCAAGGCCAGCAACCAGGCGATGCTAACCGCTGCCCTCGAAGGCCTGCTTGAGCGCTACCGTCTGCACGGGCTGCGCCTGGGTGAAGTAGTCGCCGGGGCGGTGCTCAAGCATTCACGCGACATGAACCTGACCCGCGAATGTGTGCTCGGCTCACGCTTGTCGGCGCAAACTCCGGCCTACGATATTCAGCAGGCCTGTGGTACCGGCCTTGAGGCTGCTTTGTTGGTGGCCAACAAGATTGCCCTTGGGCAGATCGACAGTGGCATTGCCGGTGGCGTCGACACCACCTCGGATGCGCCGATCGCGGTCAGTGAAGGCTTGCGGCGAATTCTCCTGCAGGCCGGGCGTGGCAAAAATCTGGCCGAGCGCCTGAAACCGTTTCTGCAATTGCGCCCGGCCGACCTCAAACCGGCCTTGCCGAGCATTGGCGAGCCGCGTACTGGGTTGTCGATGGGTGAGCATTGCGAGCGCATGGCGCAGACCTGGCAGATCAGCCGCGAGGCCCAGGACGAATTGGCTCTGCACAGCCACCAGAAGCTGGCTGCAGCTTACGCCGAGGGCTGGCACGATGACTTGCTCACGCCCTACCTGGGCTTGAGCCGCGACAACAATCTGCGTCCGGAGCTGAACCTGGACCAGTTGGCCAAATTGAAGCCTGCGTTCGATCGCAGCGGCCTCGGCACGCTCACTGCCGGCAACTCGACGCCGTTGACCGACGGCGCCTCGCTGGTGCTGCTGGGCAGCGAGCAATGGGCAGCCGAGCAAGGCCTGTCGGTGCTGGCCTATGTGGTCGATGGCGAGAGCGCGGCGGTGGACTTCGTCAAAGGTCAGGAAGGCCTGCTGATGGCGCCGGTGTATGCGGTGCCGCGTCTACTGGCGCGCAATGGCCTGAGCTTGCAGGACTTTGACTACTACGAAATCCACGAGGCGTTTGCCGCCCAGGTGCTGTGCACGCTCAAAGCCTGGGAAGATGACGAGTATTGCCGCACGCGGCTGGGGCTGGATGCAGCGCTGGGGCCAATCGACCGCAGCAAGTTGAACGTCAAAGGCAGTTCGCTGGCAGCGGGGCATCCGTTTGCCGCGACCGGTGGTCGGGTGCTGGCGAACATGGCCAAGCTTCTGGCAACGGCCGGCAAGGGCCGCGGTTTGATTTCGATCTGCGCGGCGGGCGGGCAGGGCGTGACCATGATCGTCGAGCGTTGAGCCTGGGCTGGCTGCTCGGGCAAACCTGTTAGGCTTGTCTGATCAGAACAACTAGATCGACGCCATGCCGAGCAACGGACAACTGACTGCCCCGCGCCCCATCCCTACGCTGGAGCGCCTGCCACGCCCCGTCTATGCCCGCGCCGAGAGCCTCGGCGCCGGCTCATGGACCACTCGCCATCGGCATGACTGGGTGCAGTTTTCCTACGCCATCAGTGGAGTCTTGAGCGTCTATACCAGCGACGGCAGCTACTTCGCCCCGCCGCAGTGGGGCGTGTGGATCCCGGCTGACCTCGAGCACGATGTCGCCACCTCGATGCAAGCCGAAATGCGCAGCCTGTATGTGCGCCGCGATGCCTGCCCGTGGGCCAGCGAGCAATGCCGGGTACTTGAGGTCACGCCCCTGGCGCGCGAGCTGATCAAGCAGTTCTGCCTGCTGCCTGCGCATTATCCAGAGGAAGATAGCGCAGAGGCGCGCTTGGTTGCGGTGCTGCTCGATCAGTTACGCGGGCTGCCGGAAGTCGGCTTCAGTTTGCCGCTGCCGCGGCATCCGGGTCTGCTGCGCTTGTGCAACCAGTTGATTGCCGCGCCGGATCAGGCGCAGACCCTGCAAGACTGGGCGCTGCAGTTGGGCTGTTCGGAGAAGACCGTGATGCGCCTGTTGCAGCGCGAGACCGGCCTGAGCTTTCGGGTATGGCGTCAGCGCATGCGGCTGCTGTCATCCCTGGCGTTGCTGGAAGCCGGAGAGAGTGTCACCGAAGCGGCGCTGGGCTGTGGCTATGACTCAACCTCAGCTTACATCGCCGCGTTCAAGCAGATGTTCGGCGTGACCCCAGGCGAGCTGCGCCTGCTCTGACGGCGGTTGGCCAAGAGCAGGCGCGGGCCGGCTGATCAGGTACGGAAGCGGCGGACCAGGCTGTCCAGCTCGTTCGACAGGCCGGCCAGGCTCTCCGAGTCCTGCCGCGCGGCCTGGGCCAGTTCTGCCACCAACTGCGCATCACCGTGGATCTGGCTGATGTGCCGGTTGATGTCTTCCGCGACCTGATGCTGCTCTTCGGCGGCGGTGGCGATCTGCGTGTTCATGTCGCGGATCACGTCGACCGACTCACGGATCTGGCCAAAGCTGTCGCGGGCCAGGCCAATCCGGCTGACCGACTGCTGCGAGACATCCAGGCTGGCGTGCATCTGCTGGGCAACTTCAGCGGTGCGACTGGCGAGGTTGCCGAGCAGGCCGTCGATTTCGGCGGTGGAGTCGGCCGTGCGCTTGGCCAGCGCGCGGACTTCGTCGGCTACCACAGCAAAGCCGCGGCCTTGCTCGCCGGCCCGGGCGGCTTCGATGGCGGCGTTGAGGGCGAGCAGGTTGGTCTGCTCGGCAATCGAGCGGATGGTGCCCAGAATCGACTGGATCGCGTTGCTGTCACGCTCCAGTTGCTGGATCGACTGGGCTGATTGCTCGATCTCCTGGCTCAGGCGATCAACGCTCTGCACCGCGGCGTCGATCTGCTGTTGACCTTCGCGCGCCTGCTGCTGGCCGCTGTCGGCCGACTGCGCTGCCTGGCTGCAGGAACGGGCGACTTCGTTGGCGGTGGCGACCATTTCGTGGAAGGCGGTAGACACCATGTCCACTGCTTCGCGCTGACGCCCGGCCGCTTCGGCCATGTCGTTGGAGACGCGCGTCGAGCTGCTGGAGGTGCTGAGAATCTTGCCAGCGGCAGCGCCGATATGCTGGATCAGGCTACGAATCGCGCCGAGGAACTGGTTGAACCAGCCGGCCAGTTGCGCGGTTTCGTCGCGGCCGCGGACTTCCAGGCTGCGGGTCAGGTCGCCTTCGCCTTGGGCGATGTCTTCCAGGCCGCTGCTGACGCTGTTGATCGGGCGCACGATGAGCTTGGCGAACGCGGCACCGACGATTGCGAACAACGCGGCCAGGACCAGCGCAATGGTGCCGATCAGCCAGGTCAGGCGGGTGGTGGTCTGCATCACTTCGCCTTCCTGGATCAGGCCAATGAAGGTCCAACCGAGGGTTTCATCCGGGTAGATGTTGGCCATGTAGCGCTCGCCATTGATCTCGACTTCAACCAAACCCTTGCCGGCCTTGGCCAGCTCGGCGTAGCCGCCGCCAAAGCTGCTCAGTTGCTTGAAGTTGTGGCTGGCGTCGCGTGGGTCGACCATCACGTTGCCGTTGTTTTCCATGAGGATCAGGTAGCCGCTTTCGCCCAGCTTGATCTTCTTGACGATTTCGGTGAGGCCGTTCAGCGAGACGTCGATGTTGACCACACCGCCGGGGTTGCCCAGCTGGTTGGTTACCGTACGCACGGTGCTGACCAGCACGGCATCATCGGCGGCCCAGTAGTAGGCGCCGGTGCGGATGGTCTTGCCGGGGTTGGCCATCGCCAATTGGTACCAAGGGCGCTGGCGCGGATCGTAATTGACGAACTTCTGCCCGGCCGGCCAGCCGACGTAGCCGCCGTCGGCGACCCCGTAGGAGAGGTAGGCGTATGCCGGGTGGGCGTCGGCCAGGCGGGTGAAGAAGTCGAGCACCTTGGCGTCTTGCTCGCCCAGGGTGTAGGACGGGTTGGCGCTGGTGTACTTGTTCAGCTCGCTGCCGGTGGCGGCAACCATTGGCTGCGCGGCCATGTAGTTGACGTTCTGGTCGATGCCCTGGAAGAAGATGTTCATCGCATTGCTGACCTGGCGAATCTCTCGGCTGCTGTTGTCGAGAAAATCATCGCGGGCCTCGCCGCGCAGGTTGACCACTACCAGGGTAGCTACGAGGACGATGGGCAAGCCGGCAATCACCGCAAACGCCCAAGTCAGTTTTTGTTTGATGTTCATCCACGCTCCCGGAGTATTTTTTATCGACGCATGAAACAGGCACTTCAGGGCATCGGCAGCGTGGGTGATTTATAGAGGTCAAATCCCTGTATTTATTGGCCGACGTCGCATTTGGCGACGATTCGGTCGTGATTGGGCTAATACGGCATACCAAAACTGGGCAGGGCAGCGTGCTCTTAGCTACAACAGGCTTTGCCGCTGGCCAGATCCTTGAGGATCGGGCAGTCGGGGCGGTCATCGCCGTGGCAATCGGCAACCAGCTGGCTGAGAGTGTCACGCAGGCTGACCAGCTCTTCGATGCGCGTGTTCAGCGCAGCGATGTGCTCGTTGGCCAGGGCTTTGACATCGGCGCTGGCGCGTTCACGGTCTTGCCACAGAGTCAGCAGCCTGGCGACTTCCTCCAGAGAAAAGCCAAGATCGCGTGAGCGCTTGATGAAGGCCAGGCTGTGCAGGTCCTGCTGTTGGTAGAGACGATAGCCGCTGTCGCTGCGTTGCGCCGGTTTGAGCAGGCCGATCGACTCGTAATAACGGATCATCTTGCTGCTCAGCCCGCTGAGGCGGGCAGCCTGGCCGATATTCATGGTGCCTCCTGCTGATCGTTGTCGGGTTTCCAGGTTTTCAGCCACAGCGCATTGCTCACGACGCTGACGCTCGACAGGGCCATGGCCGCGCCTGCCAGAACCGGGTTGAGCAGGCCAAACGCGGCCAACGGTATGCCGACCAGGTTGTAGATGAAGGCCCAGAACAGGTTCTGGCGGATCTTGGCGTAGGTCTTGCGGCTGATTTCCAGGGCTGCCGGCACCAGCCGCGGGTCACCGCGCATCAGAGTAATGCCGGCGGCCTGCATGGCGACATCGGTGCCACCGCCCATGGCGATACCGATGTCGGCGGCAGCCAGGGCCGGGGCGTCGTTGATGCCGTCACCGACCATGGCCACCACGCCGTCGCGTTTGAGCACGGCCACGGTAGCGGCTTTGTCGGCCGGGAGTACTTCGGCGTAGACATCCTCGATGCCCAGCGCGTCGGCAACCACCTTGGCACTGCCGCGGTTGTCGCCGGTCAGCAGGTGGCTGCTGACGCCACGCGCGCGCAGACTGCGCACGGCCTCTGCGGCACCGGGCTTGAGGCTGTCGCCAAAGGCCAGCAGGCCGAGCACCTGCGGCTGCGGCGCCCGTTCGATCAGCCATGACAAGGTGCGGCCTTCTGCTTCCCAAGCGTGCGCTTTGCCTGCAAGCTCGCCGGGTTGCAGCTGGCTGTCTTCAAGCAAACGCCGGTTGCCGAGGGCCAACTGGCGTTGCTCGACCACGCCGGCGATGCCGCGCCCGGTCAGTGACTGGCTGTCGCTGACGGACGGCACGTCCAGGCCGTGTTCGCTGCAGGCGCTGAGTACCGCTTTGGCCAGCGGGTGCTCACTGCCCTGTTGCAGTGCCCCGGCCAGACGCAACAGTTGCGCTTCATCGGCAACTGCGGCCAGGCTGTGGACAATGCGCGGGCTGCCTGAGGTCAGCGTACCGGTCTTGTCGAACACCACGCGGTTGACGGCGTGGGCGCGCTCCAGCGCTTCGGCATCCTTGATCAGAATGCCGTGGCGGGCGGCCACGCCAGTGCCGGCCATGATCGCTGCAGGCGTCGCCAGGCCAAGCGCACATGGGCAGGCAATTACCAGTACGGCGACGGCGTTGATCAAGGCGGTTTCCAGCGGTGCGCCATACCACCACCAGCCGAGCAGGGTAATCAGAGCGATCACCAGCACCGCCGGGACGAACACCTGGCTGACCCGGTCGACCAGTTTCTGAATCGGCGCCTTGGCCGCCTGGGCATCCTCGACCAGGCGAATGATCCTCGCGAGTACCGTTTCGGTGCCGAGTGCCAGGGTGCGCACCAGCAATTGGCCTTCGCCATTGATGGCGCCGCCGGTGACCGGGTCGCCGGGGTGCTTGGGTACCGGCAGGCTCTCGCCGCTGATCAGCGCCTCGTCGGCGTGGCTGCTGCCTTCGATGACTTCGCCGTCGACCGGGAAGCGCTCGCCGGGTTTGACCCGGACCAGGTCGTGCAGGCGCAGTTGGCTGATCGGCACATCCTCCTCACGCCCATCGAGCACGCGCAGGGCGCGCTCCGGGCGCAGCGCCTCGAGGGCGCGGATGGCGCTGGCGGTCTGGCGTTTGGCGCGGCTTTCGAGGTATTTGCCGAGCAGCACCAGGGCGATGACCACTGCCGAGGCCTCGAAGTACAGGTGCGGCTCTACCCCTAGCGGAGCATTGGCCCATTGATACAGGCTCAGGCCGTAACCGGCACTGGTGCCGAGCGCAACCAGCAGGTCCATGTTGCCGGCGGCTGCGCGCACGGCTTTCCAGGCCGCTCTGTAAAAACGTGCACCGAGGATGAACTGCACCGGCGTAGCCAAGGCAAACTGCGCCCAAGCCGGCAGCATCCAGTGCACGCCGAACGGCTGCAGGAGCATCGGCAACACCAGTGGCAGCGCCAGCAGCACCGCAGCGGTCACGGCCAGGCGCTCATTGCGCAAATGGCGCTGGGCATCATCAGGGTCGGGAGCAGCGGCATCCGGCATGGATGCCTCGTAGCCGGCCTGACGTACAGCCTCGACCAGCGCAGGCAGGGCTTGCGCTGGAGCTTCGACACGGGCGGTCTCGGTTGCCAGGTTGACGCTCACCTGCGCCGCGCCGGGCACCTTGCGCAGGGCGCGCTCGACACGCCCGGCGCAGCTGGCGCAGGTCATGCCGCTGATGGGCAGGTCAAAAACAGTAGATGCAGACATGGCTGGCCTCCTTGGACAGGCCTGCAGCATCAACCCTGCCACAGGGGCAAGGTCAATAGTCCAGGCTGGCTCGGGTCAGGTGCAGGCCGCTGTGGTCCATGGCGATGCGATACTTGTTGATCTGTCCGGCCTGCAGGGTCAGGCGCTGATTGTGCTGGTTCTCCAGGCCAGGGTTGCAACCGGGGGCTTGCCCCGGTAACAGGCGCAAGCGGATATCCACCGGGCCGGGCGGCAGGTTGAACGAGGTCGATTGTTCCTGGAACACGCGCCCGGACAGCTGGTCATTGAGGTACACGCCGATCTCGCAGGTGGTCGCCACCTCGAGCCGCTCGCGCGAAATAATCAGCACGCTGTAGTCCGAGTTGCCAGCGGCGCTGGCCGCAGGCACCACGGTCAAAGCGGCGAGCAAGCCGACAAGGCTCAGTGCTGGCCTGATCATGAACAATCTCCTGCTTCATAAACCGTCAAAGGCGCAGCTTGGCTGAGCCAGGCGCGGATTGCCAGTCCGGCCGATGACGGCATAACTTGACCTTGACCCGATGGCAAGCTTGAAACTGTGGCAAACCCACGAAGGAGACTGACCAATGCAAGTATTCAATGTACAAGGCATGACCTGTGGCCACTGTGTCAAAGCAGTGACTGCGGCAGTACAGGGGCAGGATGCCAAGGCCGAGGTGAAGGTGGATCTGGCTGCCAGGCAAGTGACTGTCGACAGCCAGTTGTCCAGCGAGCAGATTCTTGCCGCCATTCGTGAGGAAGGCTACGAGGCGCAATCGGCCTGACGACGCTGGAGTGTTGCGGTGGCGGTGATCGAGCATGCTGCTGAATGTCACCGGTGCCGCTTCTGGGCAGGGAATTGTCACAAAGGTTTTCGCCAGAATCCGCCTTTGCAGTTAGACTTGGCAGCTTGCTTAGCCTGCTAATGGATTCCTGATGAACCTGCGTTACGTGCTGATTCTCGGCGCCTTGAGTGCGTTCGGGCCGCTGGCGATCGACTTTTACCTGCCAGCATTCCCGGCCATGGCCCAGGCCTTTCTGACTGACGAAAAACACATCCAGACTACCCTGGCTGCGTACTTCCTTGGCCTTTCGCTGGGCCAGTTGGCCTACGGCCCGGTAGCCGATCGCTTTGGTCGGCGCATCCCGCTGCTGTTCGGGGTGACCTTGTTCACCCTGGCCTCACTGGCCTGCGCTTATGCGCCCAATCTGGATACATTGATTGTCGCGCGCTTCGTCCAGGCCTTGGGTGGCTGCGCGGGGATGGTGCTGTCACGGGCGATTGTCAGCGACAAGTGCGACCCGGTTGCCTCGGCCAAGGTCTTCTCGCAATTGATGCTGGTGATGGGCCTGGCGCCGATTCTTGCGCCAATGCTTGGCGGGGTATTGGTCAACCTGGCTGGCTGGCAGTCGATCTTCCTGGCCTTGAGCCTGTTCAGCGCAGGCTGCCTGCTGGCGATCAGCTTCGGCTTGCCCGAGAGCATGCCGGCGGATATGCCGCGCCAGCCGCTGTCAGGGGCGTTTCGCCAATACCTGCGGCTGTTTGCTGACCGAGTGTTTATCGGCCACGCGTTGACTGGCGGCACCGCCATTGCCGGCATGTTTGCCTACATCGCCGGCTCGCCGTTCGTGTTCATCAAGCTGTACGGGGTACCGACAGAGCATTACGGCTGGCTGTTCGGTGCCAACGCAGCGGGTTTCATTCTGATTGCACAGGTCAATGCACGCTTGTTGGCCAAGCGCGGCCCGGCAGTATTGCTGGGGCGAGCAGTGTGGTTGTACCTGGCGGCGGCGCTGACCCTGCTCGGCGTGGCGGCGTTGCGGCCGACGCAATTGTGGCCCCTGTTGTTGCCGTTGTTCGTGTGCATCGCCAGCCTGGGCTGCATCATCCCCAACGCCTCGGCGTTGGCCATGAGCGGTCAGGGCCAACGCGCAGGCAGCGCGTCGGCATTGATGGGCTGCCTGCAGTTCAGCGTTGCCGCTGGCTCGGCGGCGCTGGTCAGCTTGCTGCATGATGGCAGTGCGGTACCAATGGCCATGGTGATCAGCCTGTGCGGGGCTCTGGTGGTCAGTGTCGCGACGCTGACTCGGCGCTTGCAGGCCAGGCGTCAAGGCTGAACGAGTGAGGGGCCTGCAGGCGCTTCTGCAGTGTTGCGACAAAGGCCCGCGCTTCACTCTCACTGCGAAAGCTCACCACGTGCTGGTCGAGCCGAACCTGCCACGGGCAGTTGGGGTGACGGTCAGATCTACTGACGACGATCTTCATCGCATACCTCCACAGAACAGGTGCCGATTCAGTCTAGCGCTACTGCCCCCAGGCGCCACCAATCCTTGGCTCGCTCCGGACTGACGGTAGCCTGTGGACCTTTCCCACAAGCCCTGTCTAGTTGTGCTGAGGCGCAATCCCAGTGGATCCTTCGCTTCTGTTTGCCATATTTGCGGAAAGGCGATGTCGGCAGCGTCTGAGGATATTTCTCTTTTCATCTCGCGTTAAGGGCGCTTTTGGCCTTGGCCAGACAGGCTCGCGCCTGCTGGGTGGTTCTGGCCGGCCAGGTCTGCCCTGCTGGGGAATGCGTCGAGGGTCGCCCCACCCACCGCCTTGTCCCGTCTGTAGAGGAACCGGGAAGCGCTATCGCGGGACTTTGCCCGGCTTATACTGGCCCCAGCAGCCAGCGTCAGCGAGAGGGACTTCCCTGCCAGGGAATGCTATGCCAAGACCGTAAGCAGGTCGGCGCGCTGGCGTGTTTGGCCAATGGACCCAGACATGATTCAGCAGGGAGTTACCTTATGAAAGCAGTCAGCAGTATCAGCCAGATCGCCAGCCTGATGGCCGATCCCAAGCGCAGCGCCATGTTGTGGGCGTTGATCGATGGCACGCCCCGCCCTGCCGACGAGCTGGCGGTGATGACCGGCGTGAGTTCGTCTTCAGCGTGTGCGCATTTGTCCCTGCTCTCCTCGGCAGGCTTGCTGCGGCTGGAAGCCCGTGGCCGCAAACGCTATTTCCGTCTGGCGACGCCTGCTGTGGGGGCGGCGATCGAGGCGTTGGCCAGCCTGCATCTGAATGAGTTGCGCCCGCGGGTAACTCAGGTCAAACCGCTGCAGGTGCCGCTGTCGATGCGCCGTGCGCGCCTGTGCAATGGGCATATGGGCGGTGAGCTGGCGGCTGAATTGCTGCAACGAATGGTCACTGCCGGCTGGCTGGAGGGGTACGACGGTGAGCTGCGGGTAAGTTTTGCAGGTCGCACGCAGTTGGCCAATGTCGGCGTGTACATCGAGGCCTTGGCACAGCGGCCCCTGAGCAACTGTGTGATCTGTCACTGCAATGAGTGGAGCGATCAGGGGCCGCATCTGGGCGGAAGCCTGGGGCAGGCCTTGCTGACGTTGTTCCTGCAGTCGGGCTGGCTGCAGGAACAGGACGGTGCGCGCGGGCTGCAGATATCACCGCTGGGTATCCAGCAGATCAATCGTATCGCTCGCGCAGAGCCGTCCTTGCTGGTCGGTTGAGCTGCCGGCGACCGTTGCCGGTCAGGCCAGGCGAGCGTCCAGGCTGTTCTGCGCCAGGCGCCGAGCTTGATCTTCGGTCATGCCCAGGTGGGTGTGTAGCGCGTGGAAGTTCTCGGTGACATAACCGCCGAAGTAGGCCGGGTCGTCGGAGTTGACCGTGACTTTGACGCCACGCTCGAGCATCTCGAGGATGTTGTGCTGGCCCATGTGTTCGAATACACAGAGTTTGGTATTGGATAGCGGGCACACCGTCAGCGGGATCTGCTCATCGATGATGCGCTGCATCAGCCGCTCATCTTCGATGGCGCGTACACCATGGTCGATGCGCTTGATCTTGAGCAGGTCGAGGGCTTCCCATATGTACTCGGGCGGGCCTTCTTCGCCGGCGTGGGCTACTGCGTCAAAGCCTTCGCTGCGGGCGCGCTCGAATACGCGCTGGAACTTGCTCGGCGGATGGCCTTTCTCCGAGCTGTCGAGGCCCACGGCAATGAATGCATCGCGGAACGGCAGCGCCTGGTCTAGGGTTTTTTGCGCTTCTTCTTCGCTGAGGTGGCGCAGGAAGCTGAGGATCAGCCCGCTGCTGATGCCCAGTTGCTCACGGCCATCCTTCAGTGCTTTGCTCAGGCCGGCCATGACCACTTCGAAGGGGATGCCCCGGTCAGTGTGGGTCTGCGGGTCGAAGAACGGTTCGGTGTGAATAACGTTCTGCGCCTTGCAGCGTTGCAGGTAGGCCCAGGTCAGGTCGTAGAAGTCCTGCTCGGTACGCAGGACATCGGCGCCCTGGTAATAGAGGTCGAGAAACTCCTGCAGGTTGTTGAAGGCATAGGCGCCGCGCAGGGTTTCTACATCCGCCCAGGGCAGGGCGATCTTGTTGCGTTCGGCCAGGGCGAACAGCAGCTCGGGCTCGAGCGAGCCTTCCAGGTGCATGTGCAGTTCCGCCTTGGGCAAGGCGTTCAGCCAGTCGTACATGTGTGTGATCTCGATCAGGAACGGTTGTCGCCATTCTACAGGGCCAGGCCGGGCAATGCGCCCGGCCTGGCCTGCGCATATCAACCGGCGATCAGCTGCGCTGCGGCCTGGCGGTGGTCGGCGATCAGGCCTTTGACGTCGAGGCCTTCGATTTGGCCGTCAATCACGCGCCATTTGCCGCCGATCATGACCCGATCGGCACGGTCGGCGCCGCACAGCAGCAGTGCCGACAGCGGATCATGGCTGCCAGAGAAGCGCAGCTCGTCGAGCTTGAACAGGGCCAGGTCAGCCTGTTTGCCAACCGCCAGCTGGCCAATGTCGCTGCGCCCCAGCAAGTGCGCCGAGCCACGGGTGGCCCAGCCCAGGGCGCGCTCCGGGGTGATCTGTTCGGCGCCATACCGCAGCCGTTGCAGATACAGCGCCTGACGCGCTTCGAGGATCATGTTCGAGGCATCGTTGGAGGCCGAACCATCGACGCCGAGGCCAACCGTGGCGCCGGCAGCTTCCAGATCCACCGTGGGTGCAATCCCCGAAGCAAGACGCATATTCGAGCTTGGGCAATGGCAGATGCCGGTACCGGCAGCGCCGAGGCGGGCGATTTCGTCGGGGTTGAAGTGGATGCCGTGCGCCAGCCAGGTGCGCGGGCCCAGCCAGCCGACGCTGTCCAGGTAATCCACGGTACGCAGGCCAAAGCGCTGCAGGCAGAACTCCTCTTCATCAAGGGTTTCGGCCAGGTGGGTGTGCAGGCGCACGTCCAACTCTGCGGCCAATTCGGCACTGGCGCGCATGATTTCCGGGGTTACCGAGAACGGTGAGCAGGGCGCCAGGGCGATCTGGATCTGCGCGCCTTCGCCACGTTCGTGGTAGCTGTGGATAAGTCGCTGGCTGTCGGCCAGGATCACCTCGCCCTGTTGCACGGTCTGCTGCGGTGGCAGGCCCCCGTCGTCTTCGCCCAGGCTCATCGAGCCGCGGGTCAGCATGGCGCGCATGCCCAGCCCGCGGACTGCTTCGACCTGTACATCAATGGCGTTGTCCAGGCCCTGCGGGAACAGGTAGTGGTGGTCGGCGGCGGTGGTGCAGCCCGACAGCAGCAGCTCGGCCAAGGCCACTTTACTGGCCAGCTCGAGCTTGGCCGGAGTCAGGCGTGCCCAGACCGGATATAAAGTCTTCAGCCAGGGGAACAGCGGCTGATTGACCACCGGCGCCCAGGCGCGGGTCAGGGTTTGATAGAAGTGATGATGGGTGTTGATCAGACCAGGCAGGATCACGTGCTCGCGGGCGTCGAACACCTGTGAGCAAGGGATGCTAGGGCTTTCGCCCAGGGCCAGCAGTTGCACGATTTTGCCGTCTTCGATAACCAGCCCGCCGCGCGCGTCGCTGTCGTTGGCGGTGAAGATGGCAAGGGGGGATTTCAACCAGGTACGGGTCGCAGGCATGGTGCCGGCTCCTCTGAAAGTGGGTTCAGGTAAGCCAGCTCAGTTTTGCCCTGTCTGCTGATCCAGGTTCGCCGCGGGGGCGAGGCGTCGAGTCTACTGCCTCGCCCCGCAGCTTTCAATTCACCAGACCAATGGTTCGCCCTTGTAATTGATGAAGCGCAGGCCGCCATTGCCGCTGTGCGCCTTGATCTGCTTGAGCATGCCGCTGGTACTGGTGAACACGTCGATTTCAGCGTTTTCTCCGCCCATTGCAGTTTTCACCCAGCCCGGGTGCATGGCCAGCACGGCGAGGTCGGGGCGCTGCAGTTCGCCGACGTAGCTGTTGATCATCGAGTTCAAGGCGGCCTTGCTGGCCTTGTACAACGGAATCTCGCCGCCATCAGGGATGCTCACGCTACCCAGTACCGAACTCATGAAGGCCAGCACGCCGCTGCCTTCGCGCAGTTGCCCGGCCAGGCGGCGGGCGATTCGGATCGGCGCCACGGCATTGGTCATGAACAAGGCGCCGATCTGCTCTTCGCTGACCGCTTCCAGATCCTGCGGCAGTGGCCCCATGACGCCAGCGTTGACGAACAGCAGATCCAGCGTCTCGCCATGCAGGCGCTGCTTGAGGCTGTCGAGTTGGGCGGTGTTGTTGATCTCGAGCGTTTCGATGTGCACGCCGACAATGCTGCCCAGGTCGCCCGGGTTGGCCTTGTCGCGTACGGTGGCGATTACCTTCCAGCCATCTTCGTGCAGGCGCTGCACCAGGCCAAGGCCCAGGCCTCGTGAGGCGCCAATGATCAGGGCGGTCTTGGTTGCGGTCATTCCTGTACTCCTTCAGAGGTAGCGCGTGCCGGGCAGCCATCACCAGAGCTGCCAGCGTAGTCGCTGCAGTTTGCCAGCGTGTGGCAGCCGATGCACGGTTGTGCAAAAAATGATCAGCAGGCTGCGGGCCTTGCGCCGTCAGGGCCGGAGCCAGTGGCTAACGGTTTATCCACAGGCTGCTCCACAGTATTTGTGCGCAAGCGGGCGGGCCAGGTTTTGCCTGCCGGCGGGCGTATTGTCATTGCAGGCTGGGGATAACTTACTGTAATGCGGAGCTTTTCAGCGCTGTGACGAAACTGTGATCAAAATATGATCAATGCTCTGCGCGCCTTGTAATTCGTGGCCTGGGTCGGACTGCCCCAAGCTTATCCACAGGCAGGCGCACAGTAGTTGTGAGTAATGTTTCAGCGTTACGCGCTGAGGACAATTCTGCCGCGGCTCAGGTCGGCCAGTTGCTGCTGCAGTGCCGGCAGATGGCTGGGCCCGATAGCCAGCCGCAGATCTACACCATTGGCAGTGAACTGTTCATCCAGGACCAGCCCGTCAACGTCAGCCAGACGCAGTTTGACCAAGGCCAATTCGCTGAAACTGCAGCTGCAGGTGTATTCGCTGCGCTGCACCAACAGACGCTTGGGCGCCTGTTGCAGGCATTTGTTGGCGCCGCCGCCATAGGCGCGGGCGAGGCCGCCGGTGCCTATCTGGATACCGCCGTACCAGCGGATCACCAGTACCACCACCTGATCGCAGTCCTGCGCCTCGATCGCGGCGAGGATCGGCCGGCCGGCGGTGCCGCCGGGTTCGCCGTCGTCATTGCTGCGGTATTGCCCGCCGATTTTCCAGGCCCAGCAGTTGTGGGTGGCGGCGAGGTCGCTGTGGCGCTCGATGAAACTCTGCGCTTCGGCAGGGCTGTTGATCGGGCCGGCGAGGGTGATGAAGCGGCTCTTGCGGATCTCTTCGCGAAACTCGCAGAGGTCGAGCAGGGTAGATGGCATAAGTCCGGGTCAGGCGGGCAGTTGGATGCCGCAACCTTTGAGAATGATGTGGATAAGATTGTTACTGGCGTCTTCCATGTCCTGCTTGGTCAGGCGGCTGCGGCCGGTAACCTGGCAGATCTGAGTGGCGAAGTCGGCGTAGTGCTGGGTGCTGCCCCAGAGCAGGAAGATCAAGTGCACCGGGTCGACCGGATCCATCTTGCCGGCGTCGATCCAGGCCTGGAACACAGCGGCACGGCCGCGGAACCACTCACGGTAATCGGCGCTGAAGTATTCGGTCAGACACTGACCACCGCTGATTACTTCCATGGCGAAGATCCGTGAGGCCTGCGGGTTGCGCCGCGAGAACTCCATCTTGGTGCGCAGGTACTGGCTCAGCGCCTGGCCAGGGTCATCATCAACGCTCAGGGCGTTGAAGGTGCTGTCCCACAGCTCGATGATGTTGCTCAGCACGGCGATATACAGGCCGAGCTTGTTGGTGAAGTAGTAGTGCAGGTTGGCCTTGGGCAAGCCGGCCTTGAGCGCGATGGTATTCATGCTGGTGCCCTTGAAACCGTGGCGGGCAAACTCGTCTTCGGCGGCCTGGATGATCGCCTGCTCGTTCTTTTGGCGAATGCGGCCGGCGGGCTTGCCCGAGGCGGAGAGGCGATGCGCTGGGACTTCTAGGGTCATGGACGGTTCCGAACGGGCTGAGGCAACGGGATTGTCCGACAGATTACCTGCCTGTGCCGAAGTGACAAGCCTTTAGCGTGTGGCAGCAAGGCTTTCAAGGAAGCTTTCCAGTACCAGGTTTGGCCGCCGGCCTTTGCGTGTCACCCAATTCAGGCTCAGGTCGTAATGGCGCTGCGCAGGTTTCAGGGCCCGCAGGCGGCCTTGTTGTACCCAGGTGCTGGCGTAATGATCGGGCAGGTAGCCGATGTAACGCCCGGTCAGGATCAAGAACGCCATGCCCTCGCGGTCGGACGCACTCGCCGTGCAGTGCAGCGCCTGATAGTGCGCCTGGATTTCACCGGGCAGGCGGAAGGTCGGCGCGATCGCATCCTGACTGTTGAGCCGCTCATCGTCGATCTTGTGGTCGTCGGCATAGAACAGCGGGTGGCCAACGGCGCAGTAGAGCAACGAACGCTCGCTGTACAGCGGCTGGTACTCCAGGCCCGACAGCGGGCTGGCCTGCGGCACCACGCCAACATGCAGGCTGCCATCGAGCACGCCTTGTTCGACCTGGCTGGGGGCGATCATGCGGATCTGGATGCGCACGTCCGGGCCGCGGTCCTTGAGCTCGGCCAGGGCATGGGTGATGCGCATGTGCGGCAGTGTCACCAGGTTGTCGGTCAGGCCGATATTAAGCTCGCCGCGCAGGTGTTGGTGCAAGCCGTTGACCTCGGTACGAAAGGTCTCGATGGCGCTCAGCAGTTGCAGCGCCGAGTGGTACACGTCGCGGCCTTCTTCGGTCAGCGAAAAACCGGCGCGGCCGCGTTGGCACAGGCGCAGGCCGAGGCGCTGCTCAAGGTCGCTCATTTGCTGGCTGATCGCCGAGCGGCCGATGCCCAGCACGTTCTCCGCTGCCGAAAAACCGCCGCACTCGACCACACTGCGGTAGATCTTGAGCAGGCGGATGTCAAAATCGCTGACTTGCGCGAGTGGATCGGGGCGTCGGCTCATTAGTTTAGTCCACTGCTAACTGAAGATTTGAAAAGTAGGCTTTTCTAGACTTTATCTCCGTGCCAATTTAGCTGCAACAACATCCATCGTTGCCTATTCGTTTGCCGAGGAACCGCCCGATGAACATGCCCGAAACCGCGCCTTCCGGTATCGCTAGCCAGCTCAAGCTGGACGCGCACTGGATGCCGTACACCGCCAACCGTAATTTCCAGCGCGATCCGCGCCTGATCGTTGCCGCCGATGGCAACTATCTGGTCGACGACAAGGGCCGGCGCATCTTCGATGCCCTGTCTGGGCTGTGGACTTGCGGTGCCGGGCATACCCGCAAGGAAATCAGCGAAGCGGTCGCGCGCCAGGTTGGCGTGCTCGACTACTCCCCGGCATTCCAGTACGGCCATCCGCTGTCGTTCCAGCTGGCTGAAAAGATTACCCAGCTGACCCCGGGTGATCTGAATCACGTGTTCTTTACCAACTCCGGCTCCGAGTGCGCCGATACCGCGCTGAAAATGGTGCGTGCCTACTGGCGCCTGAAAGGCCAGGCGACCAAGACCAAGATGATCGGTCGCGCCCGTGGCTATCATGGGGTGAACATCGCCGGTACCAGCCTGGGTGGCGTCAACGGCAACCGCAAGATGTTTGGTCAGCTGCTCGATGTCGACCACTTGCCGCACACCGTGCTGCCGGTCAACGCCTTCACCAAGGGCTTGCCGGAAGAGGGCGGGATCGCCCTGGCCGACGAGATGCTCAAGCTGATCGAGCTGCACGATGCCTCCAATATCGCTGCGGTGATCGTCGAGCCGCTGGCTGGCTCGGCGGGTGTATTGCCGCCGCCGAAGGGGTACCTCAAGCGCCTGCGTGAAATCTGCACCCAGCACAATATTCTGCTGATCTTCGACGAAGTGATCACCGGTTTCGGCCGCATGGGCGCCATGACCGGTGCCGAAGCGTTCGGCGTCACCCCGGACTTGATGTGCATCGCCAAGCAAGTCACCAACGGCGCCATCCCGCTCGGTGCAGTGGTTGCCAGCAGCGAGATCTACCACACCTTCATGAATCAGCCGACGCCTGAGTACGCTGTGGAATTCCCCCACGGCTACACCTACTCGGCGCACCCGGTGGCGTGCGCTGCCGGCATCGCGGCGCTGGACCTGCTGCAGAAAGAGAACCTGGTGCAGTCGGCCGCTGAGCTGGCGCCGCACTTCGAGAACCTGCTGCACGGCGTCAAAGGCACCAAGAATATCGTCGACATCCGTAACTACGGCCTGGCCGGCGCGATCCAGATCGCGGCACGTGACGGCGATGCCATCGTGCGTCCTTACGAAGTGGCGATGAAGCTGTGGCAAAAAGGCTTCTACGTGCGCTACGGCGGCGACACCCTGCAGTTCGGCCCGACCTTCAACACCCAGCCGCAGGAACTCGACCGCCTGTTCGACGCGGTGGGCGAGACCCTTAACCAGATCGATTGATCTGCCTGATTTTGACGGCAGGCGTGCACAGGCACGCCTGATCCTTCCTTCCTGTTTCTGGAGTTATGCATGAGCATTGTTCAGCACCTGATCAACGGCGAACTGGTTTCCAAGGGCGAGCGCACCGCCGATGTCTTCAACCCGTCTACTGGCCAGGCAGTACGCAAGGTCGAACTGGCCAGCCGTGCCACCGTGCAAGAGGCGATCGACGCGGCCAAGGCGGCCTTCCCGGCCTGGCGCAACACCCCGCCGGCCAAGCGCGCCCAGGTGATGTTCCGCTTCAAGCAGTTGCTTGAGCAGAATGAAGCCAAGATTGCGCAGATGATCAGCGAAGAGCATGGCAAGACCCTGGAAGACGCTGCCGGCGAACTCAAGCGCGGTATCGAGAACGTCGAGTTCGCTTGTGCCGCCCCGGAAGTGCTCAAAGGCGAGTACAGCCGCAACGTCGGCCCGAACATCGATGCCTGGTCGGACTTCCAGCCATTGGGCGTGGTTGCCGGTATCACCCCGTTCAACTTCCCGGCGATGGTCCCGCTGTGGATGTACCCGCTGGCGATCGCCTGTGGCAACGCGTTTATCCTCAAGCCGTCCGAGCGTGATCCAAGCTCGACGCTGTATATCGCCCAGCTGCTGCTCGAAGCTGGCCTGCCCAAGGGCATCCTCAACGTGGTGCATGGTGACAAGGAAGCGGTCGATGCGCTGATCGAAGCGCCAGAGGTGAAAGCCCTGAGTTTTGTTGGCTCGACGCCGATTGCCGAATACATCTATGCCGAAGGCACCAAGCGCGGCAAACGTGTACAGGCTCTGGGCGGCGCCAAGAACCATGCGGTGGTGATGCCGGATGCCGACCTGGATAACGCGGTCAGCGCGCTGATGGGCGCGGCGTATGGTTCTTGCGGCGAGCGCTGCATGGCCATTTCCGTCGCAGTATGCGTGGGTGACCAGGCAGCGGATGCGCTGATCGCCAAGCTTGAACCGCAGATCCGCGCGCTGAAGATCGGTGCTGGCACTTCTTGTGGCCTGGACATGGGGCCGCTGGTAACTGCTGCGGCGCGCGACAAGGTACTTGGCTATATAGATGACGGCGTTGCCTCGGGTGCCAAGCTGGTGGTCGATGGTCGTGACCTGCGTGTTGCAGGCTGCGAGGATGGCTACTTTGTCGGCGGCACGCTGTTCGACAATGTCTCGCCAGAAATGCGCATCTATAAAGAAGAGATCTTCGGCCCGGTGCTGTGTGTAGTGCGCGTCGACAGCCTGGAGCAGGCCATGCAGCTGATCAACGATCACGAGTATGGCAACGGCACCTGCATATTTACCCGTGACGGCGAAGCGGCTCGGCTGTTCTGCGACGAGATCGAAGTGGGCATGGTCGGTGTCAACGTGCCGCTGCCGGTACCTGTTGCATATCACAGCTTCGGCGGCTGGAAGCGTTCGCTGTTTGGCGACCTGCATGCCTATGGCCCGGACGGTGTGCGCTTCTATACCCGTCGTAAAGCCATTACTCAGCGCTGGCCGCAGCGCAAGAGTCATGAAGCATCGCAGTTTGCCTTCCCGAGCTTGTAACCGGGGCAGGGTATGAGCGGGGAGGCCTTTGGGCCTCCCCGTTTTGTTTGTGCTTTGTGAGCCCGTAGGGCCGCTTTTGCTTAATGTTATGCAATTACGAAATAACGGTTGACGGGTTTCTGTAAGCGCTTATAATGCGCCCCACTTCCAGCGTAGCTTGAGCGGAAAACTCCTTGAGTTTCAAAGAGTTAGAAGTTTCAGCGACGC
>NZ_VXCX01000009.1:0-229081 GCF_052850745.1 Pseudomonas sp. 1121_17
CTGAAACTCAAGGAGTTTTCCGCTCCAACTACGCTGGAAGTGGGGCGCATTATAAGGGCTCACAGGAATGCGTCAAGCACTAATTCAACACGTTGCAATATTCCTGTAACAGAGGTGATGAACAGCGCACGCCACCTACAGAAGCATGCACAGTCTTAAAGGACGCCCGCCGCGCGCAGCTGCCGCACTGCCTGTTCATCCAACCCAAGCAGCTCGCTCAGCACAGCCTCGGTATGCTCCCCTAATAGAGGCGGCGCCTGGCGATACTCCACCGGCGTCTCGGACAGTCGAATCGGGCTAGCCACCTGCGGCACGCTACCTGCGAGTGGATGTGGGATACTCAGCGCCAGCCCTCGGGCCAGCACCTGCGGGTCCTGGAACATCTGCGCCAGGTTATTGATCGGCCCACACGGCACGCCGGCCAACTCCAATTGCGCAACCCACTCGGCCGTCGTCTTGAACACCGTCGCCTGACGGATCAGCGGAATCAGCTCAGCGCGATTGGCAACGCGCTGCTTGTTGGTGGCAAAGCGTGGATCATCCGCCCACTGCGGCTGACCAGCTACCTCGGCAAACTTGCGGAACTGCCCGTCATTACCCACGGTGAGAATGAAATCGCCATCGGCGGTAGGGAAGTCCTGATACGGCACTATATTAGGGTGCGCATTACCCAGGCGCCGCGGTGCATTGCCGGTAGTGAGGTAATTCATCGCCTGATTGGCCAGGCAGGCAACCTGCACATCCAGCAGGGCCATATCTATATGCTGGCCGACGCCAGCCTGATCGCGATGGGCGAGGGCGGCCAGAATCGCTACGGTGGAATACAACCCGGTGAGAATATCCGTCAGCGCTACGCCAACCTTGACCGGCCCCGCACCCGCTTCCCCTTCAGGCCGGCCGGTCAGGCTCATCAGCCCGCCCAACCCCTGAATCATGAAATCGTAGCCAGCACGCTTGGCATAAGGCCCGGTTTGGCCAAAGCCTGTGATCGAGCAATAGATAAGCCTGGGGTTGACCGCCTTCAAGCTCGTGTAGTCCAGGCCATAGGCCGCCAGCCCACCGACCTTGAAGTTCTCGATGACGATATCCGACCGGGCCGCCAGCTCACGCACCAGGCGCTGGCCCTCCGGCTGAGTAAAGTCGATGGTCACCGAACGCTTGTTACGGTTCGCCGACAGGTAATAAGCAGCCTCGCTGGTGTTCTCGCCATAGGCGTCCTTGAGGAAGGGCGGCCCCCAGGCGCGAGTATCGTCACCCGCACCTGGCCGCTCGACCTTGATCACGTCGGCGCCAAGGTCAGCGAGGATCTGCCCAGACCATGGCCCGGCCAGTACACGTGAAAGGTCAAGCACCCGCAGATGGGAAAGCGCACCCATGGCCCGGCTCCTCTATTAATAGAACGCCTGGATACCGGTCTGGGCGCGGCCAAGAATCAGCGCATGGATGTCATGGGTGCCTTCATAGGTGTTGACCACCTCAAGGTTGACCAGGTGACGCGCCACGCCGAACTCATCGGAAATGCCATTGCCACCGAGCATGTCCCTGGCCAGTCGCGCGACCTCCAAGGCCTTGCCGCAAGAGTTACGCTTCATGATCGAGGTGATCTCGACAGCTGCGGTGCCTTCGTCCTTCATCCGCCCAAGGCGCAGGCAGCCTTGCAGGCCCAGGGTAATTTCAGTCTGCATGTCAGCCAGCTTTTTCTGGATCAACTGATTGGCTGCCAGCGGGCGGCCAAATTGCTGGCGGTCGAGGGTGTACTGACGTGCGGTGTGCCAGCAGCTTTCGGCTGCGCCCAACGCGCCCCAGGAGATGCCATAGCGGGCCGAGTTGAGGCAGGTGAACGGGCCCTTCAGGCCGCGCACCTCAGGGAAGATGTTTTCTTCAGGGACAAACACGCTGTCCATGACGATCTCGCCGGTAATCGAGGCGCGCAGGCCAACCTTGCCGTGAATCGCCGGCGCACTCAGGCCTTTCCAGCCCTTTTCCAGAATAAAGCCACGGATATCACCGGCGTCATCCTTGGCCCAGACCACGAATACATCAGCGATCGGGCTATTGGTAATCCACATCTTGCTGCCGCTCAGGCTGTAACCGCCCTCGACCTTGCGCGCACGGGTGATCATCGCCCCCGGATCAGAACCATGGTTAGGCTCGGTCAGGCCAAAGCAGCCGATCCATTCGCCACTGGACAACTTGGGCAGGTATTTCTGCTTTTGCGCTTCGCTGCCGAATTCGTTGATCGGCACCATCACCAGCGAAGACTGCACGCTCATCATCGACCTGTAGCCGGAGTCGATGCGCTCGACCTCGCGGGCAATCAAGCCATAGCACACGTAGTTCAAGCCGCTGCCACCGTACTGCTCTGGGATGGTCGCGCCGAGCAGGCCGACTTCACCCATTTCACGGAAGATCTTCGGGTCGGTCTGCTCATGGCGGAACGCCTCGACCACGCGCGGCGCCAGCTTGTCCTGGGCGAACTGATAAGCGCTGTCACGGACCATGCGCTCCTCTTCAGTGAGCTGCTGATCGAGCAGCAACGGGTCGATCCAGTTGAAGCTAGCTTTACCGGCCATGGACGTAATCCTCGAATAGGGGGCAGGGCAGTAGGGTCATGGAATGATCCTAAGCCCGATCATCAGCCACGACAAACGACTATTACGCACCTACTAGTGACATTCCTTCACTCCGTATATCTTCAGCATTCGTAATTGCTGCACATATAAGTGAGGTTGACGTACATGCGGCGCAAGATCCCCAGCACGACCGCCCTGATCTGCTTCGAGGCAGCAGCTCGCCACGAGAGCTACACCAAAGCCGCCCTCGAGCTGGCCCTGACCCAAGGCGCTGTGTGTCGCCAGATCGCTGCGCTGGAGGCGTTTCTCAACGTCGAGCTGTTTCGCCGCTCCAGGCGCGGGGTGCAATTGACCGAGGCTGGCTTGTCTTACAGCCGCCAGGTCAGCACTCAGTTGGATGCTGTCGAGCGCGACACCTTGTCGGTGATGCGTCAGCAGGGCGCCAATGTGATCGAGTTGGCGGTGGTCCCAACCTTCGGCACCCAATGGTTGCTGCCGAGATTGAAGGATTTTCAACAGCGTCACCCCGAGGTGACCGTCAACCTGACCAACCGCACCCGGCCATTCCTGTTCGCCGACACCGCATTCGACGCAGCGATCTATTTCGGCGATGGCGACTGGTCAGGCACCGAGTCGCACCGACTGATGAGCGAGAACCCATTGCCGGTCTGCAGCCCCTCACTGCTGCAGGGCCAGCTGGAGCTGAGCGCTAAGCAGATCGCCGAGCGGCCTCTATTGCAGCAGACCACCAGACCCTACGCCTGGCGGCAATGGTTCAGCAGCCTGGAACTGAACATCGAGCGCGACATGACCGGTCCGCGCTATGAGCTGTTTTCGATGCTGGCTCAGGCGGCCATGCATGACATGGGCATCGCCCTGATTCCCCCATTCCTGATTCAACAAGAGCTGCAGCAGGGCAGGCTGGTGGTCGCTAACAGGCATGCGCTGTCCAGCACCAAGGCCTACTATTTGATGATTCCCGAGCGCAAGGTCGCTTCAGCTTCACTGCGCGCATTCCGAGATTGGCTGGCAGAGCAAGCCCGTATTTACGTAGAGACGCACAGCAGCAAACCGACAAGCTGACCCTGTAGTCAGATATTTTAAACACCTACAGATATACTCTTATGTCGCATATATGAAAACTGTAATGCTGGCTGTCTAAATCGCTATAAAGCCAGTAAAGACGGGGCTTTCAGCGTATTTTACGACCTCAAGCATGCTAGCTGCGAAATCACCAAAAAATAATTCGTTTTATCGCCTAATCTGCCAATGGCACGTGCTAGAGAGCTTCCGCCTGGTTACTTGCGACATACGGTCACAGGGTGACTTGTAGTTATACATCGGTATCACTCCAGAATCGGTTGATGGCCGCTGTGTTCCTCTGCAAAATGCTTCGCCCGCCCGGGATTCGGCGGGTTCGAGCCTTATGGCTGCGTCGCTGGCGTTGCGGTGTTGACCGTGCGCCTGCTGGCTTAAATAACGATAAGAAGGTCCGCAGGAGAAAAGTCGTGCACATTGGTGTTCCTCTCGAGACGCAGACGGGCGAAACGCGGGTCGCTGCGACCCCCGATACCCTCAAGAAGCTGGTTGGCCAAGGCCATCAGGTCACCGTCCAACGGGGGGCCGGGCTTAACGCCAGCATTCCGGACAGTGCCTATGAAGCCGCAGGCGCCACCCTTGGCAGCGCTGCCGATGCCTTTGGCGCGCAACTGGTGCTCAAGGTCGTTGCGCCGTCTGATCAGGAGCTGGCCCTGATCAATCGCGGCAGCCTGCTGGTAGGCATGCTCAACCCCTTCAACAGCGAATTGATCGGCAAGATGGCCGAATGCGGGATCACCGCCTTCGCCCTCGAAGCGGCGCCGCGTACTTCGCGGGCGCAGAGCCTCGACGTACTGTCGTCGCAGGCCAACATTGCCGGTTACAAGGCGGTGCTGTTGGCAGCCCATCATTACCCGCGCTTCATGCCCATGCTGATGACGGCGGCTGGTACGGTGAAAGCCGCCCGCGTGCTGATTCTGGGCGCCGGTGTCGCCGGCCTGCAGGCGATCGCTACTGCCAAGCGTCTGGGCGCGGTGATCGAGGCGTCGGATGTGCGTCCGGCAGTCAAGGAGCAGATCGAATCGCTCGGCGCCAAGTTTCTCGAGGTGCCGTTCGAAACCGATGAAGAGCGCGAATGCGCTCAAGGCGTCGGCGGCTATGCGCGACCAATGCCGGCCAGCTGGATGCAGCGTCAGGCGCAAGCCGTGCACGAACGCGCCAAGCAGGCCGACATCGTCATCACGACCGCATTGATCCCGGGCCGCAAGGCTCCCACCCTGCTCAGCGCCGAAACCGTGGCGCAGATGAAGCCCGGCTCGGTGGTTATCGACCTGGCTGCAGCGCAAGGCGGCAACTGCCCGCTGACCGTGGCCGACCAGGTCGTGCTGGAGCATGGCGTGACCATCGTCGGCCCGACCAACCTGCCTGCCCAGGTCGCGGCCGATGCTTCGGCGCTGTACGCACGCAACCTGCTGGACTTCATGAAGCTGCTGTTCGACAAGGACGGTGCGCTGGTGATCAACCTCGAAGATGACATTGTTGCTGCGTGCCTGATGTGCCGCGACGGCAATGTCATCCGCAACAACGGTTAAGGAGCACAGCTATGGAAGACATGTTGATTTCCCACGGCATCTACAACCTGATCATCTTCGTGCTGGCCATCTACATCGGCTACCACGTGGTCTGGAACGTGACCCCGGCACTACACACACCGCTGATGGCGGTGACCAACGCGATCTCGGCGATCGTCATTGTCGGCGCCATGCTCGCAGCCGCCCTGACCGTTACCCCAGCAGGCAAGATCATGGGGACCCTGGCCGTGGCCCTGGCTGCGGTCAACGTCTTTGGTGGCTTCCTGGTCACCCGGCGCATGCTCGAGATGTTCAAGAAGAAAACCAAGAACGAGGCGCAGAAGTAAGCATGAGCATGAATCTGGTAACGCTTCTCTACCTCGTCGCTTCGGTCTGCTTCATTCAGGCATTGAAGGGCTTGTCACACCCGACCACATCACGCCGCGGCAACCTGTTCGGCATGATCGGCATGGGCATCGCCATGCTCACCACGGTGGGCCTCATCTACAAGCTCGGCGCCGAGCTGGCCACTGCCGGTATCGGCTATGTGCTGCTGGGTCTGCTGATCGGCGGCACTGCCGGCTCGATCATGGCCAAGCGCGTCGAGATGACCAAGATGCCTGAGCTGGTCGCCTTCATGCACAGCATGATCGGCCTGGCGGCGGTGTTCATCGCCATCACCGCCGTGCTTGAACCGCAATCGATGGGCATCGTTGCTGCGATCACTGATCCGATCCCGACCGGCAACCGCCTGGAGCTGTTCCTCGGCGCGGCCATCGGTGCGGTGACATTCTCCGGCTCGGTAATCGCCTTCGGCAAGCTTTCGGGCAAGTACAAGTTCCGCCTGTTTCAGGGTGCACCCGTACAGTTTGCCGGCCAGCACAAACTCAACCTGATCCTGGGCTTGACCACGATCGCTCTGGGCCTGCTGTTCACCTTCACTGGGCACTACAGCGCGTTCACCCTGATGCTGATTCTGGCGTTCATCATGGGCGTGCTGATCATCATACCTATCGGCGGTGCAGACATGCCGGTAGTGGTATCGATGCTCAACAGCTACTCAGGCTGGGCCGCGGCCGGTATCGGCTTCTCGCTGAACAACTCGATGCTGATCATCGCCGGTTCGCTGGTCGGTTCGAGCGGTGCGATCCTCTCGTACATCATGTGCAAGGCGATGAACCGTTCATTCTTCAACGTCATCCTTGGCGGCTTTGGCGGCGCAACCGACAGCGGCGCAGCAGCCGGCAGTCAGGAGCAACGCCCGGTCAAATCCGGTTCGGCTGATGATGCGACGTTCCTGCTGAGCAATGCCGACACCGTGATCATCGTGCCGGGCTACGGCCTGGCGGTGGCCCGCGCGCAGCATGCGCTCAAGGAGTTGACCGAGAAACTTATCCACAACGGCGTGACCGTCAAATATGCGATCCACCCGGTGGCAGGGCGTATGCCTGGGCACATGAACGTGCTCCTGGCCGAAGCCGAAGTGCCTTACGACCAGGTGTTCGAGATGGAAGACATCAACGCCGAGTTCGGCCAGGCCGATGTGGTGCTGGTGCTGGGCGCCAACGACGTGGTCAACCCGGCGGCGAAGAACGATCCCAAGTCGCCCATCGCCGGCATGCCGATCCTTGAGGCATACAAAGCCAAGACCGTCATCGTCAATAAACGCTCGATGGCCAGCGGTTATGCCGGTCTGGACAACGAGCTGTTCTATCTGGACAAGACCATGATGGTGTTCGGCGATGCCAAGAAGGTCATCGAAGACATGGTCAAAGCCGTCGACTAAGCCGCTGCTATATAGATAGTCAAAAACCCCCGGAGCTGTGTTACCGGGGGTTTTTGCATTTGCCTGATCCAGATCAACGGCGCGACGCCGAGACCGCTCATACGACCATGGTCGTGGGACGGAGCAGGGCGAAATCACTAGACTGCGCATCTAGCTTGAGTAGCCTGAGATAACAATCCATGTACCGTGATCGTATCCGCTTGTCCTCCCTGCACAGCAAGGTAATGAGTGCGGCCGATGCCGCTGCCCTGATCGAGGACGGCATGACCGTCGGCATGAGCGGCTTTACCCGCGCCGGCGAAGCCAAGGCCGTGCCGCACGCACTTGCCGAGCGCGCGAAGACCTCGCCGCTGAAAATCACGCTGATGACCGGCGCCAGCCTGGGCAACGACCTCGACAAGCAGCTGACCGAAGCCGGTGTACTCGCCCGGCGCATGCCGTTCCAAGTCGACAGCACACTGCGCAAGGCGATCAACCAGGGCATGGTGATGTTCATCGACCAGCACCTGTCGGAAACCGTCGAGCAATTGCGCAACAAACAGCTGCCGCTGCCGGACATTGCCGTCATCGAAGCGGTCGCGATCACCGAACAGGGCCACATCGTGCCGACCACCTCGGTGGGCAACTCGGCCAGCTTCGCCATTTTCGCCAAACGGGTGATCGTCGAAATCAACCTGTCGCACAACCCCAACCTCGAGGGTTTGCATGACATCTATATCCCAAGCTACCGGCCGACCCGCACGCCAATCCCGCTGACCAAGGTCGACGACCGTATCGGCAGCCCGGCGATTGCCATCGACCCGGCCAAGATCGTCGGCATTGTCATCAGCAATCAGCCCGACTCGCCGTCTACTGTGCTGGCTCCGGATGACGAGACCCAGGGCATCGCCAACCACCTGATCAACTTCCTCAAGAGTGAAGTCGAAGCAGGGCGCATGACCAACAAGCTTGGCCCGCTGCAGGCTGGCATCGGCAACATCGCCAACGCGGTGATGTGCGGCCTGATCGACTCGCCATTCGAAGACCTGACCATGTACTCCGAAGTACTCCAGGATTCGACCTTCGACCTGATCGACGCCGGCAAACTGAGCTTCGCGTCAGGCAGCTCGATCACCCTGTCGAGCCGACGCAACGCCGATGTGTTCGGCAACCTCGAGCGTTACAAGGACAAACTGGTCCTGCGCCCACAGGAGATCTCCAACCACCCTGAAGTGGTGCGGCGTCTGGGTATCATCGGCATCAACACAGCGCTCGAATTCGACATTTATGGCAACGTCAACTCGACCCATGTCTGCGGCACGCGGATGATGAACGGCATTGGTGGCTCGGGTGACTTCGCCCGCAACGCGCACCTGGCGATCTTTGTCACCAAGTCGATCGCCAAAGCGGGCGCGATCTCCAGCGTAGTGCCGATGGTCAGCCACGTCGACCATACCGAGCACGACGTCGACATCCTCGTCACCGAGCAGGGCTTGGCCGATTTGCGCGGCCTGGCCCCGCGCGAGAGGGCTCGAGTGATCATCGACAACTGCGTTCATCCCGATTACCGGGCGGCGCTGAACGATTACTTCGAGCGCGCCTGCCAGCGCGGCGGACACACGCCGCACATTTTGCGCGAAGCGCTGAGCTGGCATGAAAACCTGGAAGAAACCGGGCGCATGCTGGTCGGCTGACTGCAGATGAGTAGGCTGGTTTGACCACCTACGAAGCCGCGTCGTGTACTTTTTGCCTTAGGCAGAAGGTGCTCGAGGCGGCTTTGTGCTACCTGAGTGCTTGGCAAGCAAACGCAACAAAACAGTTTGAGCGCTTCAACTCAAAAAAATTGTACTAGTGTACCGGTAAATACTGGCCAAATCGGCAAGCCAAGCAGCCCTAGCAGCCATTAATGCACCATAATGATGCTCACCAGTACAGTTTCGCCAATTAACAGTGCAACAGTCGTGTTATGCAGTTAACTGAACCCGCCCAATACAGGTGAACTGTACCTACTGTTATGGACACAAGAGGAGGATCATTGGCATCAGTTAAATCACTACCTAATGCCGCCACAAGCGGAAGGAAGACATATCATGGAACGCACCCTCAGTTCCGGTCTGGTTTTTGAAAGCAACAGCCAATCCAACACCTCGCTGCCTCTGCGCGCTCTGTCCACTCTGCTCCTGTGGCAGCGTCGCATTGCCAGCCGCCGTCAACTTGCTCGCCTGGATGGTCGCCTTCTGGCTGACGCCGGTATCAGCGAGTCGCAGCGTTACGAAGAGCTGAGCAAGCCGTTCTGGCGCTAAGCTCCGGCTTGCTGGCCCAGGCCGGCACCGTGAATTCCTGAAACCCGTCACAGGTAACTGTGACGGGTTTTTTGTTTTAACGGCTGATACGTAACCCCATATCTCGACAACCAGTACAATTTAAGGATCTTCGGTTTATACCGGTACAGTTCGCGCGTACGCTGCGTCACATCCAGAAACAGCGACGCGTGATACGCTTGCGTTAACGGCCGGTGAAATAAAGTACCGTTACAGGCCGAGTGAGCGTCCGATAACCACAAGCACACCGCCCTTATCTGCAGGAGTCATCGCCATGTCCCGTAACCACTTGCTGGGCGCCGCCCTGTTGCTGACCCTGACTGGCACAGCCAATGCCACCAGCTTCATCGTCACCACCGATGCCGTAGTCGGCGCCGTTGCTGCCACTACCGATGCCACCTCCGACGTAACTTCGTCATTCCGTGACGACAAGATCGTCAAGGCTGCGCGCGACGATGCCGCCAGCTTTGTTGGCAGCGAAGGTGTGATTCGTGGCGCCAAGCTGGAAAGCGCTTTCCGTCACATCCGCCAGCAGGCGCCAACCCTGCAGGCCAGTGATGCCCAACTAGCGCAGGCGATCCTCGCCCTGTAAAACCGCCCTGCGGCACACCCGGATGCACTGGCTCTGCGCCGTGTATTCGGGTTAGCCTTCGCCCTCCGAGTTCAAGCCTGCCAAGCCCATGCGTTATCTTTCGCCATTGCTGATTGCCCTCGCCGGAATGGGCAGCGCCCATGCCATGGACGTCTCGACCCAGAGCCTGGTTGTCACTGGCTACGTCACCAGCAAGGTGACCAGCGCACCGTTCGATCGCAAGCTGATGGTTCAGGCCCGTGATGATGCCGCAGCCTTTGTTGCCACCGACGGTCTGATCCGTGGTGTACGCCTGCAGGCGGCACTGCACACCTTGCGCCATCATGCTGGCTATCAATCTGCTGACGACCTTGAACTGGCAGAAGCAATTCTCGTCCAATGATTCAATTCGACTCCCTGTATTAGTTTGGAGATGCTCCATGCGTAAATCGCTGATCGCCGCTTCCCTCGGCATGCTGCTCCTGGCCGACCTGGCCCATGCACAGACTCTGGTGGCTACCAGCAATATCATCGTCCGCGCCTTTGGCCGTTCGATCGATTTCACTTCTGACACCACCACTTCGATCCGCGACTCGAAGATCGTTCAGGATGCCCACGACGACGCCGCCAGCTTCGTTGCCAGCCGCGGTGATATTCGCGGTGCACAGCTTGAATCTGCACTCAATACCATTCGCCAGCGTGTGCCTGAAGCACGCGACGCCAGCGATCAGGTGCTCGCCGAAGCTATTCTCGCGCTGTGAAGCGTATGCGTGCCTGGCTGCTGGGCAGCGTCCTGACGCTGCTGGGCGCGCCCGCGCTGGCCGACCTGCAGCTCGATCTGCAGGCCGACGGGCTTGACCAGCAACAACAGCAAGCGACCCAGGCGCTGCTTGATGAAGCGCTGGCAAAGCTGCCGCCGCGGTTCAAGCAGCGGCTGGATCGGCGCGTGCAGGTCAGCTGGAGCGAGCACATGCCCGCCGACGCTTATGGCCAGGCCTCGCTGGTGTCCACGCTTGACCTGAACCGGCGCTTGCTGCCCGCGCTTGCCGACGGCAGCGCGGCCAGCCAAGCCACCGGCCGGCCGCACGGCACGGTACGCCAAGAGCTGCTGGCCACCGTTCTCCACGAACTCACCCATATCTATGACCGCGCCCGCCTGTGGCCCAGCGTCGATCGCCTGCTGATCAACCGCTGCAAGCGCCAGCAAGACACGCTGGGCAAGATCGGCCTGCCAGAGGAGTGCCGCGGCGAAGGCGAACGTCGCTTCACCCTCAGCGATGACCCACGGCTGCTCGACCTGGCCGGCTGGCCGCAGTATGTAGGCCGCCGCGGCGAGCGCGAGCAACACAACAACCAGTTGGTGCGCAGCCCCGACAGTTATGAGCTGAGCAGCCCGAAGGAGTACGTGGCGGTTAACATGGAGTACTTCCTCCTCGACCCAAGCTACGGCTGCCGCCGGCCGGCCCTCAATCAGTACCTGCGGGAGCACTTTGCCTGGGCGCCGCAACAGAACGAATGCGCGAAAACCCTGCCATTCATCAATGCCGGCAATGACTTCGCCCGCCAGCCGCTGGGTGAAATCGACCCCGAGCGGGTCTACGAAATCGACTACCTGCTGGCCGAGGCCAACCAGAACCTGGTCAGCCGCTGGGGCCACAGCATGCTGCGCCTGGTGATCTGCGCACCGGGCCGGCCACGTGGCCCGGATTGCCGGCTGGATCTGGACCAGAGCCTGGTGCTGTCGTACCGCGCCTTCGTCAACGACGTGCAGCTGTCCAGCTGGTCCGGCCTGGTCGGCGCCTATCCGTCACGGCTGTTCGTTCTGCCGCTGAACCAGGTGATCGACGAGTACACCAAGACCGAACTGCGCAGCCTTGCCTCGGTGCCGCTCAAACTCAGCCGCACTGAAGTCGAAAACGTCGTGCGTCAGGCGGCAGAGATGCATTGGAGCTATGACGGCAACTACTGGTTCCTGTCCAACAACTGCGCAGTCGAAGGCCTCAAATTGCTGCGCAGCGGCAGCGCCAACCCGCGCCTGAAAGACCTCGACAACATCATGCCCAACGGCTTGCTCGAGGTGCTCAAAGGCCGCGGCCTGGCCGACACCAGCGTGCTTGAGGACCGCCGCGAGGCACTGCGCCTGGGCTATCGCTTCGACTCCTACCGCGACCGCTACCAGGCCATGTTCGACGTGCTCAGAAAGCAGTTGCCGGTCAAGCAGGTCGAGGTTGAAGACTGGCTGGCGCAAGATGCCGAACAGCGCCAGCCATGGTTCCAGCGGGCCGATCTGCGCACCAGCGCGGCATTGCTGCTGCTCGAACAAGCGGCGCTGCGCCGGCAGTTGCTGCTGGCCCAGGACGAGGTCAAGCAGCGTTACCTGAATTCCACCGCGCTGAAGGACGGCACGGTCGACAAGGCCAACGCCACCTTGCAGCAGATGCTGGCCAACAGCGGCTTCCTCAGCCGCCCGGCAGAGCTGCTGGGCACCGATGGCTACGGCTTGCCGCAGCCCGACGAGCGTAAACAGCTGGAGCAGGTCAGCCGTGAGCGGCAGGCGCAGTTGTTGCGCCTGAGCACCGACCTCGATACCGAAGTCCGCGCCTTGCTCGACCCGGCGCGCGGCAAGGAGATCAAAGCTGTGGAAGCCAACGTCAAGCAGATCGGTGAACACCTGCGCGCCCTGCACAAGGCGGCCGGCGGCTTGCAACTGCCCTGAGGCTTAGGCTGCCGTTGCCAGCAACGGCGGCTTACAGCGCTTCTTCGGCTTCTTCCGGCAACTGTTCATCCAGATGCAGCCAGGCTAACCGGCTGCTGGTCCAGATATGCCGGTTGGCCTGGACCCGCTCCGGCTGATCCAGAGTTGCCACAGTCACATCGATACTCTGCGGGCTGTGTTCGGTACTCAGCGCCAAGTGCGCGCCACAATCGCCACAGAAAAACCGGCTGCAACTGGCAGGCGCCACATACAGCCGCGGCCGCCCCTTGAGCCATTGAAAGTCGCGCCTGGGTAAAGTGATCCACGTCACTACCAGGCCACCGCTGACGCGCCGGCAGATCGAGCAATGGCAATGCGCAACATCGTTCAGATCGCCCGCCAAGCGATACCTGATGGCGCCGCAATGGCAGCCGCCCTCGACAAACTCAGACATGATTACCTCCCGTCACCTTGGCGCCAGCGAAAGCTGGCTGAAAGCTTGCGCTCATAGGATAGCCCCCACTACCGGCACAAGACCGGTCAGCCAGGGTACCCGGACCAGTCCGCACCCGGCCCAATCAACAACAACAATGGTGATTCTGATGTCTTCCTGTGTCCGCCTCTTAGCAGTGCCCCTCCGGCTATTCCAAGCACAGCGCCCCACGCGCTGATCCGCCCGAAGCATTTTTTTTTCATTCGTCGCGCCACGCCTGGAGTACTGCCATGCTGACCTTCCTCGGCTTTGCCATGGTCATCACCTTCATGTACCTGATCATGACCAAGCGCCTGTCGGCCTTGATCGCGCTGATCCTGGTACCGATCCTGTTCGCCCTGTTCGGTGGCTTCTCCTCCGAAATCGGCCCGATGATGCTGCAAGGCATCACCAAGCTCGCGCCAACCGGCGTGATGCTGATGTTCGCCATTCTCTACTTCGCCCTGATGATCGACTCCGGCCTGTTCGACCCGGCTGTGCGGCTGATCCTCAAGGCGGTCAAGGGTGACCCGCTGAAAGTCTCGGTCGGCACCGCAGTGCTGGCCCTGGTGGTCTCGCTCGACGGCGACGGTGCAACCACCTACATGATCTGCTGCGCCGCCATGCTGCCGCTGTACAGCCGCCTAGGCATGAGCCCGCGGATCATGGCCGGCCTGATCATCCTCGCGGGCGGGGTCATGAACATGACGCCATGGGGCGGGCCGACCGCTCGCGCCGCTAGTGCCCTGCATGTAGACCCGTCCGACATCTTCGTACCGATGATCCCGGCCATGGCCTTCGGCGTGGTGGCGATTCTGGTCATCGCCTACATGTACGGCAAGCGTGAGCGGGCTCGCCTGGGTGAACTTCACCTGCCGACCGACGACATCGACCACAGCGCTATCAGTGTGTCGCAGTTCCCTGAAGCACGCCGGCCGAAGCTGATCTGGTTCAACGGTGCCCTTACCTTGGCCCTGATGGTCGCGCTGATCGCTGGCCTGCTGCCACTGCCAGTGCTGTTCATGGTTGCCTTCAGCATCGCCATGATCGTCAACTACCCATGCCTGCAACAGCAGAAGGACCGCATTGCGGCCCACGCCGGCAGCGTGCTGGCAGTGACCGGGCTGATTTTCGCCGCGGGTATCTTCACCGGCATTCTGTCCGGCACCGGCATGGTCGACGCCATGTCGAAAAGCCTGCTGGCGGTCATCCCGGACGCACTCGGCCCGTACCTGGCAGTGATCACCGCCCTCGTCAGCATGCCGTTCACCTTCTTCATGTCCAACGATGCCTTCTACTACGGCGTGCTGCCGGTGCTGGCCGAAGCGGCCAGCCACTACGGCATCACCCCGGTGGAAATGGCCCGCGCGTCGATCGTCGGCCAGCCGGTGCACTTGCTCAGCCCGCTGGTACCCTCGACCTATCTGCTGGTCGCGCTGGCCGGCATCGAGTTTGGTGATCATCAGCGCTTCACGCTCAAGTGGGCAGTGCTGGTGTGCATGTGCATAATGCTCGGCGCACTGCTGCTGGGGACTTTCCCGCTGTTCAGCAGTCTCTAATTCATAAGCCCCATCGCGCTGCGTCCCTATCGGGCGCAGCGCCTTTTTACGTTCGAAGGAATACATATGGAATGGCTGACCAGCCCAGAAATCTGGGTCGCCTTTTTGACCCTGACGGCACTTGAGATCGTCCTCGGTATCGACAACATCATCATGATCTCGATCCTGGTCAGCCGCATGCCCAAGCACATGCAGCCGCGTACCCGGATCTTCGGACTGGCCCTGGCCATGGTCACGCGGATCCTGCTGTTGCTGTCGATCACCTGGGTAATGCGCCTTACCGCTGACCTGTTCGAAGTGTTCGGCCAGGGCATCTCCGGGCGCGACCTGATTCTGTTCTTCGGTGGCCTGTTCCTGCTGTGGAAAAGCTCGCAAGAGATCTATCACGGCCTGGAAGGTGAAGACGAGAGCAGCGACGGCCCGAAAGGCGCCGGTGGCAAGTTCCTCTACACCATCATCCAGATCGCCATCATCGACATCGTGTTCTCGCTGGACTCGGTGATCACAGCAGTCGGCATGGTCTCGCACGTGCCGGTAATGATCGCCGCGATCGTCGTGGCGGTACTGGTGATGATGCTCTGCGCTGGTGCTATCAGTAACTTCATCGACAAGCACCCATCGCTGAAGATGCTCGCGCTTTCGTTCCTGATCGTCGTCGGTACAGTGCTGATCGCCGAATCTTTCGACGTGCATGTGCCGAAGGGCTATGTCTACTTCGCCATGGCGTTCTCGCTGGCGGTAGAAGCCATCAACATCCGTATGCGTACTGCCCGTGCGCGCAAAGAAGGCGCCGAGCCCGATGCGGTGAAGCTGCGTAAGGACGTGCCTGGTCAGTAAGCCTGGCAGTTGCAGATAAAGGCCCTTCGGGGCCTTTTTTATGCCTGTGGGAGGCGGCCTTGTGTCGCGAAAGGCCCGCATCGCGGGCCCGGCAATTGATGCTGCTACACAATCCTGGGCCCGCTGCGCGAGCCTTTCGCGACACAAGGCCGCTCCTACAAGGGCCGCGCAACGGCTGGGGCAGTGAAATGTTTCAAATAGGTTTCAGCCATGCCAAGCTGGCAGCAGACGCACAAAACGACTAAAGCTTGAGTGAGCACTGGGAAAACCACCCAGCCCCGGGCCAGGCTCACGGCTTCATTTTTTTTGGCCCCGCGTTGGGGCAATTGCAACGGGGGCTTTGCCTATGCTGACTTTGCTCAATCTGCTCTCGGCGGTCGCGCTGCTGGTGTGGGGCACGCACATTGTGCGTACCGGGATCCTGCGGGTGTATGGCTCAAACCTGCGCCGGGTGATCAGCCAGAACATGAGCAAACGCCCGCTGGCGTTTCTCGCCGGCATCGTCGTCACAGCCATGGTCCAGAGCAGCAACGCCACTGCCATGCTGGTGACCTCGTTCGTCGGCCAAGGCCTGATGGCGATGACCCCGGCGCTGGCGATCATGCTCGGCGCCGACGTCGGCACGGCGCTGATGGCCCGGGTGCTGACCTTCGACCTGTCGTGGCTGTCGCCCCTGCTGCTGTTCATTGGGGTGATCTTCTTTCTCTCGCGCAAGCAGACTCGCCTCGGCCAGATGGGCAGGGTAGCGATTGGCCTGGGCCTGATCATTTTGGCCCTGCAACTGATCGTGCAGGCGGCTACGCCGATCACCCAGGCACAAGGGGTCAAGGTGCTGTTCGCCTCGCTGACCGGGGATATCCTCCTCGACGCCCTGGTCGGCGCCAAGTTCGCGATGATTTCCTACTCGAGCCTGGCCGCTGTACTGCTCACCGCAACCCTGGCCGGCTCGGACCTGATCAGCCTGCCGGTGGCCATCGGCCTGGTGATCGGCGCCAACATCGGCAGCGGTCTGCTGGCCTTTCTGACCACCAGTATGCAGAACTCGGCAGGCCGCCGGGTGGCGCTGGGCAGCCTGCTGTACAAACTGATCGGCCTGCTGCTGATGATCCCGGTGCTGCACCCGCTGGTCGACTGGATGGACACCCTCAAGCTCAGCCCGCAGGAGCTGGTGATCGGCTTCCACCTGCTCTACAACACGCTGCGCTGCGTGCTCATGCTACCGACCGTGACGCCGATGGCGCGGCTGTGCAACTTCCTTCTGCCGGAGCGCGATAGCAGCAACGGCCAGATCCGCCCGCGCCATCTCGACCCGTCCGCGCTGCAAACGCCAAGCCTGGCGCTGGCCAACGCCGCCCGCGAAACCCTGCGCCTGGGCGACATCGTCGAGAGCCTGCTCGAGGCCATGCTCGCCGCCTTGCGCGGCACTCAGACCGCATTGCCGCAGCAGGTCCGCGCCTACACCGAAGACGTCGACGCCCTGTACAGTGCGATCAAGCTGTACCTGGCGCAGATGGACCGCGAGGACCTCAGCGCCCAGGACAACCGGCGTTGGGCCGAGATCATCGAGATCTCGGTCAACCTGAAGATGGCCAGCGACCTGATCGAACGCATGCTGCGCAAGGTTCAGCAGCAGAAAACCTCGCAGCGGCGCGAGTTCTCCCAGGTCGGCCTGGAAGAGCTGACCGGCCTGCAGGAACAATTGCTGGCCAACCTGCGCCTGGGCCTGTCGGTGTTTCTCAGTGCCGACCCGCAAAGCGCGCAGTTGCTGCTGCGCGAGAAACGCCGCTTCCGCGCCCAGGAGCGGCGCCTGGCCCACGCCCATGTCAGCCGTTTGCAACGCAAAGTGGTGCAGAGTATCGAGACCAGTTCACTGCATCTGGAGCTGATCGCCGACATGAAGCGGTTGAACTCTTTGTTCTGCAGCAGTGCCTATGTGGTACTGGGCGGCTCGGACACCGGCGGGCTGATGCTCGACAGCGTGCCGGACGAAGCCCGCCAGCCCTGACCTGCACCACCTGGAGACCCTTGCTCGCCTATGCGTAGCCTGATGTTGATTTGCCTGCTGATCTGCAGCCTGCCGACCCTGGCCCTCGACCGTTCCAAGGTCGAAGGCTACCTGTTGCCCAACGGCCTGCAGGTCATCCTCAAATCCGGCTACGAGCGCGACCATGTCGCGATCCGCCTGATCGTCGGGGTCGGCCTCGACGACTTCGAGTGCGACCAGCGTGAGCTGCCGCACCTGCTCGAGCATCTGCTGTTCAGCGGCATCGATGAAACCGGCGAGGGCGGCCTGGAAGAACGCATGCAGGCAATGGGCGGTGAATGGAATGCCTACACCAGCAGCGCCGACACCACCTTCGTTATCGAGGCCCCGGCGCGCAACCAGCGCAAGGTGCTCGACCTGCTGCTGGCGGCCGTTCGCGATACCAAAATCGACGCCAAGGCCCTGGCCACTGCCAAGCAGATCATCGAGCGTGAAGACGGCGGCCACTACGGCCACCTGCAACGTTGGCTCGACCGCCAGGACATCGGCCATCGCGCCAGTGACCAATTGGCAGTCGAGCTGGGGCTGAAATGCCCGGCGCGCTCCAATCTCGACGACATGACTCTTGAGCAAGTGCAGGCCCTGCGCGAGCACTGGTACGCAGCCAACAACATGACCCTGATCGTGGTCGGCGGCCTTGACCGCTTGCTGCCGGCCTATCTCGAACGCAGCTACGGCGAGCTGCCGGCGACCGAGCCCGGCGAGCGGCGTAACCTCGACAGCATCAGCCAGCAGGCCGAGCAGCGCCGCGACCTGACCCGCGGCTGGCTGGGCGACAGCGTCAAACTGCACTGGCTGTTCATCGAGCCGGTGCTGAACAGCAGCCACGAGCAGACCCTCGACCTGGTTTCGCGTTACCTGGAGTGGGCAGTCTACGACCAGCTGCGCCTGCGCCACGGCCTGTCCTACGGGCCTTCGGTGCAGCGTGAAAGCTTCGGCGACAGCGGCATGCTCAGCCTCAACGCCGACCTCGAGCGCGAAGACCTCAACGCAGCGATCAAGGTGTTGCAGGAGCTGTTCGAGCACCTGCGCAAAAACGGCCTCGACGCGGATACCTTCGCCCGCATCAAGGAAGCCGCCATCGCCCGCGAGAGCTGGAACAGCCAGGGCAACAGCGCCTTGGCCGACTATTACTGGGGCGCTTTGAACAACTACACCGACGGTCGCTTCAGCGACCCGATCCGCGCATTGCGCCAGGTCAGCCTGAAACAGGCCGACGCCGCCTTGCAGGAGTTGCTCAAGGAGCCGGGTTACGTGCGCATCGAGCAGCCGCTGCTTGGCTATGACGAACTGTACGGCCTGGTGGCCTTGCTGCTCGGTGTGATTCTCGCCCTGGGCCTGCTGCGCCGTCGCCGTCACACACCCAGCAAGCCCAGCGGCGCTACACGCCAGCGCTGATTCAGCGGTATCCTGTGCAGAGCCATCGCGGGGCCGCCGCGATGGTGGCCCCCATCCTCTTTCTGTAGCCCGTCCATGCCGCCCATCCCGCATATCGTCCAGCGCATCATCGAACTGCTCAAACGCTACCCAGGCGTGATTGCGCTGGGCGGCTTCCTCTCCGGGATCGGCAGCTTCATCCTGGTCGACCGCCAGGCCGGACTGGCCAGCTGGGTGGCGATCCTGCTGTTGGTCAGCTGGATATGGCTGATGCTGGAGAACACCCTGACCGGTTTGTTCGCCCGCACCTTCAAGCGCGAGATTCCGCAGCCGCTGCTGCGCTACGCGACGCAGATGATCCACCAGGAGAGCCTGTTCTTCGTCCTGCCATTCTTTTTCATCACCACCACCTGGAACAGCGGCCAGTTGATCTTTACCGGCCTGCTCGGCGCCGCTGGGTTGATCTCGATCGTCGACCCGCTGTACTACCGCTGGCTGGCGCCGCGGCGCTGGCTGTTCATGGCCTTGCATACCCTGACCCTGTTTGCCGCGCTGCTGACGGCGCTGCCGATCATCCTTCACCTGACCACCGCGCAGAGCTTCAAGCTGGCGCTGATCGCGGCCATGGCGCTGTCATTCCCAAGCCTGGCCAGCAGCTTCCCGATCACCAACTGGCGCCGCGGCGTAGCACTGGTGCTGGTGACGCTGTCGGTGGGCGCCGGCGGCTGGCTGCTGCGCTCCTGGGTGCCGCCCGCCACGCTGTGGCTGACCGAAGTGGCGGTGAGCACCGAAGTGATCAACCGCCAGCCAGGTGATTCGCTGGATGAGATCCCGGTCAGCCAGATTCGCGGCGCGGGGCTGTATGCATACACCGCGATCAACGCACCGCGCGGGCTCAACGAGCGGATCTATCACGTCTGGCAGTTGAACGGTAAAGAGGTCGACCGGATTGCCCTGGATATTCATGGCGGGCGCAAGGAAGGCTACCGCGCCTGGACCCACAAGCAGAACTTCCCGCCCAACCCGGTAGGCCGCTGGCAAGTCCGCGTGCTGACCGAGGACGGCCAGGTTATCGGCGTGCTGCGCTTCAAGGTGGTCGACGCTGCTGCGGCCCCAGCCAGCTGAGCAGATCGCCATTGCCCGGCAGCGCCCGCACTGCGCTATGATCGGTGCCTTCCTCGCGCACTGTCAAAAGCATGGAGTCCATGACTACACCGAGCGCCACTCTGGACACCAGCAGCCAACCGCCGTGCCTGCGTATCAGCGGTGACTGGACCCTGGCCCACTACACCCAGCTCAAGCGCGACAGCGAGCGCCTGCGCAGTCAATACAGCAGTGACACCCGCGCCGACCTCAGCCAGCTCGGCCGCCTCGACACTGCCGGCGCGTCGCTGCTGGCCGAACTGCTCGGCAGCGAGCGCCTGTCGCGCTGCACCGATGACCTCGGCGCGGCCAACCGGGCCCTGCTGAAGACGGTCTACCACTCGGTGCAGGACTACTGCATCCCGCTCAAGCAAGCCGAACGGCCGGTGCTGCTGGTGCTGCTCGAACGCATCGGCTGCTCGGTCAACAAGCTGTGGGGCGACACCCTGCAACTGCTCGGCTTCTTTGGCCTGATCATCCAGACCCTGCTGTTGCGTGCGCTGCAGCCACACCGCTGGCGGCTCACACCGGTCGTTGCCCATATCGAGCAGACTGGCCTCAATGCCGCGCCAATCATCGCTTTGCTGACCTTTCTGGTCGGCGCAGTGGTGGCCTTTCTCGGCGCCACGGTGCTCGCCGCATTTGGAGCGACCATCTTCACCGTCGACCTGGTGGCGTTCTCGTTCCTGCGTGAGTTTGGCGTGCTGCTGACTGCCATTCTCATGGCCGGGCGCACTGCCAGCGCCTTTACTGCGCAGATCGGCTCGATGAAGGCCAACGAGGAGATCGACGCCATCCGCACCCTCGGCCTCAACCCGATCGAACTGCTGGTAGTGCCGCGGGTACTGGCATTGCTGATCACGCTGCCGCTGCTGACCTTTGTCGCGATGATCTGCGGCATCGTCGGAGGCGGCGTGGTCTGTGCGCTGTCGCTGGATATCTCGCCAGCCATGTTCCTTTCGCTGCTGCAGACCGATATCGGTGTGCAGCACCTGCTGGTAGGCCTGGCCAAGGCGCCGTTCTTTGCCTTTCTGATTGCCGCGATCGGTTGCCTGGAAGGCTTCAAGGTCAGCGGCAGTGCCGAGTCGGTAGGCGCCCACACCACCTCGGCGGTGGTCCAGTCGATCTTCGTGGTGATCGTGCTGGATGCCGTTGCAGCGCTGTTCTTCATGGAGATGGGCTGGTGAGTGCAGCAACCGAGGCAGTTATCGAGGCGCGCGGGCTGTGCAACCGCTTTGGCACCCAGAGCGTGCACGAGAATCTCGACCTCGATCTGTACAAAGGTGAGATCCTCGCGGTAGTCGGCGGCTCGGGTAGCGGCAAGTCGGTGCTGCTGCGCAGCATCGTTGGCCTGCGCCAGCCCGACGAGGGTCAGGTCAAGGTGTTCGGCCAGGACCTGGCCACCCTCGACAACGAACAGCGCTCGCAGGTCGAGCGGCGCTTTGGCGTACTATTCCAGAAGGGCGCGTTGTTCTCGTCGCTGACCATTACCGAAAACGTTGCCCTGCCACTGATCGAACACGCCGGCCTGTCGCGCACTGATGCCGAGCATCTGGCCGGGGTCAAGCTGGCCCTGGCAGGGCTGCCGATTTCCGCCGCCGACAAGTACCCCGCATCGCTGTCGGGCGGGATGATCAAGCGCGCGGCGCTGGCGCGGGCATTGGCGCTGGACCCGGACATCCTGTTTCTGGATGAGCCCACCGCCGGGCTCGACCCGATCGGTGCGGCGGCCTTCGACCAGTTGATCCTGACCCTGCGTGATGCGTTGGGTTTGAGCGTGTTCCTGATCACCCATGACCTGGATACGCTGTACACCATTACCGACCGCATCGCCGTGCTGTCGCAGAAAAAGGTGCTGGTAGCCGGCCCCTTGGCCGAGGTCGAGCTTACCGACGACCCCTGGATCCACGATTACTTTCACGGCCCACGCGGGCGCGCAGCGGCTCAAGCTGCCAGCCGTGTCGGGCAGGAGCGCTGAAGCATGGAAACCCGAGCTCATCATGTGTTGATCGGTCTGGTCACCGTTCTGGTCGTGGCTAGCGCCTTGTTGTTCGGCCTGTGGCTGACCAAGTCCAGCGTCGACTCGACCTTCAAGGACTATCAGGTGGTATTCAACGAGGCTGTCTCCGGCCTGTCGCGCGGCAGCCCGGTGCAGTACAACGGCATCAAGGTCGGTGACGTCACTACCCTGCGCCTGGACCCGCAAGACCCACGTCGGGTGCTGGCACGCATCCGCCTCAGTGCCGACACGCCGGTCAAGCAGGACACCCAGGCCAAGCTGACTCTGGCCGGGGTTACCGGCAACGCCTTTATCCAGCTCAGCGGCGGCACCCCACAAAGCCCCGAACTCAAAGGCAAGGACGGCCAATTGCCGGTGATCGTTGCCTCGCCATCGCCGATCTCGCGCCTGCTCAACGACAGCAGCGACGTGGTCGGCAACATCAATCTGTTGTTGCACAACGCCAATCAGCTGCTCTCCGACGACAACGTCAGCCGTCTCAGCAACACCTTGGCCAACCTTGAGCAGACCACCGGCGCTTTCGCCAGCCAAAAAGGCGGTATCAGCGACGCCATCGCCCAGCTGGCTGCAGTCGGCAAACAGGCCAACGCCACCCTGGCCGAGACCCAGGCGCTAATGCGCAACGCCAACGGCTTGCTCGGTACCCAGGGCAAGCAAGCCTTCGGCAGCGCCGAACAGGCCATGAACGCCCTGGCCGAGAGCACCGCGACCATCAACGACCTGCTCAAAAACAACCGCGAGGCCATCGACGACGGTGCCCAGGGCTTGAACCAACTGACCCCGGCGATCCGCGAACTGCGCGAAACCCTCAATGCCCTCAAGGGCATCTCGCGCCGCCTCGAAGCCGACCCCAGCGGCTATCTGCTGGGCCGCGACAATGACAAGGAGTTCCAGCCATGACCCCGCTGCGCCTGATCGCCCTGCTGGCCACGCTGAGCCTGGCCAGCGCCTGCTCGATCCTGCCGCAAAGCCCGCCGGTGGATCTCTACCGCCTGCCGGTCAAACAGCCCATCAGCAGCAACGCGCCGCTGACCTGGTCACTGCGGGTGAACAAGCCACTGGCCAGCGAGGCGCTCGCTGGGCAACGCATTGCGGTGATCGCCCAGGGCGACGTGATCAGTGGTTACAAAGGCGCCCGCTGGAGCGACCCGGTGCCGTTGCTGGTACGCAATCGGCTGCTCGATGGCTTCCAGCGTGATGGCCGGGTACAGCGTTTGAGCGCTGACGACAGCAATCTGCAAGCCGACTACGAGCTGGCCGGCGAGCTGCTGGCGTTCAACAGCGAATACCGCGAGGGCAGGGTGGAAGTGGTGATCAGCTACGATGCGCGCCTGGTGCAGGGTCGCAGCCAGCGCATCGTCGCCAGCCGGCGCTTTGAAGTGCGCCAGCCGCTAAGTGCTACTCAGGTGCCTGCGGTGGTCACCGGCTTTGGTGCCGCCAGCGACCAACTGATGAGCCAGCTGGTCGACTGGACACTGGCTCAGGTCGCTCAGGCTCAGGCGAAGAACCAGTAGCAGACGCAGATCGCCGTGATCACTCCGGACAGCTCGGCCAGCAGCGCGCAGCCCACTGCATGGCGCACGCGCTGGATGCCGACCGCGCCGAAGTACACCGCCAGCACATAGAAGGTGGTCTCGGTGCTGCCCTGGATGGTTGCCGCAACCAACGCCGGGAAGCTGTCGACGCCCTGGCTTTGCATGGTTTCGATCATCATGGCCCGCGCGGCGCTGCCAGAGAACGGCTTGACCAGCGCAGTGGGCAGGCCATCGACGAAGCGCGTGTCCAGGCCCACCCACTCGACCAGGTGGCGAATACCGTCCAATGCCAACTCCAGCGCCCCTGAAGCGCGCAGCACGCCCACCGCGCAGAGCATGGCGACCAGATACGGCAGCAGGCTCTTGGCGACGTCAAAGCCTTCCTTGGCGCCTTCGATGAAGGTTTCGTACACCTTGACCCGGCGCAGGGCGCCAACCACCAGGAACGACATGATGATGCCGAACAGGGTCAGGTTGCCCAGGATCGACGACAGGCCTGCCAGCGCAGTCGCCGACAGCGTGCCCAGAAACGCCATGAAGCCGCCCAGCAGCAGCGCGCCAGGGATTAGATAGGCGAGCACCACCGGGTCCCACAAGCGCAGCCGCTGCATCACCGCGACCGACAGCAGCCCGACCAGGGTCGAGACGCTGGTGGCCAGCAGGATCGGCAGGAACACCATGGTCGGATCAGGTGCGCCTTGCTGGGCGCGGAACATGAAGATGGTCACCGGCAGCAGGGTCAGCGACGAGGCGTTGAGCACCAGGAACAGTATCTGCGCATTGCTCGCCGTGGTGCTGCTCGGGTTGAGCTCCTGCAGTGCGCGCATGGCCTTCAGGCCGATCGGCGTCGCCGCGTTGTCCAGGCCCAGGCCATTGGCGGCGAAGTTCATGGTGATCAAGCCCAGCGCAGGATGGCCGCGGGGCACCTCCGGCATCAGCCGGGCGAACAGCGGGCCGAGCATCTTCGCCAGCCACTCGACAATGCCGGCCTGTTCGGCAATCTTGAGAAAGCCCAGCCACAGGGTCAGGGTGCCGAACAACAGGACCATGACTTCGACCGACAGCTTGGCCATGGCAAAGATGCTCTCGACCATCGCGGCGAAGATCCCGGCGTTACCGCCGACCAGCCACTGCGCCATGGCGGAGATGGCCGCGACCAGGAAAAAGCTGAGCCAAAGGCCGTTTAGCATCCGCGTGTTCCCCCGAAAAATGCCACGCATGATAACGCAAGCGGCTGGCTACTTTCTGCAGGCAACAAAAAACCCCGGCATGCGGGGCTCCTGTGGGTCTGCGTTGTCTGGGGCAGAGGCCGCTTTGCGGCCCCAACCACCGCAAATCTTACTGCTTGGCAGCTTCGCCCACAGCGCCAGCAGCCTTATTACCAGTCATGTGCGGCAGCGAGTTGTAATACGCCTCGCCCTTGGCCGAGTCGTACATACCTTCCCAACGAGCGATGACCAGCGCGGCCAGGGCGTTGCCAATCACGTTCAGGGCGGTCCGTGCCATGTCCATGATGCGGTCGACACCGGCGATGAATGCCAGGCCTTCCAGCGGAATGCCAACACTGCCCAGGGTCGCCAGCAGGACCACAAACGACACGCCCGGCACACCGGCGATACCTTTGGAGGTGACCATCAAGGTCAGCACCAGCAGCAGCTGCTGGCTCCACGACAGGTCGATGCCATACAGCTGGGCAATGAAGATTGCCGCGATGCTTTGGTACAAGGTCGAGCCGTCGAGGTTGAACGAATAGCCGGTCGGTACCACGAAGCTGCAGATCGACTTCGGCGCGCCGTACTTCTCCATCTTCTCGATCACACGTGGCAACACGGTCTCGGAGCTGGAGGTGGAGTAGGCGAGGATCATCTCGTCTTTCATGATGCGCATGATCTTGATGATCGAGAAGCCGAACATCCGCGCGATCAGGCCCAGCACCATGAAGGCGAAGAAGGCGATGGCGAAGTACACCAGCACCACCAGCTTTGCCAGCGGCAGCAGCGATGAGAAGCCGAAGTTGGCGACGGTCACGGCGATCAGGGCGAACACGCCGATCGGGGCGTAGTTCATGATCATGTGGGTGACCTTGAACATGGTTTCCGATACGGCCTGGAAGGTGCGTACCAGCGGATCACGCAGGTCAGCCTGCAGGCTCGACAGGCCCAGACCGAACATCACCGAGAAGAAGATGATCGGCAGCATTTCGCCGCGGGCAACCGCTGCAAAGATGTTCGAAGGGATCAGGTTGAGCAGGGTCTCGATGAACGCATGCTCATGCTGCACCTCGGCCGCAGTGGCCTGGTACTTGGAGATATCCACCGTACCCAGAGTGCTCATATCGATGCCGACACCAGGGTGGAACAGGTTGGCCAGGCCCAGGCCGACGACGATGGCAATGGTCGTCACCACCTCGAAGTAGAGAATGGTCTTCAGGCCGATGCTGCCCAGCTTCTTCGCGTCGCCAACCCCGGCGATGCCCACGATCAGCGACGAAATCACGATCGGGACGACGATCATCTTGATCAGGCGAATGAAGATATCACCGGCAGGCTGCAGGACATTGGTGATCCACCATGCCTTTTCTGCACTGAAATGGTTCAGCAGCGCGCCGATTGCAACGCCCAGTACAAGCCCTATGAGGATTTGCCAGGCGAGGCTTAGTTTTGCCTTCTTCATGTCGTTACCTTTTCTTCTAGTGGTCAGGGGCATCGAGCGGAAACGCGCGTACCAGAGCCATTAGAAGCATGCTTGGCAGCGAGATTGGTCCGTACGACGACTCCATCGAAGGTCAGCGCAAGCGAGCGGTTCGGCGCTCTGGCTAGCGAAAAAGGCGGCAACTATTGCTACGCAGGCGGGGCCAGTCTAATGCCGGAAACGACTACCCTATGCCGGATCGGCATAATAGTTCGAGGCAAAACGACGCAGCTGCAAGTCATTGATTTATAACGTTCGGCTTTCCGAACAAGGCCAAAGCGCCATGAAACGGCCAATTTGGCAGATATGGCATGGTCATGCACAACTACTGTTCGACAATCCGAATGGGATGAACAGGGTGTAGGAAGGGGGATGTTACGGAGGAAAATAATTCGATGTACGGTCACGACAAAATGTGTCTTCAGCACGATTTGGCGACAAGCGCTCGGAGCACATCCATAGACGCTTCGGAAGCCAAGCCTGGCACGGTGCATTCGGCACTGCCAGACCTGAGACTTCCGATGCCATCTTTTCCTGACCCGGCCCAATCGATGGAGGCACTCCCTGTACCCCTAGGCCACTCCGACCCTGCAACAGTCAGAACAGCCCGGCCCCATGGTCATGTGCCAACCCTCTTCGAGTCGGCGCATCATAGAAGCCTGAACCTTAGAAAGGTTCGGCTTCTATTGCATTACAGTTGCGTGAACTTTAGTCAGTACCACTTCGGATCACGCTTGAGTTGCTCCTGCAACATCGCCTTCATCCCGTCATCCGGCTTGCCCAGCCAGCGATATTGCGCATGACGGGTTGGCGACTTGTCCTTGGGCAATCCCTCGGGTACTTCCACGAGCATCCCGTAGGCATCGTCCTTGTCCCAGCTAAACGCCACGATCAGACGCTTGTAGGTGCAGTTGTCATCCGATTCGCACAGCGGACCGACAAGGTACTTGTCGCCATCCTCTGTCACCGCCGACATCTGCTCCTGCGAACTGCCGCTGAGGTTGATTACCCACTCGGGCAATCGCTCCTCCCCCTTGAGGGTGTCCTGCCAGGTTTCAACATACTCGCGGTCTGTCGCCAACAATTGGTTGGCGTGGACCTGGCCATCATTGGCCGCCATCGACGCCGCGCTACTGCCCAACAGCAGGGCAGTAGCCAGGGCTTTGCTGATCATCCGCTTCATGGCTTAGCGCCTGCCGCGCCCGAAGAAGAACGAGGCAATGAACAGCACCAGGAAAACGATGAACAGGATCTTGGCAATACCGGTAGCGGCGCCAGCGATACCACCGAAGCCCAGCACGGCAGCGACAATGGCGATGATCAGGAATGTGATAGCCCAACTAAGCATGATGAATCTCCTTTTTCCTTGAAATTGTATGCAGGCGCCTTAGAACACCCAGCGATCCTGCGGTACTACGTTTTGCACAGTGGCGGGGGACGAGGCATTTGGCGACGGCTGTGGATCTGCCGCACGCACCAGATTGTTGGCACGGGTCGCCTGAATCTGGCTCAACAGCGCTGTCTGCGCTGCCACCTGATCGGCCAGTCGTGCAGTCTGCAGGCTGTAGTAAAACTGGCCGGCGGCCAGGGTTACCAACAGGGCAAGTGCCACGAACAGAAACTGACGTACTGGCACTGCGGTGGTCTGCGACTGGTTGACTGGTTGGCGACTCATGTCGATGTCTCCTGCAATGTTCTTGTTAAACGCTATGAACAAGTAATTGCAGCCTGCATGCCAGTCTTGCCAATGTTAAAAAACGTATATATTTCAAACACTTAAAAACACGTAGGCAGTACCTGTAGGACGTATCCTGCACGATGGGGCCGTTAGCGTCGTGCGTATTGCACGACTCAGCCCTCGACCTTGGTCGCTACCTTGAGCAAATCAGCGTCAACCCCGCGCACACCAAGGATTTGCCGCGCTACCTCGACAGCGATGGTTTTCTGCTCCCGGCTGACCACCTCCCCCGCCAAGCGAACCATGCCTTGCTCACTGCTGACCTTCAGGTTGAGGCCATCCAGGTTACGGCTGTAGCCGTAGCTGCTCTGAATCTTGTCGATGATCCAGCTGTCCGAAGGTTGCTCGCCCTGCGCTGCGGCCACCGGCGTTTCCCGCGCTTTGGCCATCGCCGCTGTGTCGAGGCTGATCAGGTTGTTGACCAGGTGGATACCGTCGGTGGTGCGTGCCAGTACGCCTGCCACTTCCTTGGCTTCGACCCGGTCGACGCGGCCGCGCAAGGTGACCACACCATCGCGACTGTCTACTTCAAGCGGCGCCTTGCTGGTTACCTGCGCCCAGGACAAACGCGCACGGACGATAGCCGTCAGGGTCGCATCCTCCAGCCGCTGGGCGTAAGCGCGCAGGTCCAAGGACTGCTCGACCAGACCGGGGTTGACGTGCAACTGGTTATCCACCTGCTCGATGCCGCGGGTAGCCAGCGCTACGTCCTCGGCCAGCTGGCGCTCCACGGCGCTTTCGACCTCACCGGTGAGGCGCGCCTGCTGCTCCTGCACCGCCACCTCGATACGAAACGGATTGAGCAGACGGTTGAGCGACAGTGCGGTTTGCAGCGCGCCTTGCAGGCGGGCGTCTTGCAGCGGATCAGCAAACACCGGAGAGGCGAAAGCGGCGATGGACAGCGCTAAAACGGCGCTTCGTGGGGAAAATGCCATGCTGAGTGCTCCTTTTGAAACAAATCCAAATATCTTCGCAACCACCGTGCCAAGCAAAAAATCACTGGTAAAAACCTTTATATTCAATTGGTTAACCGAATACGCGACCAACGGCTAGCATGCAAAGGACGGAATCCTTCAGAATTGACCATGCAACTTGCCCGATCTTTCCGACACTAACTCAGATCAATCCTAATGGAGCGTAGGAAAATGGAGTCTACCCAGGACAATCAAGGCCGCATTCTGCTGGTAGATGATGAGTCCGCCATCCTGCGAACCTTCCGCTACTGCCTTGAAGACGAAGGCTACAGCGTGGCTACGGCCAACAGTGCGGCCCAGGCCGAGGCGCTGCTGCAACGTCAGGTATTCGATTTGTGTTTCCTCGATCTTCGCCTTGGCGAAGACAACGGGCTCGATGTGCTGGCGCAGATGCGCGTGCAGGCACCGTGGATGCGCGTAGTGATCGTCACGGCCCATTCGGCGGTCGATACCGCAGTAGATGCGATCCAGGCTGGCGCTGCTGACTACTTGGTCAAGCCGTGCAGCCCGGACCAACTGCGCCTAGCCACTGCCAAGCAGCTTGAAGTACGCCAACTGTCGGCGCGCCTGGAAGCCCTCGAAGGCGAAGTACGCAAGCCAAAGGACGGCCTCGACTCGCACAGCCCGGCAATGATGGCCGTGCTGGAAACCGCGCGGCAGGTGGCGACCACCGACGCCAACATCCTTATCCTCGGCGAATCCGGCACTGGTAAAGGCGAACTGGCCCGGGCCATTCACGGCTGGAGCAAGCGTGCGCGCAAGGCCTGCGTGACCATCAACTGCCCATCGTTGAATGCCGAGCTGATGGAAAGCGAGCTGTTCGGGCATACCCGCGGCGCCTTCACCGGTGCCAGCGAAAGCACCTTGGGGCGGGTCAACCAGGCGGATGGCGGCACGCTGTTCCTCGACGAGATCGGCGACTTCCCGCTGGCTCTGCAACCCAAACTGCTGCGTTTTATCCAGGACAAGGAATATGAGCGCGTCGGCGATCCGGTTACCCGCCGTGCCGATGTGCGCATTCTGGCCGCAACCAACCTCAATCTGGATGACATGGTCCGCGAAGGGCGCTTCCGTGAGGACCTGCTGTACCGCCTCAATGTCATCACCCTGCACCTGCCGCCACTGCGCGAGCGCAGCGACGATATCCTGACCTTGGCTGACCGTTTCCTCGCCCGCTTCGTCAAGGAATATGCGCGGCCGGCACGTGGGTTCAGCGACGAGGCCCGCGCGGCCCTGCTCAACTACCGTTGGCCAGGCAACATTCGCGAGCTGCGTAACGTGATCGAGCGTGCCAGCATCATCTGCCCGCAGGAGCGGGTTGAAGTCAGCCACCTCGGCATGGCCGAGCAAACCACCAGCAATGCACCGCGGATTGGTGCTGCGCTGAGCCTGGACGAGCTGGAACGGGCCCATATCGGCGCGGTGCTGGCCTCCAGCGATACCCTTGATCAGGCTGCCAAGACGCTTGGGATCGACGCCTCGACGCTGTACCGCAAACGCAAGCAATTCAACCTGTGAAGTGGCCCATGAAGCTGCGTGCGAGGCTCTTTTTAAGCATTTCAGCGCTGGTCACGGTGGCGCTGCTGGGCCTGCTGCTGGGCCTGGTCAGCGTTTTGCAGATGGCCTCAACTCAGCAAGCGCTGGTGCGTGATACCACCCACACGCTGGAGTTGGGCCTCAAACTGCGGCAGAACCTCGGCGAACAGTTGATTCTTGTTCTGGACGAGGACAGCGACGCCGACAGCCTCAACAACCTGCAGACCCAATTCCAGACCTTGCTCAGCCAGGGCTTGCAGGAAGGCGGCGAGAAAACCGGTTTCAGCAAGGCCAGCAGCAATTACCAGACCTTCCTCCAGGCCTACCGGCAAACCGCCAATCCTGCCCGCAGCATGGCCACCGACAAGCCCCTCGGCGCTGCTTTCAATCAGGTCCGTACTGACCTGATCGAATCCTACAAGCAGTCACTGGAGCAGATATCCCGCAGTGAAGAGGCCAGCCGTGACCGCGCGCTGCTGATCAGTGGCCTGCTCGGGCTGATGGGCTTGACTGTGCTGATCCTCGGCTTTGTCACTGCGCACAACATCGCGCGCCGCTTCGGCCTGCCGATCGAAGCCCTGGCCAAAGCCGCAGATGAAGTCGGCCAAGGCAACTTCAATGTCACCCTGCCACTGTCCCAGGCTACCGAACTGAACCAGCTGACCCGCCGCTTCGGGCTGATGGCAGACGCCCTGCGCAAGCATCAGGCGACCAATATCGACGAAGTCCTCGCTGGTCAGCAGCGCCTGCAAGCTGTGCTCGACAGCATCGACGACGGGTTGCTGATCATTGACCAGCAAGGCCACCTCGAGCATCTCAACCCGGTTGCCCAGCGGCAGCTGGGTTGGGAAACCAGCCGCCACGGCACCAGCCTGGTCGAGGCGCTGCAACGTCCCGAGCTTGAACAGCAACTGCGCCAGGTCTTGCGCGGTGGCAGCCTGGACCGGCCACCGGAAGACTTGAGCATTGAAGTCGAAGACGAAACGCGCCTGCTGTCGTACAGCCTGACCCCGGTCAGCCATCCGCAAGGGCCGATTCTGGGTGCGGTGATGGTGCTGCATGACGTCACCGAGCAACGTGCGTTCGAGCGCGTGCGCAGCGAGTTCGTCCTGCGCGCCTCGCATGAGCTGCGCACTCCGGTTACCGGCATGCATATGGCCTTTGGCCTACTGCGCGAGCGGATCTCGTTCCCGCCACAGGCCCGCGAAAACGACCTGCTCGACACCATCGGTGAAGAAATGCAGCGCCTGACCCAGTTGATCAATGATCTGCTCAACTTCTCCCGCTATCAGAGTGGTTTGCAGAAGCTCGAGCTGGCCCACTGCGGTGTCGAAGAGATGCTTGAGCGGGCGCAGGCGCGCATCGCCGAGCTGACAGCGGACAAACAGATCGAGCTGGTGATCGAGCTCGAACAGCCATTGCCACGTATCCAGGCCGACGTTGCGCAGCTTGATCGGGTGCTTGACAACCTCCTGCACAATGCCGTGCGCCATACGCCTGATGGAGGCAGGATTCGCCTGCATGCGCGGCGCCACGGCGAGCGGGTGATCATCAGCGTCGAAGACAACGGTGAGGGTATTGCCTACGGCCAGCAAGGGCGAATCTTCGAACCCTTCGTTCAGGTTGGACGCAAAAAGGGCGGGGCAGGGCTCGGGCTGGCCCTGTGCAAGGAAATCGTCCAGCTGCACGGTGGGCGCATGGGAGTCATTTCAAGGCCCGGCGAGGGCACCCAGTTCTACATGGCCCTGCCAGTCTGAACCCGCTCACGGCTCATCATCGATGCGCCGTGAGCGGACTCGCCGCCCGCGAGTAATCAGCTCGGCGAACTGGCGGGCGCTGAGTGGATGGGCAAACAGCCAACCCTGGCCATAGTTGACCCCTTCGCTGTTGAGCAGCAGCGCCTGATCTTCGCACTCGATGCCCTCGGCGATCACCCGCAGGTGCAGGTCGTGGGCCATGCGGATGATGTGCGGTGCCACGCCACTGCTGGCGGCATCATGGCCAAGCGCGTCGATGAACGCCTTGTCGATCTTCAGGCAATCCACCGGCAAGGTCTGCAGGTAGGCGAGGCTGCAATAGCCGGTGCCAAAGTCGTCGATCAGCACCTGATGGCCAACGGCGCGCAAGGCTTGCAGGTTGTCGCGCGCCACCACAACGTCGATCAGCCCGCGCTCGGTGACCTCAAAGGCGATCTGGCTGGCCGGGACCCGGTGCAAGGCCAGTAAACGCGCAGCCACCGGTCCGATGCGCGGCACCATCACATCGCACGCGGCAAGGTTGACCGATATGTACAGCTGGCGGTTGGCGCGCAGCAACTGGCCCAGTTGCTCCAGCACTCGCTGCAACACAAAGTCGGTGATTTCGCGGATCTGCCCGGTGTTCTCGGCCAACGGAATGAACAGGTCGGGGCTGGTCAGGCTGCCATCCGGGCGGCGCCAGCGCACCAACGCTTCGGCGCCGACGCAGCGCCGGCTGTCCAGCTCGAAAATAGGCTGATAAAGCACCTGCAGTTCACCCCGGCGTAGTGCGTGCTGCAGCTCGGAGCTCATCGAACGGCGCTGCCGAATCAGCTGCAGCACCAGCCAGCCGATGCAGCACGCCAACAACAAACTGCCCGGAAACAAAAGCCAGAGCAGGCCGTTCATCTTCAGCGGCAGGCCCACACGCGGGGCGATCAGCACCAGCTGATAGTCCGGCGACTTGGTCGGCATGCTGTAGATCAGCCGGTCGCTCTGCTCGAACAATGACTGGCCCGAAGGCGGCGGCCATTCGGCCAGCGGTGGCCACGGCTGGACCGGGCCCAGCACGGGGATCGCCCGGCTGCCATGATCGAGCACTACCAACAGGCTGCCTCCCGGTGGCAGATCGACCACATCGGTCAGATGCCCGCGCGAGGTCGACACCAGAAACTTGCCCCGGCCAAGCATCAACGCGGCCAGGTTTTCATCAGGTTCAGTGGTGGTGTTGAGCCAGTAGCTGTAGGTGGGCCCGCGGATATCTGGTGGGCGCAGCGGCTGCATGGCGCTTTCCTTGCCACGGCTGGAGCAGAGCACGTTGCCGTCCAGGTAAGCGGTTTCGTAGATGAAGCGCGAGCTCAGGCTGACCTGCTGCAACGCCGCCAGCATGCGCCCGTCGCAACCGCGCAAGGGCAGCGCCTGCAGCTGATCGACGCCCTCGCGCAGTTGCCCAAATACCTGCTCCAGACGCTCGAGAAACCGCTCGCCCTGGGCGTTCATCTGCGCGCTTTCGCTTTCTTTCATCTGTTGCAGGGCAACGCCAACGCTGCCGGCAATCAACAGGACGGCGCTGGCCAGGGCCGCGAATGCGGCCAGCAGCCAGGGACGGTGGAAAATTTGGCGCAACCCATCGAGAAAGGTCGGCATCGCACTCATCCAGTTGATTACCAAAGGTATAGCAACGGATCGGGTAATCAGCATGGCCGTCTGGCGTATTACTCACGACTGCCGCCCACGCATAGCTCGGCCGGCACACTCAGGCAGTCGGTGCAGCAGCCTCAGCGCATCTGATTGAGTACTTGCAGCATGGCCGCGGTTTGCGCGTCAGGTTGCCCGTCAAAGCGCTGCGGGCGGAAACGCATCTGGAACGCCGCCAGCACGTGCCGGGTAGCTACATCCAGCTCGCCGGTCTGCTCGATCGCGTAGCCAAACCGCGCCAGCTGCTGCTGATACCAGTTGATGCTGGGCGGATTGACCGCAAAGAAGCCCTGCTGACGCGCGACTGCATTGGCATCAGGCCAGATGCCGAGGCCTGCATCCGCCAGGCGCTTCCATGGGAACAGCGGGCCCGGGTCGAGCTTGCGCAGCGGTGCGATGTCACTGTGGCCAATGATGTAGCGAGGTTTGATGTTATTGCGTTTGACGATGTCTTTGAGCAGGGCAATCAGCGACTGTACCTGCGCCTCACTGTAGGGATACCAGACGCGGCCGTTGGGCGTGTCATCGAAACCGGGATTGACGATTTCGATACCGATCGAGGTCGAGTTGAGCCAGGTACGCCCATCCCACTGACTGTCGCCGGCATGCCAGGCGCGGCGGCTTTCGTCGACCAACTGATACACCGTGGCCGGGCCGTCGCCAATCAGGTAATGACTGCTGACTTCGCCCTTGGTGAGCAGCGCGAGCGAGCGCTCCAGTGAAGCGTTGGTGTAATGCAGCACGACAAACTGGATGCGCTCGTCCTGGTTCACAGAGGTGTGGCTGCGATCAATGCGCAGCCCCGAGCTACAGCCGGCCAGGGCCAGAACGAGCAGGGCGGTGAAGAGAGTTTTCATCGGCAGGGAACACATATCAGCAGCTACGAAGTTGCTACAGTATAACGTGCTCCCTGCCAACTGTTTGTAGGAAACCGCTTAGCCCTGCTCCACCCGATTGCGCCCCAGATCCTTGGCCCGGTACAACGCGGTGTCGGCACGCTTGAGCACCTGGTCATCGCGCTCGCCCGTGCGAAAGGCGCTGATACCAATGGAGGTAGTGATCACTACCCGCTCGCCCTTGAAGTGGAACGGGCAGGCTTCGATGGCCGCGCGCAGGGTTTCAGCCACCTGCAAGCCGGCTGCCGGGGAGGTCTGCGGCAGCAACACGACAAATTCCTCGCCGCCAAACCGGGCAATGAAGTCGCGCCCGCGCAAGCGCTTGCGCAACTGGTCGGCGACGATCTTCAAGACCTTGTCCCCGGCCAGGTGGCCGTAGCCATCGTTGATCCGCTTGAAATGGTCAAGATCGAGGATCGCCATCAGCAGGTGACCGCCATTTTCCTGCCAGTCGAGTACTTCGCGCTCGACCTGCTCGGACCAGGCGGCGCGGTTGGGCAGCCCGGTCAACGGGTCGATCAGGGCCTTCTGGCGTTGCTCTTCAAGGTGCTCGCGGTAGCCCAGCGCCTCCTGCTCCATGTTCGCCACCCGCTCGGCCAAGCCGTGCAGGCGCCCAGCCAACTCCTGTTCGCGGCGGTCACGTTCCTGCTGATGGTCGTCGATGGTGACCAGCAAGCCTTCAAGGCGATTGTCGAGGACATGTTTAAGGCTGTTGAGGTCAGCTGCGCCCTGAACGCTGCTTTGCAAACCATCAACCTGCTCCCGCAGCTGGGTGTCGAGTTCGCGAGCAGCACTGGTGTTGTCGGCATGCCCGGCACTGGCTTCGTGCAAGTGGCTCTGGAAGGTCTCCAGGCGCTCGTTCAGCTGCTGAAGGTACGCTTCGAACTCGTGCTGACCGCTGTCGGTAATGGCCAGCATCAATACGGCCAGGTCATCCAGCACCGGAATCAACTCGTACCAGTTCAAGCCACGTGCAACCCGCTCGCGCATTTCCAGCGCCTGCGCCTTGTGCCGTTCGGGCAGGCTGAGGTCGTCGAGCAGGCCGATCAAGGTCTGTTCGATATGCAGGGCAACCTGGCTGTAGGGCGGCTCGACGGCGTCGGGCAAAGCGTAGGGGCCGTCGTCGTCGACTGGCTCAGCATCCACCTCTGGCGCCTCGCTCGGCACCAGTTCGTCGGGCTCGACCTCAGCCAATGCTTGCTGCTGCGGTTCGCCGGGCTGTTCGTCACTCTCGGCAACCGATGTCAGTGGCTCGACCAGTGCAGGCCCTGACGACTCGGGCTCTACGGGTTGTACTTGCACGGGCTCAGTGAGTGCTGGCTGAACATCTTGCTCAACGACTGTAGGGAGGACATCGGCTGCGCGGATGGGGATGACCGGCTCAGGAGCTGCTGGAGCCTGTACTTCGGCCGGCACGACGGGCGGCTGGGGTTCACTGGCGAGGACTTGCAGAGCCTGCGCTTCAGCAACGGGCACATTCGGCGCGGGGCTGCTCGGCTCCGACGTATCCGCGCGCGACTCGCTGTCGCTTTTGCCGAACAATCGTTGCAGAAAACCCGGGCGATGCTCATCGTCCTGGTTTTGCAGCGAACTCAGCGCTTTGCCCTGCAGGCCACTGAGTTCGCCTAGCAATGGCGGCAGTTCGCGAGACTGGCCAACGCCGCCGTCGAGTTTTTTCGCCAGTTTTTTCAGCGGCCGGGCGACTTCGCCAGGCAGCGGCAAACTCTGCAACTGGGTAACCAGTGCTGTCAGCGCGTCGCTGACCTGATTCATGCGGGTTTCGCGCCGCTGCTCGGAGTCGAGCACGGTTTTTTCCAGGCGCGGGATCAGGTTGGCCAGGCCAGCGTCCATGTTGTCGCTGCGGATCACCTCGCGCATTTCCTTCATGCACTGGTCCACCGCCTTGTCGCTACCCTCAGCCGCCAGGGTGCTGCGCACCAGGCCACGACGCAGCAGGTCGAGCCGGGCGTCCCAGCGACGCTCGAGCTTTTCCTGCTGTTCGATGCTTTTAAGGTATTTTTCTTTCCAACGCTCTGCGTCGTCTGTCATGCCCGGATCCACTGCGCGGTGATGGCAATTAGCTCAAGACGGGCAGGGTATCCACAGTCAATGCGTCAGGCAATCGAATCTCGACCGCAACGGGTAGGTGATCGGAAATTGGCTGGGCCAATACCTCGACACGCTCCAGCGTCAGGCTCGGGCTGAGCAGAATATGATCAAGGCAGCGCTGCGGGCGCCAACTCGGGAAGGTCGCTTGGACCTGCGGCGCAATCAGCCCAAGGTCGCGCAGTGGCGAGGTTTCCAACAGATCGTTGGCGTGGGTGTTCATGTCTCCCATCAACACCTGGTGACGATAGCCGCCAATCAGCTCGCGGATGTAGCTGAGCTGCATCGCACGGGTCTTGGCACCGAGCGCCAGGTGCATCATGACCACGATCAGCGCATCTTCACCCTCGCCGAAGCGCACCAGGATTGCACCGCGACCGGCGGGGCCGGGCAGCGGGTGATCTTCCAGATGAGTCGGTTTGAGCCGGCTGAGGACGCCATTGCTGTGCTGGGCAAAACGCCCCAGGTTGCGATTGAGCTGCTGATACCAGTAAGGGAATGCGCCCAACTGCGCCAGGTGCTCGACCTGGTTGATGTAGCCCGAGCGCATGCTGCCACCATCGACTTCCTGCAAGGCCACCAGATCGAAGTCGCTGATCAGCGCACCGATCTTCTGCAGATTGCCGGCCCGACCGGTGTGCGGCAGCAGGTGCTGCCAACTGCGGGTCAGGTAATGGCGGTAGCGCTCGGTACTGATACCAACCTGGATATTGAAACTGAGCAGGCGCAGGCGACCATCTTCCGGGAGGCCGGGCGCCTGCAGGTGATGCTCGTTGACCTGCGGTTGATGCAGGCCAACGCCTCGGGTGGTTCGCACGCGAGCCATGGATTCGCCGCTTACTTAGCGGCGCGCTCCTTGGCGATCAGCTGGTCGGCAACGTTGAGTACGCCTTCCGGGCCGCCGGCAGTGCCGAGGTCAAAGCGGTATTTGCCGTTGACGATCATGCTTGGAACACCGGTGATTTCGTACTTCTTCGCCAGTTCTTTGGCCTGTTTGACCTGGCCTTTGATAGCGAAGGAGTTGAAGGTGGCAAGGAACTTGTCTTTATCGACGCCCTGAGTGGCGAGGAACTCAGCCATCTCTTCAGGATCGGTCAGGCGCTTGTGCTGGTTCTGGATCGCATCGAACACTGCGGCGTGAACCTTGTGCTCGGCGCCCATTGCTTCGAGGGTCAGGAACATCTGGCCGTGAGCATCCCACGGGCCGCCAAACATGGCTGGAATGCGTTTGAAATTGACATCGGCAGGCAGTTTTTCAGCCCACGGATTGATCACCGGCTCGAAGTGGTAGCAGTGCGGGCAGCCATACCAGAACAGCTCGACGACTTCGATCTTGCCTGGCTGGGAGACTGCAACCGGGTTGCTCAGCTCGATATATTCTTTACCCGCGGTAGCCGTATCGGCTGCCTGAACGGCGGTGATACCGAAAACGCTGGCGGCGACCAGCGCAGCGCTGAGAATCAGTTTACGCATGCATTACTCCTGAGCATTCAGTGGTCACCTCGACGCGACCTCAACTAAGACCGGCCGGGAAGGGTGCGAGTTCGATAGTGTAACGGCAACAGACGAAAAAAAGGGCAGCCGGGGCGCAGCGCGTCAGCCGAGCCTCGCAACACCGCCGCTCCCTGTAGTGCGGGCTTGTGTCGCGATGGGCTGCAAAGCAGCCCCAAACTCGACCGACTGGCACCAACCCAGCCACCCTTCATCATTTACCAATCAATCATTAACTGAAGGTTAAAACCCCTCAGTGCAGCCCCTGAATATAGCTCGCCAACGCCTCCACATCCTTGTTGCTCAGCTTGCTGGCGATGCTGCGCATGGTCATCGCATCACCATCGTTGGTGCGATTGCCTTCACGGAAGTCGGTCAGCTGCTTGCTGATGTATTGAGCGTGTTGGCCACTCAGATGTGGGAAGCCTGCCAAGGCAATCCCTGCGCCATCGGGCGAATGGCAGCCGGTACAGGCAGGCATGCCCTTGCTCAGGTCGCCACCATTGAACAAGGCGCGCCCGCGCTCGACCAGCTTCGGATCGGCTGCGCCGACGCTGCCTTTTTGGCTGGCGAAGTAGCTGGCGATGTCGGCCAGGTCCTGGTCATTGAACGGTTCGAGCATGCCGGTCATTTCCAGCACCACGCGCTTGCCGGTTTTGATGTCGTGCAGTTGTTTTTCCAGGTAGCGTTCGCCCTGGCCAGCGAGTTTCGGGAAATTAGGCGCCAGGCTGTTGCCGTCGGGGTTGTGGCAGGCACCACAGACGGCGGTTTTCGCCTGACCGGCGGCGGCGTCGCCTTTGATAGGGTCCGCAGCACTTGCCGCACCTGCAACCCCCATGGTCAACAGCAGACTCACGAATAGTTTGTTCATCAGCTAATCCAACACGGCTAAGGGTGAAATGTTATGTATCGGGACTGCCGCTCATCCAAAGGATGACCAAACGGTAGTCCTCGGTACTGCAGTCCATGCACAATCCACGCGGCGGCATAGCCTTGAAACCCTTGTTAACATGCGCCACCAGTACCTCCATACCCTGCGCCAGCCTTGGCTCCCAGGCCGCCACATCACCCTTCATAGGGGCCTGTGGCAGTTGTCCGGCGTGACAGGCAGCACAGCTGCGGTTGTACAACGCCTCGGGATCCTGTGTAGCCTGTGCACTGAAAAACGGTAGGAACATACCAACAGCCATTAGCCATTGCGCCTTGCGTAACGACCTTTCAGGGTTGGGGGCCGCGCTGCGTTCTAATGCGCGAGCTATTGTTCGACACCCCATGTGCGCCTCCTTCGCTGGGAGAATGCACACACAAAAACTGGGGCATTATATACTTCCGCGATCCAAACGGAAACGACACTGCTTGCCGAGCCTGGCTCAGGCAACACCCACATCGGATATCCCATGCAAGTCAAGAACCCCATCCTCGGCCTCTGCCAGAAAGCCACCTTCGCCCTTAGCGCCGCCAAGGTCGATCAATGCCCGGAAGACCAGGGTTACGAGGTGGCTTTCGCCGGCCGTTCCAACGCCGGTAAATCCAGCGCCCTCAACACCCTGACCCATGCCAGCCTGGCGCGGACCTCGAAAACCCCAGGCCGCACGCAGCTGTTGAACTTCTTCAGTCTGGACGATGAACGGCGTTTGGTCGACTTGCCGGGCTACGGTTATGCCAAGGTGCCGATCCCGCTCAAGCAGCACTGGCAGCGCCACCTGGAAGCCTACCTGGGCGGCCGTGAGTGCCTGCGCGGGATCATTTTGATGATGGACGTGCGCCATCCGATGACCGATTTCGACAAGATGATGCTGGACTGGGCCAAGGCCAGCGGCATGCCCATGCACATCCTGCTGACCAAGGCCGACAAGCTCACCTACGGCGCAGCGAAGAACACCCTGCTGAAAATCCAGGCAGAAATCCGCAAGGGCTGGGGCGATACCGCGTCCATCCAGTTGTTCTCCGCTCCCAAGCGCCAGGGCCTGGAAGAAGCCTATGTGGTCCTGGCCGGCTGGATGGAACTGGAAGACAAGCCTGTCGAGTAAGCGCTGACGCGAGGGTGCTGTTAGCGGCAAATTGCCGCTGCAGCCAAATCGCAGGCAAAAAAAACCCCGGACTTCGTATGGGGAGGGGGAAGTTCGGGGTTCAAGTCCGGACCCTTAGGGCGGGGTCCAGATATTCTGCCAACACTTAACACAACATAGGAGCATCGAACGGCTTCACCAGCCATTCAGTAGATCTGAGTCCCGCTTCACTGGTTTAGTTCCTCAGCGCTTGCAATTATTTGCGCTAACAGGGGCTGCCTAGCCTGCAAAAACGCCTAAGCCAACGCGGGTCCACGGATAGCCGTAGCCCCCGCGCCAGACGTCTTAGTGCGCCTCGTCCCAGTTCGCCCCGACGCCGACTTCGACCAGCAACGGTACGTCCAGCTGAGCCGCGTCGCTCATGTGCGGGCGGATCTCGGCTTTGATCTGCTCGACCAGGTCTTCACGCACTTCCAGCACCAGTTCATCGTGTACCTGGAGGATCACCCGCGCATCCAGCCCACTGCTGCTCAACCAGTTATCCACAGCGACCATGGCGCGCTTGATGATGTCGGCGGCAGTGCCTTGCATCGGGGCGTTGATCGCGGTGCGCTCGGCGCCTTTGCGCAGGGCCTGATTCTTTGCGTTGATATCCGGTAGGTACAGGCGACGACCGAAGAAGGTTTCGACATAGCCCTGCTCGGCAGCCTGGGCGCGGGTGCGCTCCATGTAGGCGAGCACGCCTGGGTAACGGGTGAAGTAGCGGTCAATATAGTCCTGCGACTGTTTACGGTCGACGCCAAGCTGCTTGGCCAGGCCAAAGGCGCTCATACCATAGATCAGGCCGAAGTTGATCGCCTTGGCGCTACGGCGCTGGTCGGTGGTGACGGCAGCCAGATCAACGCCAAATACCTCTGCAGCAGTCGCCCGGTGCACGTCCAGGTTGTTGCGGAAGGCATGCAACAGGCCTTCGTCCTTGGCCAGGTGGGCCATGATCCGTAATTCGATCTGCGAGTAGTCGGCCGCGAGCAATTTGTAGCCAGGGCTGGCGATGAACGCCTGCCGAATCCGCCGGCCTTCGGCGGTGCGGATCGGAATGTTCTGCAGGTTCGGATCACTCGACGACAGGCGCCCAGTGGCTGCCACAGCCTGCTGATACGAGGTGTGAATACGGCCGGTGCGCGGGTTGATCTGGTGCGGCAGCTTGTCGGTGTAGGTGCTTTTGAGCTTGCTCAGCGAGCGGTACTGCATCAACACCTTGGGCAGCGGATAATCCTGCTCGGCCAACTCGGCCAGCACCGCCTCGGCGGTAGATGCCTGGCCTTTGCTGGTCTTGCTCAGGATCGGCATGCCCAGCTTGTCGTAGAGGATCACGCCGAGTTGCTTGGGCGAGCCAAGGTTGAACTCTTCCCCGGCCAGGGCATACGCCTCGCGCTCCAGTTCGGCCATTTTCAAGCCAAGCTCGCCGCTCTGGATGGCCAGCAGATTGGCATCGACCAGCGCGCCCTGGCGCTCGATCCGCGCCAGTACTGGCACCAGCGGCATCTCGATGTCCATCAGCACCGGCTGCACGCTGGGGGTCTTGGCCAGGTGCACCTGCAGTGCCTGGTGCAGGCGCAGGGTAATGTCGGCGTCTTCGGCGGCGTAAGGGCCGGCCTTGTCCAGTGGGATCTGGTTGAAGGTCAGCTGCTTGGCGCCTTTGCCGGCGATCTGCTCGAAGGTGATGGTGGTGTGGTCGAGGTACTTCTGCGCCAGGCTGTCCATGTCATGGCGGGTAGCGTTGGAGTTGAGCACGTAGGATTCGAGCATGGTGTCGTAGGCGACACCCCGCATGTCGATGCCGCTGGCCTGATCGCCGCCAATTGCGCAGTTGGCCAGAATATTGATGTCGTACTTGGCGTTCTGGCCGATCTTGCCTTTGTGCGGGTCTTCCAGCAGCGGCTTCAGCGCCAGCAATACCTGGTCACGGTCGAGCTGGGCCGGTGCGCCTTCGTAGTCATGGGTCAGCGGTACATAGGCGGCCACATGCGGTTCGACCGCGAACGACACGCCAACCAGCTGCGCCTTTTGCGCGTCCAGCCCGGTGGTCTCGGTGTCGAAGGCGAACAGCGGCGCCTGGCGCAGTTTTTCCAGCCAGGCATCGAAACGGGCCTGCTCGAGGATGGTCTCGTATTGCGGCTCGACCTTGGCCTGCGGTGCTTCTACTACCGGCGCCAGCTCGTCGCCAACCTTTGCCGCATCACGCTGTACATCGGCGATCCAGCTCTTGAATTCCATTTCGGCATACAGCGCCAGCAGCGCGTCGCGATCCGGCTCGGCGCAGACCAGCGCATCAACTTCGATATCCAGCGGCACATCAATTTTGATGGTAGCCAGCTCATACGACATGAACGCCGCATCGCGGTGCTCCTCGAGCTTGGCAGGCAGGCTCTTGGCGCCGCGAATCGGCAGCGCCGGGATCTTGTCGAGGTTGGCGTAGACGTCCTTCAAGCCACCGCCGATGCCGGTCAGCAGGCCGACGGCAGTTTTTTCGCCAACGCCGGGCACGCCGGGGATGTTGTCGACCTTGTCGCCCATCAACGCCAGGAAGTCGATGATGTGCTCAGGGCCGACGCCGAACTTCTCGTACACACCGGCAATGTCCATGACGCTGCCGGTCATGGTGTTGACGAGGGTGATGTGGCCGTCGACCAGCTGGGCCATGTCCTTGTCGCCGGTGGAGATGATCACCGGGCGGCCGGCCGCCGCACTGCTGCGGGCCAGGGTGCCGATGACGTCGTCGGCTTCGACCCCTTCCACGCACAGCAGCGGATAACCCAGCGCCTTGACGCTGGCGTGCAATGGCTCGACCTGCACCCGCAGGTCGTCCGGCATGCTCGGCCGGTTGGCCTTGTAGTCGGCGAACAGGGCATCGCGGAAGGTCCCGCCCTTGGCATCGAAGACCACCGCGAACAGGCTGTCCGGATACTGCCGGCGCAGGCTCTTGAGCATGTTCAGCACGCCCTTGACGGCACCGGTGGGCATACCCTTGGAGGTGGTCAGCGGCGGCAGCGCGTGGAAGGCGCGATACAGGTAGGACGAACCGTCCACCAGGACGAGGGGAGCTAGGCTCATGAGCAGAATCAACCTTTTCGACGGGTCCGGCGCTAGAATAGCCAGATCAATGACGACAAAGGGACAAGGTTATCATGCGGACACTCAATCGCCTGTTACTGCTCGGCCTTCTGGCAACCATGCCGATCGTCTCCCAGGCGGCGGACGACGCCCCATCGGCTGATCCCGATGTGACCATTCGCACGGAAGGCGATAAAACCATTCAGGAATACCGGCAAAACGGCTTCCTGTATGCGATCAAAGTCACGCCGAAAGGCGGCAAGCCTTATTTTCTGGTACGCGCCGATGGCTCGGATGGCAATTTCATCCGCTCCGACCAGCCGGACATGCTGATTCCATCGTGGAAGATCTTCGAGTGGTAATCTGACGCGTACCGTCACATCAACCTGGCACTTCCCGGCGGAAGTGCCCGCATGGGCAACTTTTCATCATGTCAGTTTTCACCCCTGTGTCCCGGCCCGAGCTGGAAACCTTTCTGGCGCCGTATCAGCTGGGCCGTCTGCTCGACTTCCAGGGCATCGCCGCCGGTACCGAGAACAGCAACTTCTTCGTCAGCATGGAGCAGGGTGAGTTTGTCCTGACCCTGATCGAGCGCGGCCCGGCAGAAGACATGCCGTTTTTCATTGACCTGCTGGATGTGCTGCACCAGGCCGACATGCCAGTGCCCTACGCCCTGCGCGACCGTGACGGCCATGGCCTGCGGGAGCTGTGCGGCAAGCCTGCGCTGCTGCAGCCAAGGCTGAACGGCAAGCATGTGATGGCGCCGAACAACCAGCACTGCGCCCAGGTTGGCGAGCTGCAGGCGCATATCCATCTGGCGACCCGCGAGCAGATCCTTGAGCGCAAGACTGACCGTGGCCTGGACTGGATGCTGGAGTCGGGCGCCGAGCTGTTGTCGCACCTGAGCGAGCAGCAGCAAGCCCTGCTGCAGCCGACCCTGGCTGACATTGCCGCGCACAAGGCGCAGATCCTGGCGCTGCCACGGGCCAATCTGCACGCCGACCTGTTCCGCGACAACGTGATGTTCGAAGGCACCCACCTCACCGGCTTGATCGACTTCTACAATGCCTGCTCAGGGCCGATGCTGTATGACATCGCAATTACCGTGAACGACTGGTGCCTGGACGAAGCGGCGGGGATCAACCTGCCGCGCGCACAAGCTTTGCTCGGCGCCTATGCCGCGCTGCGCCCGTTCACCGCGGCCGAAGCCGAGCTGTGGCCGCTGATGCTGCGTGTGGCCTGCGTGCGCTTCTGGCTGTCGCGGCTGATTGCCGCCGAGCAGTTCGCCGGCATGGACGTCACCATTCATGACCCACGCGAGTTCGAAGTGCGCCTGGCCCAGCGTCAGCATATCGACCTGAAGCTGCCGTTCGCGCTCTAAGCCTTTCAGGAGCGCCCTTGCCGGGACGCTCCTTTAAGAGCCGTCAGAGCTGTTCCAGACAACCGGCCAGGCCGTTCGCAAGGTTTTCCAGCAAGCGCTCGTAGCCTTTGCTGTCCACCGGCTCGCTGCCACCCAGCGCATCCAGCTCGGCCAGCCGCACCGGCAGCCCTGCGGTCAGCGTTTCAGCCAGCCGTGGACGCAGCGGCGGCTCGCTGAACACGCAGGTCTTGCCCACTTCCTGCAAGCGCTTGCGCATCGCCGCCACGTGTTGAGCACCCGGCTGCACTTCCGAAGCCACGCTGAACACGCCGGTGTGCTTGAGCCCGTAAGCCGCTTCGAAGTAATCGAACGCCTCGTGGAAGACGAAGTAGGGCTTGTCGGCAATGCCCGCCACACGGGTCTTGATGCGCTGATCAAGTGCATCCAGGCGCGCATTGAAGGCGTTCAGATTGCTCTGATAATGCGCCGCATTGGCCGGGTCGAGCTTGCTCAGGTCGGCCGCCATCTGCCCGGCAATTACCCGTGCATTGACCGACGACAGCCACAGGTGCGCGTCCAGGCTACCCGGGCGGTGGTCATGATCATGCTCGTCATGGTCAGCTTCATCCTGACCGGCCTCATCATGGGAATGGCTGTCCTCACCAAAATGACGCAGGTGCATGCCCTTCAGCCACTGCACCGCCACGGTCTGCTTGCTGCGGCTGCCGAGCACCCGCGGCAAGAAGCTCTCCATGTCCGGGCCGATCCAGTACAGCAGGTCGGCATCGGCCACGCGCCGTACGTCGGACGGACGCAGCGCATAGTGGTGCGGCGAGGCACCCGGCGGCAGCAGCACTTCAGGGCTGCCGACACCGTCCTGAACGGCCGCAGCGATCTGCTGCAGCGGTTTGATACTGGTCAGCACACGCACGTCGGCATGGGCCGAGCAGGCGAGCAAAGCGACAAAAAGCACAAGGAAACGGGGCACGGTGAATACTCGACGTGTCAGAAACAGGTAACATAATAACGTCTCCATTAAGAACCGTCGCCGCCCATGTCGATTACCCCGCTGGCTCACCGTCCCCACGACCACTCGCATTGCGTGCACAGTGCGCTGGCTGAAGCCGACGCCATCTGCGTGCGTCAGGGCCTGCGTTTGACTGCCCTGCGCAAGCGGGTGCTGGAGCTGGTGTGGCAGAGCCACAAGCCGCTGGGTGCCTACGATATTCTTGCCGTGCTGAGCGAGCAGGATGGCCGCCGCGCGGCGCCGCCTACCGTTTATCGGGCGCTGGACTTCCTCCTCGAGAACGGTCTGGTGCACCGCATCGCCTCGCTCAACGCCTTCATCGGCTGCAGCCACCCGGAACACGCCCATCAGGGCCAGTTCCTGATCTGCCGCGAGTGTCATATCGCCATCGAGCTTGAACAGGACAGCATCAGCGGCGCGATCATCGCCAGCGCCAACGCGGTCGGCTTCAAGGTTGAAACCCAGACCGTGGAAGTGGTCGGCCTGTGCGGCAACTGCCGAGGCGCGGCATGAGCGACGCCCTGATCCGCCTTGAGCAAGTCGGCGTCAGCTTTGCTGGCGAAGCCGTACTGGACAACATCGACCTGGCGGTTGCGCCAGGCCAGATCGTCACGCTGATCGGCCCCAACGGTGCTGGCAAGACCACCCTGGTGCGGGCCGTGCTCGGCCTGCTCAAGCCGCATCGTGGCAGCGTCTGGCGCAAGCCCAAGCTGCGGATCGGCTACATGCCGCAAAAGATCCAGGTCGACCCGACGCTGCCACTGTCGGTACTGCGCTTCCTGCGTTTGGTGCCTGGGGTAGACCGCGGCGCAGCTTTGGCGGCATTGCAGGAAGTCGGTGCCGAGCAGGTTATCGACAGCCCGCTACAGACTGTTTCCGGCGGCGAGATGCAACGCGTGCTGCTGGCCCGAGCCCTGCTGCGCAAGCCGCAATTGCTGGTGCTCGATGAACCGGTACAAGGCGTCGATGTGGCGGGGCAGTCCGAGCTGTACAGTTTGATCACACGCCTGCGCGACCGTTACGGCTGCGGCGTGCTGATGGTCTCCCACGACTTGCACCTAGTCATGAGCACCACCGATCAGGTGGTCTGCCTGAACCGCCATGTGTGCTGTTCCGGCCACCCCGAGCAGGTCAGCGGCGACCCGGCCTTTGTTGAGCTGTTCGGCCAGAACGCCCCGAGCCTGGCCATCTATCACCATCACCACGACCACAGCCACGACCTGCACGGCGCAGTTGTCACCTCTGGCGCCCATGTTCACGGAGAGCACTGCAAGCATGGCTGATTTTCTTCTTTACGCCCTGCTGGCCGGTTTGTCCCTGGCAATTGTTGCAGGTCCGCTGGGCTCATTCGTGGTCTGGCGGCGGATGGCCTATTTTGGCGACACGTTGTCGCACGCGGCCTTGCTCGGCGTTGCCTTGGGCTTCGTGCTGGATGTCAGCCCGGCGTTGGCGGTAACCGTCGGCTGCCTGCTGCTGGCGATCTTGCTGGTGACACTGCAGCAGCGCCAGCCGCTGGCGTCGGATACGCTGCTGGGGATTCTTGCTCCAAGCACCTTGTCGCTGGGCCTGGTGGTGCTGAGTTTCATGCACGACGTGCGCATCGACCTGATGGCCTATCTGTTTGGCGACTTGCTGGCGATCAGCCCAACTGACCTGGGCTGGATCATAGGCGGCAGTTCGGCCGTGCTGCTGTTGCTCGCCGCGCTCTGGCGCCCACTGCTGGCGGTGACCGTACATGAAGAGCTGGCCACCGTCGAAGGCCTGCCGGTAGCGGCGCTGCGCCTGACCCTGATGCTGCTCATCGCCGTGGTGATTGCGGTGGCGATGAAGATCGTCGGCGTGCTGCTGATCACCTCGCTGTTGATCATCCCGGCCGCGGCCGCCCAGCGCCATGCGCGCTCGCCCGAGCAGATGGCGCTGGGTGCCAGCCTGCTCGGTGTGGTGGCGGTATGTGGCGGGCTGGCAATGTCCTGGTTCAAGGACACGCCGGCGGGCCCATCGATCGTGGTCTGCGCGGCAGTGCTATTCTTGCTGAGCCTGGCCCTGCCCAAACGCTGAGACACGGGTCGCACTTTGGCGCATCTCGCAACCAATGCGCGGGTAAAGGGTCTGTAAGACTTGTTTTCGAGCGTGCGCACCTGGGTGTAGACTTGCTCGCTTTTTGCGCAAATAGAGAGTCGCAGGAATGAAGCCGTTCGCCTCCCGTTATCTGCTTGTTGCCGTATTGTCGCTGGGCCTGGCCGCGTGTGCCAGCGCCCCGGTTCAACAGCCGAGCGTGCCTGCCCAGGCCGACCCATGGGCCGAGCTGCAGCAGAACATCGCCAGCAACGAACTGGCCACCGCTGAAGATCAACTGACCGCCCTGCAAGCCCAGGCGCCGCAAGACCCGCGCGTGGAGCAGCACCAGCGCCAGCTCGCCGAAGCCTACTTGCAGCGCAGCCAGATCGTCCTCCAAAAGGGTGACGTGAATGCTGCCGCGACCGCGCTGGCGCGGGCCCGGGCATTGATGCCGCAAGCGCCGGCGCTGGCCGCCGGAGATGCCGTGGCCCATGCGCGCAAAGCCGAGCTGGACCGTGCCGAAGCTGCCTTGAAGGCCGCTGAAGCCAAGCCCAAGGCGCGCGTGATCGACCCCACCGCACCGAGCACCGTGATCGCCCTGAAGACCACAGACAGCCGCGCCCTGCGCCGGCAGCTCGATGACATCGCCGCAGACGTGGTCAGTTATCAGTGTGAAGTGGTGTTCCAGGTGCCACGCAAGGACGACGCGCCGTGGCTGAAAACGCTGCTGGGCAAGCGCGTACACAAGCTCGACAGTGGCTATGAGCTCAACCAGCGCCACGAAATCCAGCGCTCATTGCCCGCTCAGGTCGTGCTGGTACCACATCAGCGTTGAAGTGAGACCCCGGCAGGTCCCCCTGCCGGGGTGATCGATCAAGCCGGAATGGCTTCAGCAGCAGCTTCGCGCTCCCAGACCCGGTGCGCTTCGACGGCTTTGACGAAGGCGTCGATGGCTGCCTGATCATTGCCCAGCAGCAAGCCCTTGTCTTCGGCCAGGCCAAGCTTGTCGACCAACGCCTTGCCGTCTTTGGCAAAAGCGATGGCCTTCAGGTGCTTGTACGCTTCCAGCAGGAAGTGCTTGGCCAAACCGCTCTGCCCCAGCGCATCAATTGCGGCCTTGCCAGCCGGCACCAGCACACCATCGAACATGATCGACGGCATGCCTTCCATCGACGCATCCACCGCCAGGCTGGAACCATCGGCGGCTTTTACTGGCGCCGAGGTTGGGCCCAGCAGCATTGGCCTGGCGCTGTGCGCCTCAAGTGCCTTGACCAGACGATCGACGTCCGCCGCATCCACACCGTCAGCCAGCAGCAGGGCAATCTTGCGGCCCTTGATACCCACGCTGCCCGGGTGATTGAGCTGACTCAGCGCTGGCGACTCGGCCAGGCTCGAGCCCTTGACCTGCACGGTGCCTTTGCTCGGCGCCGGCAGACCCAGGTTGGCCGCTACTGCCGCAGCCAGCTTCAGGTCGATATTGGCGAGGATCTCGTTGACCTGACGGGCACGGATGTATTCCCGCTCGACCTTGCCCAGCTCAAAGCTGTAGGCCTTGATGATGTGCTGCTGCTCGTTCGGGCTCATGCTGTGGAAGAACAAGCGCGCCTGCGAGAAGTGATCGCCGAACGACTCGCTGCGCTCGCGAACCTTGCGTGCATCGATCCGTTCCTGATAGCTGTCGAAGCCACCGTCTTCAGCCGCTGCCGGGGTTTCCTTCGGCCAGCCGCCATCGATGCTGTTCGGCTCGTACGAGGCACGGCCCTTGTTGATTTCCATGCGGTGCATGCCATCGCGCTGGCCGTTGTGGTTGTGCGCGATCGGGCGGTTGATCGGAATCTCATGGAAGTTTGGGCCACCGAGGCGGCTGATCTGCGTATCGGTGTAGGAGAACAGGCGGCCCTGCAGCAGCGGATCGTTGGTGAAATCGATACCCGGCACGATATGGCCAGGGCAGAAGGCGATCTGCTCGACCTCGGCGAAGAAGTTGTCCGGGTTGCGGTTGAGCACCATCTTGCCCAACGGCGTCACCGGCACCAGCTCTTCGGGGATGATCTTGGTCGGGTCGAGCAGGTCGAAGTCGAACTTGTGCTCGTCGGCCTCAGGCACGATCTGCACGCCAAGTTCCCACTCAGGGTAATCGCCGGTTTCAATCGCTTCGGAAAGGTCGCGACGATGGAAATCGGTGTCCTTGCCGGCCAGCTTCTGCGCCTCGTCCCACAGCACCGAGTGCACGCCTTGCTTCGGCTTCCAGTGAAACTTGACGAAGCTGGCCACGCCTTCGGCGTTGATCAGGCGGAAGGTATGCACGCCAAAGCCTTCCATCATCCGCAGGCTGCGCGGGATAGCCCGGTCGGACATCGCCCAGATGACCATGTGCGCCGACTCCGGCACCAGCGAGACGAAGTCCCAGAAGGTGTCATGGGCCGAGCCGCCGGTGGGCATTTCATTGTGGGGCTCAGGTTTCACCGCATGGACGAAGTCGGGGAACTTGATCGCGTCCTGAATGAAGAACACCGGCATGTTGTTGCCGACCAGGTCGAAGTTGCCTTCGTCGGTGTAGAACTTCACGGCGAAGCCGCGCACGTCGCGCACCGTGTCACCGGAGCCGCGGGGGCCCTGCACGGTGGAGAAGCGCACGAACACCGGAGTGATCTTCTCCGGATCCTGGAGGAAACCGGCCTTGGTCAGCTCGGCATGCTTGCCGTAGCTCTGGAAGTAACCATGGGCGCCAGTGCCGCGGGCATGGACGATGCGCTCGGGGATGCGCTCATGGTCAAAGTGGGTGATTTTTTCACGCATGATGAAATCTTCGAGCAACGACGGCCCGCGCGCACCCGCCTTGAGGGTGTTCTGGTTGTCAGCGATCTTGACACCCTGATTGGTCCGCAGCGCCTCGCCGGTAGCGTCGCTACGGTAGGCTTCCAGACTCTGCAGTTTGGCGTTGGTGTTGGCACGGTCCGGGGTGTCGGTACCGGCCATCTCACTCTGTTTCGGGGTATCCGGGTGCTTGCGTGACATGTCGGCTCTCCTCATCGGTCTTCAGGGCGGCCCGTTCGGGCTCGTTAGCTAGTGACTGATGACCGTGCACATGCGTTCAATTCCGTTGCCGACTGTCGCGTTATGCCGGTTGGATTGGACCAATACGAAATAAATGCTAAGAAGACCCAGGGGAAAAGGCTAAAATGCGCCCCCCGGCTAACCGCCAGACCCTATTTCCATTGCGCCCCACAAGGTTCGCTCAGTGATCGAGTTTCAACATGTGCACAAGACCTACCGCGTCGCCGGTAGGGACATCCCCGCCCTGAACCCGACCAGCCTGACCATTGAAAATGGCCAGGTGTTCGGCCTGATCGGCCACTCCGGCGCTGGCAAGAGCACCTTGCTGCGCCTGATCAACCGCCTCGAAGCGCCCAGCGGTGGCAAGATCATCGTCGACGGCGAAGACGTCACCGGCTTCGATGCCAACCAGCTGCGGCGCTTCCGCCAGCAGGTCGGCATGATCTTCCAGCACTTCAACCTGCTGGCCTCCAAGACCGTGGCCGACAACGTGGCGCTGCCGCTGACCTTGGCCGGTGAGCTGTCGCGCAGCGAAATCGACCAGCGAGTCACCGAGCTGCTGGCGCGGGTCGGCCTGTCCGATCACGCCAAAAAATATCCGGCGCAGCTCTCCGGCGGGCAGAAGCAACGTGTCGGCATTGCCCGCGCGCTGTCGACCCGGCCGAAGATTCTGCTGTGCGACGAGGCCACCAGCGCCCTCGACCCGCAGACCACCGCCTCGGTCCTGCAACTGTTGGCCGAGATCAACCGCGAGCTGAAGCTGACCATCGTCCTCATCACCCACGAAATGGACGTGATCCGCCGGGTCTGCGACCGCGTGGCCGTCATGGACGCCGGCCTGATCGTCGAGCAAGGCACGGTTGCCGAGGTGTTTCTGCACCCGCAGCACCCGACCACCAAGCGCTTTGTGCAGGAAGACGAGCAGGTCGACGAAGGCGAACAGCGCGACGACTTTGCCCACGTGCCAGGCCGAATTGTGCGCCTGACCTTCCAGGGCGATGCCACCTACGCACCGCTGCTCGGCACTGTCGCCCGGGAAACCGGGGTCGACTACAGCATCCTCGCCGGGCGTATCGACCGCATCAAGGACGTGCCTTACGGGCAATTGACCCTGGCTGTTACCGGCGGCGACATGCAAGCCGCGTTTGACCGTTTCAGCGCAGCTGATGTGCATATGGAGGTACTGCGTTGATGGACGCTTTGAATTTCTTCGCCAACGTCGACTGGGCCGAAATCTGGCTGGCGACCATCGACACCATGATCATGTTGTTCGGCTCGCTGTTCTTCACCGTGCTGCTGGGCCTGCCGCTGGGTGTGCTGCTGTTCCTGTGCGGGCCGCGGCAGATGTTCGAACAGAGGGGCCTGTACGCGCTGCTGTCGCTGGTGGTTAATATCCTGCGCTCGCTGCCGTTCATCATCCTGCTGATCGTGATGATCCCGTTCACCGTACTGATCACCGGCACCTCGCTGGGCGTCGCCGGGGCCATCCCGCCACTGGTGGTCGGCGCCACGCCGTTCTTCGCCCGCCTGGTCGAGACGGCGCTGCGCGAAGTCGACCGCGGCATCATCGAAGCGACCCAGTCGATGGGCGCGACCACCCGCCAGATCATCACCAACGCATTGCTGCCCGAGGCGCGCCCGGGCATCTTCGCCGCGATTACCGTGACCGCAATCACCCTGGTGTCGTACACCGCCATGGCCGGTGTGGTCGGTGCCGGTGGCCTCGGCGACCTGGCGATCCGCTTTGGTTATCAGCGCTTCCAGACCGATGTAATGGTGGTCACCGTGGTGATGTTGCTGATCCTGGTTCAAGTTCTGCAAAGCGTCGGCGACAAACTGGTCGTGCATTTTTCCCGTAAGTAACCCCAATGGGGTCGGCCAGGCCGACCCGTTCGGGGGCCGTCGCGGCCCTCACAAGGAGTGTTTGATGAAAAAACTGCTTGCTGTTGTTGCCGCTGTGGCGGCTTTTTCGGCGCACGCTGCCGAGACCATCACCGTAGCTGCCAGCCCGGTGCCGCACGCCGAGATCCTCGAGTTCGTCAAACCAGTACTGGCTAAAGAAGGCGTCGACCTCAAGGTCAAGGTCTTCACCGACTACGTGCAGCCAAACGTGCAGGTTGCCGAGAAGCGCCTGGATGCCAACTTCTTCCAGCACCAGCCGTACCTGGATGAGTTCAACAAGGCCAAAGGCACCAACCTGGTCAGCGTTGCCGGCGTGCACCTGGAGCCACTGGGCGCTTACTCGAGCAAGCTGAAGAAGCTCGACGAGCTGCCGTCCGGCGCTACCGTGGTCATCCCCAACGATGCTACCAACGGCGGCCGCGCGCTGCTGCTGCTGGACAAGGCCGGTGTGATCAGCCTGAAGGACAAGAGCAACATCCTGTCGACTGTGAAAGACATCACCACCAACACCAAGAACCTCAAGTTCCGCGAGCTGGAAGCGGCCACCATCCCGCGTGTGCTGACTCAGGTCGATCTGGCCCTGATCAACACCAACTACGCGCTGGAAGCCAAGCTTGATCCGTCCAAGGATGCCCTGGTGATCGAAGGCAGCGACTCGCCTTATGTCAACATCTTGGTGGCACGCCCGGACAACAAGGACTCGGACGCAATGAAGAAGCTGGTTGCAGCGCTGCATTCGCCTGAAGTCAAAGCGTTCATCACCGAGAAGTACAAAGGCGCGGTACTGCCGGCGTTCTGATCGAGCTGACCGCAACACCTGCGGGGCAAGCCCGCCGCCTGCGCCTTGTGCACTGCAGGCGGCGGGCTTGCCCCGCAGTGCTTTCTGGCCTCAGTCGCGCTTGACCAGCCCCGGCAGCTGCGCCGCCAGCTTCTGGTTGTTGAACGGCGCACGGATAAAGCCGCGCTGGCGCCCATCGGGCCCGACCACAGCCAGGTTGCCGCTGTGATCGACGGTGTAGCCAGGCTTGCTGGTGTCAGCAGGGATAAACGGAATGCTCAGGGCATTGGCCAGCTTCTGGGTGTCCTCGATCGAGCCGGCCAGGCCGACGAAATCCTTGTCGAAGTAGCCCAGGTACTGCTTCAGCTGAGTGGCGGTATCGCGGTGCGGATCGACGCTGACCAGTACCACCTGCAAGCGCTCCAGGGCTTCCTTGGGCAGCTCGCTCTTGACCTGGCGCAGCTGCGCCAGGGTCGTCGGGCAGATGTCCGGGCAGTAGGTATAGCCGAAGAACAGCAACGACCATTTGCCCTTGAGCTGATCGAGCTCGACCGGCTGGCCGTTCTGGTCGGTCATGCTCACCGCCGGCACGCTGCGGCTCTGCGGCAGCAGGATGATGCCGGCATCGATCAGTTCAGCTGGGTTGGCCTCGCTGCGGCCGTTGAGCACCTTGTTGACGGTCAGGCCGAGGATCAAGGCAACCACGGCAACGAGAATGAAGACGGTTTTCTGGGTTCGGGTCATAGATTCAGCATCAACAGATAGTGGTCAACGAGCAGGGCGATGAACAGGGCGAACAGGTACCCGATAGAGTACTTGAAGGTCTTGATCGCCGCGTGCGGCCGGGTGCCACGGTACAGCACCCAGGCCCAGCGGACAAAACCCAGCCCCAGCAGCAGCGCACAGGCCAGATACAGCAGGCCGCTCATGTGGATGGCGAACGGCAGCAGACTTGCCGCCAGCAGCACCCAGGTATACAGCAGGATATGCAGCTTGGTGTAGGCCTCGCCATGGGTCACCGGCAGCATCGGGATCGCTGCCTTGGCGTATTCCTCCTTGCGGTGGATGGCCAGCGCCCAGAAGTGCGGCGGCGTCCAGGCGAAGATGATCAGCACCAGCAGCAACGGCTCGGCGGTGATCTGCCCGGTCACTGCAACCCAACCGAGCAACGGCGGCGCGGCCCCGGCCAGGCCACCGATGACGATATTCTGCGGTGTCGCACGCTTGAGAAACCCGGTGTAGAGCACCGCATAACCGAGCAGTGAAGCCAGGGTCAGCCAGGTTGTCAGGGCATTGGTGAACACCAGCAGCAAGCTCATGCCGAGCACCGCCAGAAGCAAGGCAAAGGCCAGCGCCGACGCGGGCCCAATCCTGCCGTCGGCCAAAGGCCGCTTATGGGTGCGCGCCATCAATCCATCAATACGCCGGTCGACCACATGGTTGACCGCAGCCGCAGCGCCAGCACACAGGCCGATACCCAGATTACCGAACAGCAACACCGTCCACGGCACGCCCGCACGGGTCGCGAGAAACATCCCGACCAGCGCGGTGATCAGCATCAACACCACCACCCTGGGCTTGGTCAGCTCGACATAATCGCGCCAGCTGGCCTGCTGCCGCGGCGTGCTCAGAACCGTCGCCATGCGTCACTCCTCATCGGTACATGTGCCCCGGCCACGCGGGTCAAGCGCCAGCCATGGCCGACGCGGACCTTGTCGACCACGCGAATGCGGTAATTCACCAACACCATGCACAGCAACAGCGCAGCACCACCGGCGTTGTGCGCCACAGCGACCGCCAGCGGCAGGTGCAGCAGGACATTACTGATGCCCAAACTGATCTGCACTGCCAGCGCCAGCATGACCAGCCCGGCCAGGGCGCGCAAACCATTGCGGTAGAGCTTGTGGCTGAGCAGCAACAGTACGGCCATGACCAGCAGTGCACCTAACCGATGGCCAATATGAATTGCCGTGCGTGCGTCACTGTCGAGCTGGCCGCCAAGGTAATTAGGGCCGACATGCTGAGTCAGGTGAAAGCCGTTGCTGAAGTCAGCCGCAGGCCACCACTGGCCATGGCATGTCGGCAGGTCGATACAGGCGACGGCGGCATAGTTGGCGCTGACCCAGCCGCCCAGAGCGACTTGGCCAATCACGGTCAGCAGCCCCAGCGCTGCGACTCGGCGCAGGCTCAACGGCAGTTTCGGCAATGGTGCAAAGGCCCGGGATAGACGCAGTGATAGCAGCAACAGCAGGCTCAACGTAGTGAAGCCGCCAAGCAGGTGCGCCGTGACCACCTGCGGCCACAGCTTCAAGGTCACCGTCCACATACCGAACGCCGCTTGCGCCAGCACCACCGCCAGCAGCAGCAGTGGCAGACGGTAGGGCTGGCCGTCACGGGCATGCCGGCGCAGCGCCTGCAACGCCAGCCAGGCAATCACCATCGCCAGGCCACCGGCAAAGTAACGATGGACCATCTCGGCCCAGCCCTTGGCTGCTTCAACGGGATGCTCAGGGAAGTGCAGCTCGGCATGGGCCAGCTGCGCGTCGCTCTTCGGCACGCTGATAAAGCCGTAGCAACCGGGCCAGTCCGGACAGCCGAGGCCGGCATGGGTCAGCCGGGTATAGGCGCCCAGCAGTACCACCACCAGCGCCAGCAAGGTTGCGAACACAGCGAGGCGATAGCCGGGTCTGGCCATGGCAGAGCTCCTATCCGATGTTGGACAGCTTGAGCAGGTGACGCAGGTCGTCGAGCACGTGCTTACCCTTGACCGTGGCGTTGTAGCGCAGCACCAGGTTGCCGTGCGGGTCGACAATCCACAGTTGTGGCCCCGGCTCGTTGACGTGCTCGCCATAGCGCTGCAGGTCCAGCGGATAACGCTGCAACTGCGGGTACTCGCGGGTGAGCAGCTGCTGGTAATCGCTGCTCAGTGGCTGCGCAGCCACCAGCGCATGGCTGGCGCGGCTGGCATCGCGGCCCAGGCCGATCTGGATCTGCCGCGCCAGGTACACAAGGTTCTGGCAGGGCTGATCACATGCTGCCGGCGCGCTGACCAGCAGTTGCCAGCGCTGCTCCTGCGCCTGGATACCAATGTCGGCCCGGCTCAGGCCGTTGCCGATCATTGCACCGTGATAACTGCGGCCATCCGGCACCCAGAACTTGAACTTGTACATGCTGGTGGCGAGGATCATCGGGCCGAGGGTGACCAGCAAGATCAGCAACAGCTGCCAGCGTCCGCGGCTGCGGGGCTTGCGGCCTTCAGGCACGTCCAGTGGACTCGTGGCGGCGCTCATGGTGATGCTCCTTGTTGTTATGCCAGCCGAAGTACAGGTACAGCAGTACCAATGCCGCCGCCAGGGCGAACCACTGCACGGCGTAGCCCAGGTGCTTTTCCGGGCCCATGGCGACTATCGGCCAGTCCAGCCGGTAGCTGGCTGACCCGCCGAGCAGGCGCAGTTCGTGGCCATAGCCGTCGCGCCCCAACTGCTGCCAGAGCGCAGCGGGGTCGATGGCAGTGAGCAGGTGCGGCCACTGCACGCCGACCGGGTCGGGGTGCAGTTGGAAGGCCGCGCCGGGGGCGATATAGACCGACGCCTGCAGCGCCAGCGTTTGTGAAGGGGTGTCGAAGCGCACCGGAACGCGCCGGTCGGGCCAGGGCAGCCAGCCGCGATTGATCAGCAGCCAGTGGCCGCTGGCCTGATCGAGAAACGGTTGCAGCAGCTCGACGCCGACCTGGCCGTCGCGCAGGCGGTTGTCCAGCAGCAGGCTGTGATTGGCGTCAAAGTGGCCAAACAGCTGCACCCGATGAAAAGCCGGATCGGCCAGCGACTGCAGCTCGGCCAGCGCCAGCGGCGCTTCGACCTGGCGTTCGGCGTAGGTCGCCAGCAGTTCGCGCTTCTGCTCGGCGCGGCTCAGTTGCCAGCAACCCAGCGCGATCAACCCCGGCAGCAGTGCAAGCACCACCAGAGTCGGCACCAGCCCAGGGCGAAACGGCTTCACCTTGGGCCACGCTGTGCGAACGCTATACTTGCCTGCATCACCAAGCCCCCGGGGAGTGCCGCCATGCTCAAGGCCGCCATTGTTTTGCTGTTGTTGGCCACTGTTGCCAGCCTGTTCAGTGGCCTGGTGTTTTTGGTCAAGGACGATCAAGACTCGACCCGCCTGCTCAAGGCCCTGACCGTGCGCGTCAGCCTCGCAGCGCTGACCATCGGCCTGATCGTCTGGGGTTTCATGAGCGGGCAACTGGTCTCCCACGCGCCCTTTTAATCAAACCCCGCGTTCGGCCTGGCCCCCGCTAGACGGAACTGGCGCTACAGCACATAAACAAAGACGAACAAGCCAACCCAAACCACGTCGACAAAATGCCAATACCAACTGGCCGCCTCGAAACCGAAATGCTGGTTGGCATCAAAATGCCCACGCAGCACGCGCACGAACATCACGATCAAAATCACCGTCCCCAAGGTCACATGCGCGCCGTGGAACCCGGTCAGCATGAAGAACGTTGCACCATAGATCCCCGAGCCCAACGTCAGCCCCAGATGCACATAAGCTTCGTAGTACTCGTAGGCCTGCAATGCCAGAAACGACAGCCCCAGCAGGATGGTCAGTCCCAGCCACAACTTCAGCGGCCCGCGATGGCCTTTGCGTAATGCGTGGTGGGCGATGGTGATGGTCACACTCGAGCTGACCAGCAGCAGGGTGTTGATCAACGGCAGGTGCCAAGGGTCGATGACATCCTTGGGCGGCGGAAACAGCTTCGGGTCCGGCGTATGCAACAACGGCCAGGCAAACTCGAAGTTCGGCCAGAGCATGTGCGCCACACCCTTGGCGCCGTCACCGCCCAACCACGGCCCGGCCAGCACACGCACATAAAACAGCGCGCCAAAGAAGGCCAGAAAGAACATCACCTCGGAGAAGATGAACCAGCCCATTCCCCAGCGGAACGAGCGGTTCATTTGCGCGCTGTACAGCCCCGCCTTGTTCTCCCTGATCACCGCACCGAACCAGCCGAACAGCATGTAGGCCAGGCACAGCGCACCGAAGAAGAAGATCAGCGGCCCGTGCGAATCCGGGTGGCCGGCTTTCAGATCATTGAACCAGGTGCCCAGGCCGAACACCGTGACGAACATGCCGATGGTGGCGATGATCGGCCATTTGCTCTGCGCCGGGACGTAGTAGTGATCGTGATGTGCCATTGCTGTTCTCCTTCCCTCAGCGGGCGCGCTGGACGCCCTCGGTGCTCAACTGGGCAACCGGCGGGTGGCGAGCGGTGATGTCGAACAAGGTGTAGGCCAGAGTCAGGTGCTTGACGTTGCCCGGCAGGTCGCGGTCGACGATGAACCGCACCGGCATCTCAATGCGCTCACCCGGCTGCAGCACCTGCTGGGTAAAGCAGAAGCATTCGGTCTTGTGGAAATACGCCGCCGCCTCGGCCGGAGTGATGCTAGGTACCGCCTGAGCGCTCATCGGCTTGTCGGTCGGGTTGTGCGCCACAAAGATCATCTGGTTGACCGCGCCCGGGTTGACCTCGACCTGGTCGGCACTCGAGTAGAAGTCCCAGCTCATGTCGCCGGCATTGGTCGACATGAACTGCACCCGCACCGTGCGCGAAGGGTCGCTGACCTGGCTGCCTTCATATTGCCCGCCGGTCTTGCCATTGATGCCGAACGCCTTGCACATCGCGTCGTACAGCGGCACCAAGGCAAAGCCGAAGGCAAACATCACCACCGTCAGCAGCAGCAGGCGGCGCACCAGGCGTTTGAGTGGCAGGCTGGTCATGGCAGGGCCCTATTTCACTTCTGGCGGCGTCTGGAAGGTGTGGTACGGCGCCGGCGAAGGCACCGACCACTCCAGCCCTTCGGCGCCATCCCACGGTTTGGCCGGCGCTGGCCGGCCTCCACGGATGGTCTTGATGACGATGAACAGGAAGAAGATCTGCGTAGCGCCGAACAGGAATGCGCCAATCGACGAGACCATGTTGAAGTCAGCGAACTGCAGGTTGTAATCGGGGATGCGCCGGGGCATGCCGGCCAGGCCAACGAAGTGCATTGGGAAGAAGGCCAGGTTCATGCCGATGAAGGACAGCCAGAAGTGCAGCTTGCCGAGGGTTTCGTCGTACATGTGGCCAGTCCATTTCGGCAGCCAGTAGTAGGCCGACGCGAAGATGCCAAAGATCGCCCCAGGCACCAGCACATAGTGGAAGTGCGCCACCACGAAGTAGGTGTCGTGGTACTGGAAGTCCGCCGGGGCAATCGCCAGCATCAGCCCCGAGAAACCGCCGATGGTGAACAGGATGACAAAGGCGATGGCGAACAGCATCGGTGTCTCGAAGGTCAGCGAGCCTTCCCACATGGTGCTGACCCAGTTGAACACCTTGACCCCGGTCGGCACCGCAATCAGCATCGTCGCGTACATGAAGAACAGCTCGCCCACCACCGGGATGCCGACCACGAACATGTGGTGCGCCCAGACAATGAACGACAGAAACGCGATCGCCCCGGTGGCGTACACCATCGAGGTGTAGCCAAACAGCGGCTTGCGCGAAAACGCAGGGATGATCGAGCTGACCGCGCCGAACGCCGGCAGGATCATGATGTACACCTCGGGGTGGCCGAAGAACCAGAACACATGCTGGAACAACACCGGATCACCACCGCCGGCCGCGCTGAAGAAGCTGGTGCCGAAGTGAATATCCATCAGCATCATCGTCACCACCCCGGCCAGCACCGGCATCACTGCAATCAGCAGAAAGGCGGTGATCAACCAGGTCCAGACGAACAGCGGCATTTTCATCAGGGTCATGCCCGGTGCGCGCAGGTTGAGGATGGTCGCGATCACGTTGATCGCGCCCATGATCGAGCTGACGCCCATCAGGTGGATAGCAAAGATGAAGAAGGTCACGCTGGCCGGCGCATAGGTGGTGGATAACGGCGCGTAGAAGGTCCAGCCGAAGTTGGGCCCGCCACCGGCGCTGAACAGGGTCGATATCAACAGCAGAAACGCCGCCGGCAGCAGCCAGAAACTGAAGTTGTTCATCCGCGGCAGGGCCATGTCCGGGGCGCCGATCATCAATGGGATCATCCAGTTGGCCAGGCCGACAAACGCCGGCATCACCGCGCCGAATACCATGATCAGGCCGTGCATGGTGGTCATCTGGTTGAAGAAAGCCGGTTCGACGATCTGCAGCCCCGGCTGGAACAGCTCGGCGCGAATGACCATGGCGAACGAGCCGCCGAGCAGGAACATGCAGAAGCTGAACCACAGGTACATCGTGCCGATGTCCTTGTGGTTGGTGGTCAACACCCAGCGCATCAAGCCCTTGGCCGGGCCGTGGGCATGGTCGTGGCCATGTTCGTCGATCACTGCACTCATGTCCTGTCTCCTGCCTGCCACTGGCTGCGGCGCAATTTACGGCTCATTTGGCTTCTGCCTGCTTGAGCGCGAGCACGTCTTTAGGCGTGACCATGTCGCCTTTGTTGTTGCCCCAGGCGTTGCGCTCATAGGTGACCACGGCGGCGATATCGACTTCCGAGAGCTGTTTGCCAAACGCGGCCATGGCCGTGCCGGGCTTGCCGTGGAAGACAATGCCCAAGTGGCCTTCGACAGGCCCGGTAGCGATTTTCGAGCCCTTGAGTGCCGGGAACATTGGCGGCAAGCCCTGGCCCTCGGCCTGGTGACAGGCGACGCAAGTGGTGTGATAGACCTTGTCGCCGCGCTCGACCAGCTCTTGCAGGGTCCATTCCTTGCTGGTCAGCTCTTTCATCTTGGCCGCTTCGGCCTTGCGCTCGCCCAGCCAGGTGTCGTAATCAGCCTGTGACTTGACCTCGACCACCACCGGCATGAAGCCGTGGTCCTTGCCGCACAGCTCGGTGCACTGGCCGCGGTAGATGCCGGGTTTCTCGACCCGGGTCCAGGCTTCGTTGACGAAGCCGGGGATGGCGTCACGCTTGACCGCAAAGGCCGGTACCCACCAGGAGTGGATGACGTCGGCGGCCGTGACCAGAAAACGCACCTTGGCGCCCACCGGGATCACCAGCGGCTGGTCGACCTCAAGCAGGTAATGCTCATCCTTGGGCGCCTTGTTGTTGATCTGTTCCGCGGGGGTGGCGAGGTTGCTGAAGAACTCGACATCCTGCCCCAGGTATTTGTAATGCCACTTCCACTGGTAGCCGGTGACCTGGATATCGATATCCGATTCACTGGCGTCGTAGATTTCGATCAGGGTCTTGGTGGCAGGGATGGCCATGACGATGAGGATCAGCAGCGGCACCACAGTCCACATGATCTCGACCCAGGTGTGCTCGTGGAAGTGCGCGGCCTGCTGGCCGGTGGAGCGGCGGTGGATCACCATCGACCAGAACATCGCGCCAAACACCACGATGCCGATAACGACGCAGATCCAGAAGATGATCATGTGCAGGTCGAACACTGCGTGGGAGACTTCGGTAGCCCCGGGCGCCATGTTGACGGTCCATGCGCCATGCGCCTGACCGATAACCGACCACAACAGAAGGCCCATCCAGACATGTGGATGTCGCATCATTGCGGGTTCCCCTTATCATTCTTGTAATCCCGGAGGCATAGACCTTGGGCAAGGGGGGGCGGCGGTCAAGACAGCCTGCTTCGACGACCGAGCTCCTCTGCAAACTGCAGGTGGGCCTCATCAACCAATCACGTTCAACCCGAGTATAGACAGCGCTCTAGGCCACGCAACGCGGCCCATGAAAACATCGTCACAAAACCAAAAAACCGAGCAAACCCGCGCCATTGCTGGCTCATGGCATAATAGTGGCTTCGCTATATTCTTGAGCTCGCACACGTTTGCTTTGCTTATAACAAATGCGTCTTAGGTATCCGGTATACCGAGCTAACTTAGAGCTTTCCGTACGTACTGTCTTCCGTTTGTCACCCAATGTCCCTGGAGTTGTCATGAACATCGCCGCTGTACGCGAGCAGATCAAACAAGCCCATCAACATGAGAGCCAGAGCGGCCAATTGAAGCAGCGCCTAGAAGCGCAACTGCCTCACCTGCATCCGTCCATCCAACTCCCTGAAAAAGATGCTCAGGGCACCCTGGCGCGCTTTGTTGGCGCTTATATCGACGAGGTTCCAGAGCTGCTCGAAGCTGCCCATGCGGTCGCGCTCGAAGCTGGCATCGAGTCGCAGATCAAACCGGTATTGAAGATCGCCGAAGCCTATTTCATGCAACCGCCCAGCGTCATGCAAGGGCATGTCGGCCTCGATTGCCTGCTCGATGAAGCCTACCTTGCCCATCGTCTGGTCGAAGAGGTCAACGATCTATACATCAAGCACTTCGGGCAGCCGCTGATTCCGGCGGACACCACCGTGGCCAACCTGATCGCCCATCAACTGATCGGCGAAGAGTTTGCCAACCAACTGGATGAAGTGGTGCATCACTCGGTCGACGAGATGCTCGACGACGACAGCTTCGCCCTGGAATCGGTCGAAGCCTACCGCGCCACCCTGAGCAGCCCGGCGACCGGTGAAGCCTGGAAACGCTGGCCGTGCCTGTCGCGCCAGCTGGGGGTCGAGCTCGGCCAACCGGCTTGAGCTGACGCGGTGTGAAACGGCCGGTCGCGGGCAAACCGGGACCGGCCAGTACTGTTTAGGTGCAGTGCCCGCTCAGGCACCCACGCCCGCCGTGGTCCGCAGCCGCCCCTCGATCCGCCGCTTCAAGCGCCACTGCTCGATCTTCAAGCGCGAGCCCTTGGCGGCATTGCTGCGCCCCCAGTCTTCCAGCAGTTCCAGGCACGAGTGGTCGATGTAGCTAAGGTTGCCCAGCGGCACATGCAGGGTCGTGCCCGCAGGCACCTGCTCAAGTACCTGGGTCAGGGCCGGCACCTTGAGGAAGGTGGCCGCGCCGCTCAGGCGCAACTCCATATGCCCAGGCTTGGCCAGGTCGACCAGATTGATTTTCAGCCGGGCCGCCTTGAACGCCAGCTTCAACAGAGTCAAAGCAAAGCCCAGCAAGACCCCGGTCAGCAGGTCGGTGAAAATGATCGCCAGCGCTGTTGCGGCATAGGTGAACATCGGCATCCGGCCATACCGGCCAAGGCTGCGAAACGCCTTGAAATCAACCAGCTTGATCCCGGTATACACCAGCACCCCGGCCAGGCTCGCCACCGGAATCTGCTGCAGCACGCTGCTCAGCACTACCACAAAGCCCAGCAGCCAAACACCATGCAGGATCGCCGAAGCGCGAGTCTGCGCGCCGGCCTGGACGTTGGCCGAGCTGCGCACGATCACCCCGGTCATCGGCAGCGCACCGAGCACGCCGCAGAGCATGTTGCCGATGCCTTGCGCCGACAGCTCCTTGTCGAAGTCCGAGCGCTGCCCGCTGTGCATGCGGTCTACCGCTGCAGCAGACAGCAGCGTTTCAGCGCTGGCGATGAAGGCCAGGGCAAAGGCGGCGATCAGCAAGGTCGGGTCGGCCAGCTTCAGCAGGTCATCCGGGCGCAGCCAGTCGATCGCTTCGGACAGGTCCGCCGGCACTACCACGCGGTTGACCGGCAGTGCCAGCCACATGGCGATTGCGGTCATGCTTGCCACACCGAGCAGTGCGCCCGGCACAAAGCGCAGCCGCTGCGGCCGGAAGCGCTCCCAGGCCCACATCATGGCGATGGTACCCAAGCCAAGCGCACCGGCCTGCCAGCCATTCCCCGCGTTTGCCAGCGGCAACGCTGCCAGCAGCGTTTCGGGGAAGGCCAGCAGGTTGTTCAGGCCCGACGGCTGCGGCGCGGTGTCGAACATCACATGCACCTGCGACAGCACAATCAACACGCCAATCCCGGCGAGCATGCCGTACACCACCGCCGGTGCCGTGACCCGAAACCAGCAGCCCAAACGAAAACGCCCGGCCAGTAGCTGCAGCAAGCCCGCCAGCAGCAGAATCGGCCCAAGCATGGCCATGCCATGCTGGCGTACCAGCTCGAACACCAGCACCGCCAGGCCCGCTGCCGGGCCGCTGACCTGCAGCGGCGAACCGGCGATGAAGCCGACCACGATGCCGCCGATAATGCCGGTAATCAGCCCCTTGGCAGGCGGCATGCCGGATGCGATGGCGATGCCCATACAAAGGGGCAGAGCCACCAGAAATACCACCACTGAAGCCAGTAATTCTCGCGGCAGAGCCGCCTTGATCTGTGTTTTGTTCACCGTATTTCTCCTTTCTAGACACATGGCCGGTCCGCTGGCCATGGGCACAATGGGCCCCTGACAGGCGCGCAGGCGCCCGCCGCCAGCGCAGATGCCGGCAACTCGGTCAGGGAAATTCAAGGCAGCCGAAGGCCGCACCGCGCCCCTCAGGGTGCGCGGTCGGCTATCAAGGTTTCGCGGGTATCAGGGTCGCTTAGTAGCGGCCTCTCGGCGTGGCGCTCGGGATCGGCTGGCCAGCCACCAACGGCAGGAAGCTGTCGCTGACGGCGTCATAGGCTTCGATCCGGCTGGTCTCGATGTCGTAGATCCAACCGTGGATGTGCAACTGGCCAGCGGCCAGGCGCGAAGCGACCGACGGGTGCGTGCGCAGGTGCTGCAGCTGGGCGATGACGTTTTCTTTGGTCACGACCTGCATGGTTTCGTGCTCGCTGCCGCACGAGCAGTTGTCTTCAACCACGGTGCGGGCCACTTCGGCGTGGCGCAGCCAGGCCTTGACGGTCGGCATCTTTTCCAGCGAAGCGGGGTTGAGCACCGCACGCATGGCGCCGCAGTCGGAGTGGCCACAGATGATGATGTGGTGCACACCGAGGGCCAGCACGGCGTACTCGATGGCTGTCGAAACACCACCGTTCATCTGGCCATAAGGCGGGACCACGTTACCGACGTTACGGGTCACGAACAGGTCGCCTGGCGAGCTCTGGGTGATCAGTTCGGGAACAATCCGTGAGTCGGCACAGGTAATGAACATAGCGCGTGGGGTTTGCGCTGTGGCGAGCTTCTTGAACAGCTCTTGCTGCTCTGGAAACACATCGTGATGAAACTTCAGGAAGCCGTCGACGATATGCTTAAGGGCGGCATCGGCGCTTTCGGCCGGGACAGCAGCCGGGGCGGCTTTGGATGGGTCCTTGATGGGCATGATTCATCCTCTAGACGGTGCGGGTAAGTTCCATGTTACCGGTTAAAGATTCTGGCTATGCGGGGAATTAGATGACACGCACGGGCCATGAATCACAGTCGGTGTGGACTGATTTCCTACGCTACCGGGGAAAACTTAACTGAAACTTAATTTGAAGGCTCTAGAACGGGCGTTCCAGCTTCATGTGGCGGGACTTTGATAATAGCAAAAAAACATCAGAGGCCAAGGGTCATTAGTAAAAATATTGTGCAGTATTAGTTGAGTTGAAGGGTAACTGTCTGGGCTTAAAACAGTGCCATCTGCCCGCCGGGCCGACAGAACGCCGAGCAGTCCAGCGTTTGCGCCTCGCGGCCGGCAAATTCCAGCCGGCGCATGGCCCGAGCGAAGCGCTGCTGCAACAATTCGGCAAACACCCCTTCACCGCGCATCCGGCTGCCGAACCGGCTGTCGTAAAGTTCGCCGCCGCGGCTCTGGCGGATCAGGCTGAGCACGTGCGCGGCGCGCTGCGGGTAATGATCCTGCAACCACTGCTCGAACAACGGCGCCACCTCCAACGGCAAACGCAACATCATGTACGCCGCACTTTGCGCTCCGGCCTGCTTGGCCGCTTCAAGCAGATGCTCCAGCTCGCTGTCATTGATCATCGGGATCATCGGCGAGCACAGCACGCCGACCGGGATACCCGCTGCGCGCATCACCCGGATCGCCCGCAAGCGTGCCTTGGGCGCTGCCGCACGCGGCTCGAGCACACGTTTGAGCTCATCATCGAGGGTGGTCAGGCTGATCATTACCCGCACCAGGCGCTGCTGAGCCAGCTCGGTGAGCAGGTCGAGGTCACGCAGAATCAACGAGCCTTTGGTGACAATGGTGACCGGATGGCGAAAGCGCAGCAGTACTTCAAGCAAGCGCCGGGTCAGCAACTGCTCACGCTCAATGGGCTGGTACGGGTCGGTGTTGGAGCCGAGGTTGATCGGTGCACAGACATATCCCGGCTTGCTCAGCTGTTGTTCGAGCACTTCGGCAGCGTTGGTCTTGGCAATCAGCTTGGTTTCGAAATCCAGCCCTGGGGACAAATCCCAGTAAGCATGGCTGGGCCGCGCATAGCAGTAGATACAGCCGTGCTCGCAACCGCGATAGGGGTTGATCGAACGGTCGAAGGGCAGGTCGGGGGAGGTGTTGCGGGTGATGATGGTCTTGGCGGTTTCGCTGCGGATCTCGGTGCCCTGGGTGAGCGGCACCTCTTGATACCAGCCGTCATCCTCCGCCACCGATACGCTTGGCGCAAATCGGTTGTGAGGATTATCGGCGGTGCCACGACCGCGCACAGGAGAGACTGACATGGGCATATCCGGAACACTGTTTTTATATACAGTACTCCGATTGAACGGCCAATGCCATGACCGCCCGGCGTCTGCTGCAATCAGCCATATCTGCGCAAATAGGCGTTCAATGAAGGAGGCCGTCCCAGGTAGGCCTGCAACGAAGCACTCAGCGAGCGTTTGCCAGCCGGGGCGAGCAGTTCCTCGAGGATGCACTGCGCCGGAGGCTGCTGACCTGGAGGTGCAGTCAGATAATGCTCGAACGCATCGAGCGCATAGGCCTCGGCCAATTTATAACCGAAATAGCTCGCCTCGTAGCCCGTGACCAGGTAGTCAAAGCTTTCAATGAACGCCTCTTCATCATGCATCGTCAGCAGGCCGGTTCGCCGAGTAGCAGCCATTGCCAGCTGCCGCAGATCACGATGAGCGATAACTTCACAATGCGCAACAAAGTCAAACAGCGACAGCCTCAGCTGCTGTGCCTGGGACACTGCTTGCCAGCTGCTGCGGCTGTGCAGCCAGTTCTGAACCTGCTGCAAAGACGCTTGTTGACCCGTTTGCACATGTCGCGACAAGACCTGCAAAGTACTTGCGGACCAGCACCATTGCTCGAAGAACTTGCCGACGAATTCGCATCCATCTACGCCCAGCGCATCGATTGCCACTCGGTTCAACCGGCGGTGCGAGTTGCCCGCCAGGATCTGATGCAGCGCGTGGCCAAACTCATGCAGCAATTTGCAAAGGTCTTCGTGGGTCAGCATCGGCTCAGCCTGCCCATCACCAGGCTCCAGGCAGCATGAGACCAGGGCCACCGGCAGGGTTGTGTGGTTATCCACATGTCGCGGGCGCATTGGATAAAAGTATGGCCAGGGCGCCTTCAGCGGGCGGCCGAACAAATCCAGATAGATATAGCCAAGCTGTTCGCCGTCGATGTAGAAATGCAACGCCTGCACCTTGCTGTCCCAACTGAGAGCGTTGATGGACGTCGCCCGGATGCCAAACTCCCGCTCCAGCAATTGATAAATACCCTTGAGGGTCTCTTGCAGCGGGAAGTAGGCAGCCATGATTTGCTCCGCATCGGTGCCGTCTGTGCGCCTGGCCTGCTGGGCGAAATACGCCAGATCCCATGCGCCGAGCTCATCGATACCCTGCTCACGAGCAAGATGGGCGAGCAGGTGGAGCTCTTCCTTGGCCTTGGTCTGAGCGCGCTGCGCGAGTTGAGCAAGCAAGGCCTCGACCTCAGCAACCGAGTAGTCATGATTGACCCAGGCGGCCATCGACGCTGCGTTATCCCGCCCCAGCAGCTGCGCACGCTCCTGGCGTAGACGCAGCAGCGCTTGCAGCACCGGGGCGTTGTCCAGTCCGGGGTCGCCCAGCGACGACGCTAGGCTTGCAGCGGCGCGGTAGACCTTTTCGCGCAGAGCCTGATCGTCGGCATAAGCCAGAATCGTGGTAACGGTGGTTTCCCGCAGATCGAGCTGCCAATGGCCACCATCGTCAGCCAATGCGTCAAGTGCAGCATCAGGCAGGCCAGCCAGTGCAGCTCTTTCGGTCAGCGTGCAGGTCCAGCTACCACGAGCAGTATCCAGGTTGGCCAAAAACTGTTGTTCGAGCGCGCTGATTGCCGCGTCGGTTTTCTGCAACTGCTCAAGCTCGGCCGGCGCCAGCGCACTTCCAGCCAGATGAAACTGGCGCAGAATCTGCGCGAGTATCAGGCGTTGATCGGCATTGGTCGCTTCGGCTTCCAGCCTGCGGTAGCCGTCGAGCAACTGCTTGTTACCGAGCTTGGTGCGAGTCCAGGTTTGCAGAAGTTGATCACAAGCACCCACTGCAGCGGCCCATTCAATACTCACGCTAGCCATCGGCGTCAGGGCATGGAATGTATCCTCGAGCTGCTGATCATGCAGTTCGATCGGCAATACGAATGTGTCCCAGGCGGGGCTTGCAGCATGATCTCGAACGAGATCCTCCAACACGGTGACGCTATGCTCGAACAGCTCTTTAAAAGCAGGTTCGAGTTGCCCAACATCCAGTTTGGAATAGTCGAGCAAAACGCAATTGTCCATCAGTGCAAAAGCAGCGGTCATCAGCGGCTCCAGGAATTAACGGTAAGGACCGTTACCCTAAGCGCCAGCTGCCGTGTGCAACGCAGCCATGATTACCACCCGCAGCTACGGACGCTCGCGAAGAGCGTCCGCCGTGCGCTTACTCGCTGGGCTTTTTCAACTTCGGGTTGGGGAAAAACTGCACAGTCTGCACCTTGACCGGCTCAGCCTTGACCGCCTGTTGATTAACCCGCGTGCCCAGTTCCTTGGGCACCGACAGGCCTTGTTCGTTGAGCGTATCGGTAAACCCGCAGGCGACGCACTCTCGGTGCGGGACGCCGTCTTCGCTCCACATGGTCAAGCGATCCGGCTCGCTGCACGCCGGGCAGACCGCTCCGGCGATAAAGCGTTTTTTGGTCTTGCTCACAGGCACCTCACTCATGCCGCTGCATCCTCGCTCAAGCCGCAGTGACGCAGCAGGGCATCGATCGACGGCTCGCGGCCACGGAAGTCGACAAACAGTACCATCGGCTCACGCGAACCACCGCGGGCGAGGATCGCCTCACGGAAGGCGCGGCCGGTTTCGGCATTGAGTACGCCTTCTTCTTCGAAGCGCGAGAAGGCATCAGCCGACAGCACTTCGGCCCATTTGTAGCTGTAGTAACCGGCAGCGTAACCGCCGGCAAAGATGTGCGCGAAGCTGTTCGGAAAGCGGTTGTAGGCCGGCGGACGCATCACCGTGACTTCATCACGCACGCCTTCCAGCACCTCCAGCGCGCTGCGACCGTCGCCGTGGGTGGCGTGCAGCTCGAAATCGAACAGCGAGAACTCGAGCTGGCGCACCATCATCATGCCGGACTGGAAGTTCTTCGCTGCGAGCATCTTGTCGAGCAGGTCCTGCGGCAGTGGTTCGGCGGTCTCGAAGTGGCCCGAGATCAACGCCAGGCCTTCGGGCTCCCAGCACCAGTTTTCCATGAACTGACTTGGCAGCTCTACCGCATCCCAGGCCACACCGTTGATGCCGGATACGCCGGCATGCTCGATGCGGGTCAGCAGGTGATGCAGGCCGTGGCCGAATTCGTGGAACAGAGTGGTGACTTCATCGTGGGTCAGCAGCGCCGGCTTGCCAGGCGCGGCCGGGGTGAAGTTGCACACCAGGTTGGCCACCGGGCTCTGCAGGCTGCCAGCCTCGGTACGGCGGCGGTCGCGCGCGCCGTCCATCCAGGCACCGCCACGCTTGTTGGCGCGTGCATAGAGGTCGAAGAAGAAGCGCCCGACGTGCTCGCCGTTCTCCTTGATCTCGAACAGGCGCACGTCCGGGTGCCAGCTGTCGAAGCCCCTGAGTTCGGCGATTTCGATGCCGTACAGGCGCTGGACGATGGCGAACAGGCCAGACAGCACCTTGTCGATCGGGAAGTAGGCACGCAGGGTTTCCTGCGAAACGCTGTAGCGCTGCTCGCGCAGCTTCTCGCCGAAGTAACCGACGTCCCAGCTGGCCAGTTCAGGGCAGCCTTGCTCGGAAGCGTAGGCTTTGAGCTGTGCCAGGTCCTGCGCGGCAAACGGCTTGCTGCGCTTGGCCAGGTCCCGCAGGAAGCTCAGCACCTGGTCGCTGGACTCGGCCATCTTGGTCGCCAGGCTCAGCTCGGCGAAGTTCGGGTAACCGAGCAGCTGCGCCAGCTCCTGACGCAGGTCGAGTATCTCGTTCATGACCGGGCCGTTGTCGAACTGGCCGGCGTTCGGACCTTGGTCCGAGGCGCGAGTGCAGTAGGCGGCGTACAGCTCCTCACGTAGGGCGCGATCATTGGCGTAGGTCATCACCGCGTAATAGCTGGGGAATTCCAGTGTGATCAGCCAGCCATCGAGGCCCTTGGCTTGCGCAGCGGCAGCCATCTGCGCCTTGGCCGATTCGGTCAGGCCGGCGAGGGCGGCTTCGTCGCTGACGTGCTTGCTCCAGGCCTGGGTGGCGTCGAGCAATTGGTTGGAGAAGCGGCTGCCCAGCTCGCTGAGCTTGCTCTGCACTTCGGCATAGCGCTGCTGTTTGTCCGCCGGCAGGTCGATACCCGACAGGCGGAAGTCACGCAGGGCGTGCTCGAGGATGGTCTTTTGGGCGACGTCGAAGGTGGCCGACTCGGGGCTGTTGGCCAGGGCTTCATAGGCCTGGAACAGCTCGCGGTTCTGGCCCATCTCGGTGGAGTAGGCGCTCAAGGCCGGCAGGCACGACTCATAGGCCTCGCGCAGCTCGGCGCTGTTGCACACCGCATTGAGGTGGCTGACCGGGCTCCAGGCCGCGCCGAGGCGGTCGTTGAGTTCGTCCATCGCCAGCACCAGGCCAGCCCAGGTGGGGTGCTGGCCCTGGCTTTTGAGAATTTCAGCGATGGCTTTACGGTTGTCGGCAAGGATCTGTTCGATCGCCGGCAACACGTGTTCGGCACGGATTGCCGAGAAGGGCGGCAGATCGTAGGACTGCAGAAGCGGGTTGTTCGCACTCACGGTTTGGATACCTTGGCAGGAGAAACATGGGACCATCTTAATTACAATCGACGCCGTCCGCAGCAGGCAGCCCGCCTATTGGCATTCAAGAGAGGCGCTATCATGGCCATTCGTAGCTTTCAGCAACACACTCCGATAGTTGGACCCCGGGCCTTTGTAGACCGTTCGGCGGTGGTGCTGGGCGACGTGCAGATCGGCGAGGACAGCTCTGTATGGCCGCTGACCGTGGTGCGCGGAGACATGCACCGCATCCGCATCGGTGCGCGCACCAGCGTGCAGGACGGCAGCGTGCTGCACATCACTCATGCCGGGCCGTTCAACCCGGACGGTTTCCCGCTGATCATCGGCGACGAGGTGACCATCGGTCACAAAGTCATGCTGCATGGCTGCACCCTGGGCAATCGCATCCTGGTCGGCATGGGCAGCACCATCATGGATGGCGCGGTGGTCGAGGACGAGGTGATCATCGGCGCCGGCAGCCTGGTGCCGCCGGGCAAGCGCCTGCAAAGCGGCTACCTGTATGTCGGCAGCCCGGTCAAACAGGCGCGGCCGCTGACCGACAAGGAGCGGGCGTTTTTCCCGTACAGTGCCGCCAACTACGTCAAGCTCAAGGACCTGCACCTGGCCGAAGGCTACGACCGCCCGGAATGACGCCCTCGCGGCGCCCATCCGCACAACCGAGAGACTCCATGCACCAGCAGACCATTCTTTTCGACCTGGACGGCACCCTGACCGACCCGCGTCTGGGCATTACCCGTTCGATCCAGTACGCCCTGGCCAAACTGGGCATCGACGAGCCGGACCTGGCCCGCCTCGAACACTTCATCGGCCCGCCCTTGCTGCAGGCCTTCATGCAGTTCTACGACTTCGACGAGGCCAAGGCCTGGCAGGCGGTGAACTTCTACCGCGAGCGCTTCAAGGTCACTGGCCTCTATGAAAACAGCGTATATGCCGGCGTGCCCGAGCTGCTCGCAGCGCTCAACGAGCAAGGCCGCACGCTGTATGTAGCCACCTCGAAACCGTGGGAATTTGCCCGCGAGATTGCCCGCCACTTTGCCTTCGCCCATCACTTCAAGGTGATCTACGGCAGCGAGCTGGATGGCACCCGGACCAACAAGATCGAGCTGATCGCCCACCTGCTCGAGCAGGAAGGCCTCGACCCGGCGCACACCCTGATGATCGGTGACCGCAAGCACGACCTGATCGGCGCGCGCAGCAACGGCGTGCAGGCCGTGGCGGTGGGCTACGGCTTCGGCAGCCGCGAAGAGCTGACGGCAGAAGCGCCAGCCTTCCATTTCGAAACGCTGGCTGAACTGCATCAGGCGTTTATCAGGGCCTGACTGGCTTCGCCGACGGCTGCGCAAGCTTGCCCAGCTCAGCTTTACGCTGTGCCAAGGGCAGCTTGCCCAGCTTTTCAACCGCCTGGTAGAACTGCGACCAATCCCCGCCGACCTGCTGGAACAACGCTGCAAAGGCCGGCACCCACTGGTCATAGAGGCCGAAGGGCAGCAGCTTGGCATTGCTCATTGGTGCGTAGATCCAGGCGTCATAGCGCTTGTCGCCCGCCCATTGACCATCGCGCAGTTGCCGGTACTCGTCGCGCAGACGGGCAAACTCGGCTTGCTTGGCCGCTCGCTTGGCGGCATCGGACAGTTGCCCCGCGTAGAGCTGCTGCAATCGCTCACGGCTATCGAGCACCAGCTGTATGAACTGCTCGCGTTGAAGTGAAGTGTCTTCGCCAACCGCTGCAAGGCCACGGGCGGCGCGCCATTGCCGCGTGCCCTGTTGCTCGACAAAAGTGGCAAAGGATTCGTTGAACTCGGTGTCGTCCTTCACGTAAAAGCGCTGGTGCGCCAGCTCGTGAAAGATCAGCGAAGCCAGCCGCTCGTCACCCCAGCCAAGCATCGACGACAGCAGCGGGTCATCGAACCAGCCCAAGGTTGAATAGGCTTCGACACCGCCGACATACACGTCCAGCCCTTGCTGGCGCATCAACGCCGCCGCACCGCGCGCTGCGCCCTGGCGGTAGTAACCGCGATAGGCCACGCAGCCGGCAATCGGGAAGCAGTGGGTGATTGGCTGCAGCGACAGCTCAGGCGTGGCGAACACGTTCCATACCACGTACGGCCGTCCCAGATCGGCATACACCCGGTAGCTGCGGTTATCCGGCAGCTTCAGCACGTCGCTGGCAAACACTCGGGCCTGTTCGGCGTGCTCAAGCCGCTCGCGCAACACCGGATCTGTCGCCGGATCGCGCAGCAGCTGCTCGACCGGCTGGCGCGCACGCAGCAACTGCAATTGGCCCTCGGCCAGTTGGCTGTAGTAACTCACGCTGCTGCAACCGCTCAGCAGAACAAGCGCCAGTACGGGAACCAAAGGTGAGAAAACGCGGTCGAGTGCCCCAAGGCCTGAGCGCTGACTAAAAAGATCGCAAAGCATCGCCGCTGTTCATCTCGCTCAAGGTTGTGCAAAGCCACAGACTATCTCGCCAAGGGGGAGTATCGCCATGCGTGCACCGATAGCCATCGGCGCCTTACTGCTGTTGTCGGGTTGCTCGACCCTGCCCGATGCCGACCCGAACAAAGCCTGGGTCGACCTCGAACCGAGCGATGACACGGCGCTGCACGCCGTGCAGGTCGACGAGCGCGACTGGCAAGACAACCGTTACTTCGAGGTCGAGCCCGGCAAGCATGAGCTGACCGTGCGCTATCAATTCCCGGTAGCGCCGAGCAACATTGGCCCGGTGGCCGAGCCGCTCTGGCGCGACTGTCAGCTGAATGTCGACTTCAAGGACTTCAACGCTGGCCAGCGCTACAGCCTGCAAGCAGGCAGCATCGGCTTCAGGCCATGGCTGAAACTCTACGATGAGCAACAAAAGCTGGTAGGCCAGGGTGCACCGGCGGGCTGCCAACGCAGCTGATGGCGACGATTGGCGCTATGCTCAAGGCTTGTAACCTGCAAGTGGGAGTTCCACCATGCGCCAGCCCATGATGCTGATCGCCCTGAGTACACTTGGGGCCTGCGCCAGCCCCTTGCCCCCCGTTGACCCAAAACAAGCGTGGGTCGACCTCTACACCATGACACCCGGCAAGGTGATCATGGCTGACCGCCTGGATGGCAAGCGCCTCGACGACGGTCGCTACTTCCAGGTCGCCCCCGGCCAGCACGAGCTGAGAGTGCGTTTTGACTATGAGCTCAGTGGCGGGCTGTTCACTACTGACCCCACCCAGCGCACCTGCTACCTGACCGTACGTTTCGACAACTTCGAAGCCGGCCAACGCTATCGCCTGGAGGCCAGGGCACCAGCCATGCAGCCGCAGGTGTACCTCTACGACACCAGTCGCAAGGTGTTGGTAGATGAGCCCAGCGACGTGTTTTGCATCCCGTAACGAAAATGGGGCTGCTCGAGTCCGAGCAGCCCCATGGCATCAACCGTTACTGATCATTCTTTTGATAAATGATCTTCTTCGTGCCACCTTCACAGCTGCCCACCACCATGTTCTGGTCGGTGACTTCACTGTTGGCAACAATCTCCAGGGTGTAAGAGGCTACGCCTCGGGCCTGGATCTTCGCTTCGATTTCAGCTTTGAGCTCTTCGCAGGGCTTCACTGCAGCGAACGCAGAGGTAGCGAGCAGCGAAGCCAGCAGGGCGATTGCAACGCGAATCATGGGACGGCTCCTGGAGCGGCAGGCCAACTGCCGACAATCCTTAGACTACAACAAACCGCCCCAGTTGCGCCGCCTCAGCCCTCCAGCGTGGCGTCGAGGCTGATCTGCGCATTGAGCACTTTCGACACCGGGCAACCGGCCTTGGCCTTGTTGGCGATCTCGGTGAACTGCTCTTGGCTGGCGCCTGGCACCTTGGCCTTGAGGATCAGGTGCACGGCGGTGATGGCGAAGCCGTCGTCCTGTTTGTCGAGGGTGACTTCGGCGGTGGTGTCGATCCGCTCTGCGGTCAGGCCAGCCTCACCGAGCATCATCGACAGTGCCATCGAGAAGCAGCCGGCGTGGGCAGCGCCGATCAGTTCTTCAGGGTTGGTGCCGGGGGTGTCTTCAAAGCGGGTATTGAAGCCATAAGGGTTCTGCTTGAGCGCGCCGCTCTCGGTGGACAGCATGCCTTTGCCATCCTTCAGACCACCTTGCCATACCGCTGATGCTGTCTTTTTCATGGTGTCCCCTGAACCTTTGCTTGCGTGTAGGTAAAGATTGAGAGGACACCACCTACAGCAAGTTCAGAACAATCCGCAGGCAAACATTGAATACATCGAATCTGCCCATACAGAGTCTACAAGGCTAACGCCCTTTACTTTTTGCGGAGGCAGCGATGACGCAGTTGCGTGATCTGAAGATTTCAACCCTCGACCTGGTCCCGGTACGCGCCGATGCCGGCCCAGCCCAATCCCTGCACAATTCACTGGACCTGGCGCGGCACGTCGAGCGCTTTGGCTACAACCGCTTCTGGGTGGCTGAACACCACAACATGGACGGCATCGCCAGCTCGGCCACCTCAGTGCTGCTCGGCTACCTGGCCGGCGGCACCTCGACCATCCGCGTCGGCGCCGGCGGGGTGATGCTGCCCAACCACGCACCACTGGTAATTGCCGAGCAGTTCGGCACCCTGGCCAGCCTCTATCCCGGCCGTATCGACCTTGGCTTGGGGCGTGCGCCCGGCTCTGACCAGATGACCGCCCGCGCCCTGCGCCGCGAGCGCTCGGGCAGCGCCGACGACTTCCCAGATGATGTCGAGGAACTGGTGCGCTACCTCGGCCCACGCACGCCTGATCAAAAAGTGATCGCCGTGCCTGGGTATGACACCGAGGTGCCGATCTGGCTGCTCGGTTCCAGCCTGTTCAGCGCCCAGCTGGCTGGCATACGCGGCTTGCCTTACGCCTTTGCCTCGCACTTTGCGCCGCGCTACATGCATGAGGCGATTCGCACCTACCGTAATCACTTCAAGCCGTCGACGGTGCTCGACAAGCCCTATGTGATGCTCGGCGTGCCGATGGTGATCGCTGATACCGACGAGACAGCCGAGTATCTGGCGACCTCGGTATATCAACGCATCCTCGCACTGATGCGCGGCCAGAGCCTGATGCAGCGCCCACCGGTGAGCACCATGGACGGCCTGTGGTTGCCCCATGAGCGCGAAGCGGTGATGAGTTTCATGGGCCTGGCGATGATCGGCAGCCCGCAGAAGGTGCGGGCCAAGGTCGAGGTGCTGCTGGAGCAGACCGGTGCTGATGAGCTGATCTTCACCTGCGACCTTTACGAGCACGCCGACCGCATCCGGTCGTACGAGCTGCTCGCGCAGGCACTCAAGGCCGACTGAGTGCAGACGCGATTGGGGCCGCTTCGCTGCCCCAATCGGCCTCGCGGCCTGGTATTACGCAGGCAATATTACTTGCGCGTGTAGACGATTTCCTTGGTGCCGCCCTCGCAAGAGCCGACCACTTTGCCCGCTGGATCACCCTTGTCGATGATCTCCAGCGTGTAACCACTGACCCCTTTGGCATCCAGCTTCGCCGCAATCTCTGCCTTGAGCTCCTCGCACGGTTTGCCTGCGGCCATGGCACCACCGGCCAGCATCAGCAAACCCATCGCCATCAGTAGCTTGTTCATCGATCGCTCTCCTTGTTCAGATCAAATCAAACAGGGCGCAACACGCGCCCCTGAACTGTATTACCCCATCCCGCACGGACACTCTAGCCCGGTAGTGCTTCAGCTCTCGGCAATACGGAAGCCAACCTTCAAGGTGACCTGGAAGTGCGCGACCTTGCCGTTCTCGATATGGCCGCGGGTTTCGGTGACTTCGAACCATTCCAGATGCTTGAGGCTCTTGCCGGCCTCGGCGATAGCGTTGTTGATGGCGTCCTCTACACTGGTCGTGGAAGACCCAACCAGCTCGATTTTCTTGTACGTACGATGCTCAGACATTAGCGCGTTCCTCGAGTGATTACCGCAGATGAGCCTAGCAGTGCAGGCCTGATTTACCTGCGAGCGGTCAATTCGAGAAAAAGTTCGATCGCACTTTTGCCGCGCGGCGCAGTCGCACTAGTTACTGCCACTTACCATTGCGAAGGAGAGTCAACATGGCCCGCAACACCCTGCGTAAGACATCGCTGCAAAGCATGGAAGCCGAGATCGAGAGCCTCCTCAACACTCTCGAGACACTCAAGAATGATGCCTCCGAAGAATCGCAAAAGTCCCTCAAGGCCATTCGCGGCAACGCAGAAAACGCCCTGAAACACTCGCGCAGCGTCATCAGCGACGCCTATGACGAGGTCAAGACCCGCACCCGTCAAACCGGCATCGCTACCCGTGACTACGCCCAGGAGCACCCATGGACTGCCGCCGGCGTTGCGGTTGGCGCACTGGGCCTGCTGGCTGCTTACCTGCTGACCAAACGCAACTAAGCCATCTGCTCCAGCTCGCGGCGCAGCCACTGCGCCAGTTGCTCGGCGCGCCCATCTGCGGCGCGCCGCGGCACCCACAGCGCCAGCGCGGCGTTGGTGGGCGAGAACCCCCAGGGCGCAATCAAACGCCCGGCACGTAAGTCATCCGCCACCAATGGTTGTGGCGCGATCGCCACGCCCAGGCCTGCCACGGCCGCCTCCAGCAAATAATACAAATGCTCGAACGCCTGCCCCAGCTGTAGCTCGCCCGTGCTCAAGCCATGCTGCGCCGCCCAGGTAGGCCAGGCTTGTGGCCGCGAAGTGGTGTGCAGCAAGGCTTGCTGCAGCAATTCTGCGGCTGGGGCGTTGCGCAGGCTCTGCGAACCGGCAAAGTGCGGGCTGAGCACCGGGCCGATGCGTTCCGCAGCCAGGACATGGACCTGCATGTCCGCCGGCCACGGCGGCTCGGCGTACACCAGCAGCGCATCCAGCCCCGGCCGGCGCGGATCGAGGTCGCCTTCACCCGCCGACAGGTGCAGGCGCAGCTCTGGCAGCTCGGCATTCAGTCGCCCAAGCCTGGGGATAAACCAGCGCGCCAGCAGGCTGCCCGAGCAGCCCAGCACGAACGGCGCTTCGCTGACATCCCGGCTCAGCTCGGCACATACGCCGCGCAGGCGGTCGAAGGCATCGATACTGGCATCGCGCAGGCGCACGCCGACATCTGTGAGTTTGACGCCACGCCCATCCTTGACGAACAACGCCACCCCAAGATGCTCTTCCAGCACCTTGATCTGTCGGCTGACCGCGCCGTGGGTCACGTGCAGCTGTTCGGCGGCCTGGCTGACGCTGTTCAGCCGGGCGGTCGCTTCAAATGCCCGCAGGGCATTCAGGGGAGGGAGATCGTGGCGCATAACCTGTGAGATTTCCTGACATGTTTGCGCAATCTTATCGGTTTTCAGCCGAGCGCAGTGAAGTTAGAGTAAAGCCCATCAGTCATCCATATCGCCTTGGAGCGCTCCATGACCCAGACCCAATTCCGCGCTGGCCCCGACGCCGACGGCCTGTTCGGCTCGTTCGGTGGCCGCTACGTGGCAGAAACCCTGATGCCGCTGGTGCTGGACCTGGCACGCGAATACGAAGCGGCCAAGGCCGACCCAACGTTCGTCGAGCAGCTGGCGTACTTCCAACGCGATTACATTGGTCGGCCCAACCCGCTGTACTTCGCCGAGCGCCTGACCGAGCACTGCGGCGGCGCGCAGATCTACTTCAAGCGCGAAGAGCTCAACCACACCGGCGCGCACAAGGTTAACAACTGCATCGGCCAGGTACTGCTGGCCAAGCGCATGGGCAAAAAACGCCTGATCGCCGAAACCGGCGCCGGCATGCATGGTGTCGCCACCGCAACCGTGGCTGCCCGTTTCGGCCTGCCGTGCGTGATCTACATGGGCGCCACCGACATCGAGCGCCAGCAAGCCAACGTGTTCCGCATGAAGCTGCTGGGCGCCGAGATCGTTCCGGTTACCTCCGGCACCGGCACCCTCAAAGACGCCATGAACGAAGCGCTGCGCGACTGGGTCACCAACGTCGACGATACCTTCTACCTGATCGGCACCGTTGCTGGCCCGCACCCATATCCTGCGATGGTGCGCGACTTCCAGTCGATCATCGGCAAGGAAACCCGCGCCCAGATGCAGGAAAAACAAGGCCGTCTGCCAGACAGTCTGGTGGCCTGCGTCGGTGGTGGCTCCAACGCCATGGGCCTGTTCCACGAGTTCCTCGATGACGCCAGCGTGCAGATCATCGGCGTTGAAGCCGGCGGCCATGGCGTCGACACCGACAAGCACGCCGCCAGCCTCAACGGCGGCGTACCGGGCGTGCTGCACGGCAACCGCACCTACCTGCTGCAGGACGGCGACGGCCAAATCACCGATGCTCACTCGATTTCGGCAGGCCTGGACTACCCCGGCATTGGCCCGGAACATGCTTTCCTCCACGAAGTGAAGCGGGTCGAGTACGTCAGCATCACCGACGACGAAGCGATCGATGCGTTCCACGCCACGTGCCGTCTGGAAGGCATCATCCCGGCGCTGGAAACTGCCCACGCCCTGGCTGAAGCCATCAAGCGCGCGCCGACCCTGCCTAGCGACCACTTGATGGTAGTGTGCCTGTCCGGCCGTGGCGACAAAGACATGCAAACCGTGATGAACCACATGGCCGCCCAGGAGAAACAGGCATGAGCCGTCTCGAACAACGCTTTGCCGACCTCAAGGCCGAAGGCCGCTCGGCGCTGGTCACTTTCATCACTGCCGGCGACCCTGGCTACGACACCTCGCTGGCCATCCTCAAGGGCCTGCCAGCCGCCGGTGCCGACGTGATCGAGCTGGGCATGCCGTTCACCGACCCTATGGCTGACGGCGTGGCGATCCAGCTGGCGACCTTGCGCGCCCTGGACGCCGGCCAGACCCTGGCAAAAACCTTACAGATGGTTCGCGAGTTCCGCGTCGACAACCAGACCACGCCAATCGTGCTGATGGGTTACTACAACCCGATCCACCGCTTTGGCGTTGAGAAGTTCGTTGCCGAGGCCAACGAGGCTGGCGTTGACGGTTTGATCATCGTCGACCTGCCGCCTGAGCACGACGCCGAGCTGGCCACCCCGGCGCAGGCAGCAGGCATCGACTTCATTCGCCTGACCACACCGACCACCGACGATGCGCGCCTGCCGCGCGTGCTTGAGCGCAGCTCGGGGTTCGTCTACTACGTCTCGGTGGCCGGCGTGACCGGTGCCGGTTCCGCTACCAGCGAGCACGTCAGCGAGGCGCTGGCGCGTCTGCGTCGCCATACCGACCTGCCGATCAGCGTCGGCTTTGGTATCCGCACCCCTGAGCAAGCAGCGGCAATCGCGCGCCTGGCTGAAGGTGTGGTGGTTGGCTCGGCGCTGGTCGACAAGATCGCCAACGCCAGCAACAACGAACAGGCCGTCAACGATGTGCTGAGCTTGTGCTCGGCGCTAGCTGAAGGCGTACGCTCGGCACGTCGCTGAGTTGCCTTGGGCCACTCGCGCTGCTGCAGCGCGGATGGCCCTGCTTCACTCCTCGAAGATCGACAGGTCCAACGGTCGTAAAGCGCCCATCCAGATCGCATGATCACGGTGATCGGCCAGCTCATCGCCAGTCAGCGGGTGCAGAAACACCACCAGCCCGCGCCGATATAACGCCAACCACGGCAGCACCACACCCACCACTTCCGGCGCAAACGCCAGCTGGCAGCTCCAGTCCGGGTGCGGCCCTACTGGTTTCTGATGCATGCGCCCCATGCTCACGGGAAACAGCCGTGTTGCCTCCTCGCACAGCTCCCGCGCCTGCTCCATGCTCTGCGCGTCGTAATAGACGTGCGCGTGGTAACCCTTGATTCTCTGCACGATAGCTCCTGATTACGCTGCAACCATCACCGCCGGCGAGGCAGTGATGCAATGAAAGATAGCCCAGACCACATAGCGGCCCAACCTCTTAACGGTTGCGCTCTTGCTCCAGCCAATCCACAAACCGCTCAATCAACGGCCCACGGCGCTTGCGCGGCGGCAGGACTACGTAATACCCACGGTCCGAGCACAGACTTCCCGTCAATGGCCGGCACAACAGCCCTTGTTCCACCAGGCCGTCCACCAGATGCCCCCAGCCAATCGCGACGCCTTGCCCGGCAATCGCCGCCTGAATCAGCAGCGTGTAGTTATCAAAGCGCAATTGTCCCGCTGGCGGTGGGCTGGTTACGCCGAAGCCGCGGAATACCCCCGCCCAGTCAAACCAGCGGCTGGCCTGCTCGCCCTTCAAATGCAGCAACGGCAAGCGTTGCAAAGCCGAGGCTGACAAGGGTTTGCCGTCAGTCATCCGCGGGCTGCACACCGGGAAAACCTCTTCATTGAACAACCAGCGGCTCTCCCCCTGATGGAAACGCCCATCGCCGAACAGCACCGCGACGTCGATATCCGGGCGCAACATGCCCTGACTACGTTCACCTGTCACCAGGCTTACATCCACCTGTGGATAAGCCTCATGAAAGCGCTGCAGCCGCGGCATCAACCAGAATGCTGCAAAAGCAAAGTCGGTAGCCACCTGCAGCACCTCGCGTTGGCCGCGGCCACTGGCCTGGGCGATGCCGTCATCCATCGCTTGCAGGCCCTGGTGCACCTGTTCGAACAACAACTGGCCGGCTTCGGTGAGCTGAATGCCCCGATAAATACGGTCGAACAGGCGCGTGCCTAGCTTTGCTTCCAGGCGCTTCACCTGCTGACTGACGGCCGGCTGGGTGGTGCCAAGCTCCAATGCGGCAGGGGTAAAGCCACGCAGGCGCGCGGCTGCTTCGAACACGCGCAAAGTATCCAGCGACAGCGCGGCAAGGTGCTCAAACATAAGCTCAGCTAATCCCAGTCATTGCCCGCCATGGGCTTTACCCATGTTAGCGGAAGTCGCATCTTGAAAGGCACGCGGATCGCATAACCTTCAACAATGGAAGCCGACATGACGCGCCCGAATATCCTGTTCATCATGGCCGACCAAATGGCCGCACCCTTGCTGCCAATCTATGGCCCTTCGCCTGTGCAGATGCCCCATCTGAGCCGGCTGGCGAAACAGGCGGTTGTGTTCGATTCAGCCTACTGCAACAGCCCATTGTGCGCGCCGTCACGCTTCACGCTGGTCAGCGGCCAACTGCCCAGCCGCATCGGCGCCTACGACAATGCTGCCGATTTTCCCGCCGATGTACCGACCTATGCGCACTACCTGCGCCGCCTGGGTTACCGCACTGCGCTGTCAGGCAAAATGCACTTCTGCGGCCCAGACCAGCTGCACGGTTACGAAGAGCGGCTGACCAGCGACATCTACCCAGCCGACTATGGCTGGGCGGTGAACTGGGACGAACCGCACGTGCGCCCGAGCTGGTTCCACAACATGTCCTCGGTGCTGCAGGCAGGGCCGTGCGTGCGCACCAACCAGCTGGATTTCGACGAAGAGGTGGTGTTCAAAGCGCGCCAGTACTTGTACGACCATGTGCGCGAGAACGACGGGCGACCGTTCTGCTTGACGGTGTCCATGACCCACCCGCACGACCCCTACACCATCCCCAAGCGATATTGGGATCGCTACGAGGGTGTGGATATTCCGATGCCCACCGGGCTCAGCCAGGCACAACTGGACCCCCACTCACAGCGCCTGCTGAAGGTTTATGACCTGTGGGACAAGCCGCTGCCTGTGGACAAAATTCGCGATGCCCGCCGCGCCTACTTTGGCGCTTGCAGCTACATCGACGACAACATCGGCCAGCTGCTGCAGACCCTGGAGGAGTGCAACCTTGCCGACGACACCTTGATCGTGTTCTCCGGCGACCACGGCGACATGCTGGGCGAGCGAGGCCTCTGGTACAAGATGCACTGGTTCGAGATGTCGGCGCGGGTGCCGCTGCTGATCCATGCGCCCAAGCGCTTTGCTGCAAGCCGGGTGAGCGCCTCGGTATCAACCTGTGATCTGCTGCCGACATTGGTCGAGCTGGCCGGTGGCGCTGTGGATAAAGACCTGCACCTGGATGGCCGCTCACTGCTCGGCCATCTGCAAGGGCAGGGCGGTCACGACGAAGTGATCGGCGAATACATGGCTGAGGGCACTGTCGGCCCACTGATGATGATCCGCCGAGGGCCTTACAAGTTCGTGTACAGCGAAGACGACCCCTGTCTACTCTATGACCTGAGCCGCGACCCGCACGAGCGGGAGAACCTCACCGGCAGCCCGGACTACCAGGCGCTGCTGCAGGCATTTGTCGATGAAGCACACCAGCGCTGGAATATTCCCAGCCTGCGCCAGCAGGTGCTGGCCAGCCAGCGCCGCCGCCGGCTGGTTGGCGAAGCGCTGGCCATCGGCAAGCTGAACAGCTGGGACCATCAACCCTGGGTAGATGCCAGCCAACAGTACATGCGCAACCACATCGATCTCGACGACCTCGAGCGCAAGGCACGTTATCCACAGCCCGCACCCCTGGATTGAGAAGAGAGGCCGCCATGCACACGTTCTCCACCGCCGTACTTGCTTTGGCTCTGGGCATCGCTACGGCGAACGCAGCCGACAGCGACGCGCAATGCAGCACCGTAAAATTAGCCGACCCTGGCTGGAGTGATATTGCCTCGACCAACGCTGTCGCCCGGCTGCTGCTGGAAAGCCTGGGCTACCAGGTCAAAATAGACAGTCTGGCCGTGCCGATCATCTACGGCGGCCTCAAGGATGGGAGGGTCGATGCCTTTCTTGGCAACTGGATGCCGGCGCACCAGAGCTTTCACGACAAGTTCATCGCCAACGGTGAAGTACAGCAGCTGTCACGCAACCTGGAAGGAACCGAGTTCACCCTGGCGGTGCCCGACTACGTATGGAACGCCGGGGTCAAGAGCTTCGCTGACCTGCAGAAACACGCCGATCAGTTCGACCACAAGCTCTACGGTATCGGCTCCGGAGCCCCGGCCAACCTCTCGTTGAAAGAAATCATCGACAACAATGAATTCAACCTTGGCCAGTGGAAGCTGGTGGAATCCAGCGAGCAGGCGATGCTGGCCCAGGTCGATCGGGCGATCAAGAAACAGCAGTTCATCACCTTCCTTGGCTGGACCCCGCATCCGATGAACGTGAAGCTGAAGATGCATTACCTGACCGGCGGCGAGAAGTGGTTCGGCAGCAAAGGCGAGGTATACACGCTGACCCGCAAGGGTTATACACAAGCGTGCCCGAATGCGGCGAAGCTGCTGGGGAATCTCAAGTTCACACTGGACATGGAAAACAGCATCATGGCCCAGGTTGTGGATAAGAAGATCAGCTTCGATGAAGCGGCCAAGGCATGGGTGAAAGCGCACCCCGAATCGCTGGACGAATGGTTGCTCGGCGTGACCACCAAAGCCGATAACAATGGGCTGGAGGCAGTCAAAGCCAAGCTCTGACCTTGCGAACAGCCCCGCAGAACTGGGGTCAGGTGCTAGGGTCGCTCTCGGCGTAACCTTAAGGATTGTGGATAACTCATGCATCGCCTCAGTCATCTGCTGCCATTCCTCACGTGGCTGCCGCGGCAAACGCCGCGCAGCGTGCGCCAGGACCTGCTGGTCGGCCTGAGCGGCGCAATCCTTGCCCTGCCACAATCCATCGCCTACGCGCTGATCGCTGGCCTGCCGGCCGAGTACGGCCTGTACGCGGCCATCGTGCCGGTGATCATCGCCTGCCTGTGGGGATCTTCGGGGCACCTGATCTGCGGCCCGACCGCGGCCATCTCGATCGTGCTGTATGCCAGTGTCAGCCCGCTGGCCGTCAGTGGCAGCAGCGACTACATCAGCCTGATCCTGCTGCTGACGTTTCTAGCCGGCGCCTTCCAACTGGTGCTCGGACTGGTGCGCTTTGGCGCACTGGTGAATTTTGTCTCGCACTCGGTGGTGCTCGGCTTCACCCTTGGTGCGGCTGTGGTCATTGCCTTGGGGCAACTGCCAAACCTGCTCGGCATCGAACTGGCGAGCCAGGCCACCGCGCTGAAAACCCTGCAGGATCTGCTCAGTCACGCTGGCGAAATCGACCTGCCAGCGCTGACGCTGGGCTTGGCGACGTTGCTGCTTGGCCTGCTGCTGAAGCTTTGGCGGCCGCGCTGGCCGAGCCTGTTGATAAGTCTGCTGCTGGTCAGCCTGGTCGCCTGGTTGCTGCCGCAATGGTTTGGCCAGGTGGCGCGGGTGCCGGCGTTCAGCGGCCAGCTGCCACCCTTGAGCCCGTTGCCATTGCTGGATTTCGAACTGATCCTGCGCTTGCTGCCAAGCGCCGTGGCGGTGGGCATGCTCGGCTTGGTCACCAGCCTGTCGATTGCCCGCTCGCTGGCGTCGCGCTCCGAGCAAATGATCGATGCCAATCAGGAAATCCGCGCCCAAGGCCTGTCGAACATGGTCGGCAGCGTATTCTCCGGTTACCTCTCGTCCGGCTCATTCACCCGCTCGGGCTTGAGCTACGATGCGGGCGCACGTTCGCCGTTGGCCGGGGTGTTTTCCGCATTGTGGGTGGCGCTGTTCGCAGTGACCGGCGCCGGCCTGATTGCGCATCTGCCGATCCCGGCCATGGCCGGCAGCATTTTGCTGATCTGCTGGGGTTTGATCGATGTACGCGGCATCCGCGCGCTGTTTCGGGTCAGCCGCGCTGAGTTTCTGGTGATGGCCCTGACCGCTATGGCAACGCTGCTGCTGGAGCTGCAGACCGCGATCTATGCCGGCGTACTGGCCTCGCTGTTCTTCTACCTCAAGCGCACCTCACAGCCCCGCGTGCTGCAAAGCCGCGAAGGCGAGACGGATGTACTGCGGGTGGGGGGGTCGATCTTCTTTGGCGCAGCGCACTACCTGCAAGTGCGCCTGCAACGCTGCCAAGGGCCGCATGTACTGATCGATGCGCGGCAGGTCAACTTTATCGACTATTCGGGCGTTGACATGCTCCACCGTGAAGCGCGGAGGCTGATGCGTAATGGCGGTAGCCTGACGCTGCAAAGGGCCAGGCCGCAGGTGGTCGAAGAGCTGCAGAAGCTTGAAGGGGCGCAGGCGTGCCCGATACGCTTTGAGAACTGAGTAGCCCTTTCAGAATGCTGGGGGCGCTTTGCGCCCCTTTCGCGACACAAGGCCGCTCCTACGCCGACCGCGCAATTCAGATATGCGCGGTCGGCGTAGGAGCGGCCTTGTGTCTCGAAAGGGCTGCAAAGCAGCCCCAAGGCTCTCAAACCCCACTCAATTTTGAGACCCTGCCCGATCCTCAGCCCCGCGCCAACTGGCGACGCAGCTCATCCAGCACTGGCGCGGTGTCCGGGCGGACCCCGCGCCAGATGAAGAACGCCTCGGCCGCCTGCTCGGCGAGCATGCCCAGGCCATCGAGTACCTTGGCTGCCTGCAAGCGAGTCGCCCACTGGCAAAACGGGGTCGGCACCTTGGCGTACATCATGTCGTAGCACACGGTGCGACCAGCTTCGACCAGGCTGTCGGCAATCGGCGGCATCTGCCCGGCAAGGCTGGCCGAGGTGGCGTTGATGATCACGTCAACCGGCTCGCTGAGCCAGGCAAAACCACTGGCCACCACCGGCCCCAGCGCATCGAACTCATGCGCCAGCTGCTCGGCCTTTTCTTCTGTCCGGTTAGCGATCACCAGCGCCTGCGGGTTATGCGCCAGAATCGGCTCGAGTACACCGCGCACTGCGCCGCCCGCACCAAGGATGAGGATGCGCTTGCCCTTGAGCTCGACCCCGGCGTTTTGCGTGAGGTCGCGCACCAGACCGGCGCCGTCGGTGTTGTCACCTTGCAGGCTGCCGTCGGCCAGCTTGGTCAGGGTGTTGACCGCGCCGGCGCGCTGGGCACGCTCGGTGAGGCTGTCGCACAGGCGGTAGGCTTCTTCCTTGAACGGCACGGTGACGTTGGCACCCTGGCCTTGCTTGAAGAAGCCGCGAGCGCAGTCGCTGAACTCGTCCAGCGGCGCCAGCAGTGTGTTGTATTCAATGGGCTGGCCGGTCTGATCGGCAAACAGGCGGTGGATCAGCGGCGACTTGCTGTGGCCGATCGGGTTGCCGAAAACGACGTACTGGTCCATGGCGCTTCCTCGGTTATCCACAGGGCTTACTGGCCAAGCCAGTCGCGGTCTTGCAGGTAGTAGTCGGTCAGGCGCGCTTCTTCGCTGCCTGGCGCCGGCTTCCAGTCATAGCCCCAGCGCACTTGCGGCGGCAGCGACATCAGGATCGACTCGGTACGCCCGCCCGATTGCAGACCGAACAAGGTGCCACGGTCGTACACCAGGTTGAACTCGACATAGCGCCCACGGCGGTACTCCTGGAATTCGCGCTGCTCAGCGGTATAAGGCGTGGCCTTGCGCCGCTGCACGATCGGCAGGTAGGCGTCGATATAGGCATCGCCGATCGCCCGAATGAAGGCGAAGCAGGTGTCGAAGTCCCACTCGTTGAGGTCATCGAAGAACAGCCCACCAATGCCACGCGGCTCGCCGCGGTGCTTGAGGTGGAAGTAGCGGTCGCACCAGGCTTTGTAACGCGGGTAGACGTCGGCGCCGAACGGTGCGCAGGCCTGCTCGGCGACGCGGTGCCAGTGCACGCAGTCTTCCTCGTTGCCGTAGTAGGGGGTGAGGTCAAAGCCGCCGCCAAACCACCAGACTGCCTCTTCGCCTTCTTTTTCGGCGATGAAAAACCGCACATTGGCGTGCGAAGTCGGCACATGCGGGTTGTGCGGGTGGATCACCAACGACACCCCCAGCGCCTCGAAGCCGCGCCCGGCCAGCTCTGGCCGATGTGCACTGGCCGACGGCGGCAGGCCGCTGCCGAACACGTGGGAGAAGTTGACCCCACCTTTTTCAATCAGCGCGCCATCCCCGATCACCCGCGTGCGCCCGCCACCACCGGCTTCGCGCACCCACGCGTCCTCGACGAAGCGGGCGCCGCCGTCTTCGCGTTCGAGGGCAGAGCAGATGCGGTCTTGCAGGTCGAGCAGATAGGCCTTCACGGCCTCGGTGCGGCTGGTCATCGGGGTCACCTGGGAGGAGCAGGGAAGAATTCGCCGCGTAGCATACCACCGGCAACCGGCGCGTCGCAGTTGACGGCAGTCAAGCAAAGGCGTCCGATAGAAGGCCTGCATCCAATCCGACAACAGGAGTGCGAGATGGCCCAGCGTATCCAGTTCAGCCAGCATGGCGGCCCCGAAGTACTGCAACTGGTCGAGTTCGACCCGGCCCCACCCGGCCCGCAGCAGGTTCGTGTGCGCAACCAGGCGATCGGCCTGAACTTCATCGACACGTATTTCCGCAGCGGCCTGTACCCACCGCCAGCGCTGCCCTCGGGCCTGGGCACCGAAGGTGCCGGCATCGTCGATGCGGTTGGCGAAGGTGTCACCCGGCTCAAGGTCGGCGACCGCGTCGCTTACGTCGGTGGCCCGCTGGGCGCCTACAGCCAAGTGCACACGCTGCCCGAAGCCAACCTGGTCAAACTGCCCGACAGCATCAGCTTCGAGCAGGCAGCTGCGGTGATGCTCAAAGGCCTGACCGTGCAGTACCTGCTCAAACAGACCTACGCCGTGCAGCCGGGCGAAGTGATCCTGTTCCACGCCGCAGCTGGTGGGGTTGGCTCGCTGGCGTGCCAGTGGGCCAAAGCGCTGGGCGCCAAGCTGATCGGCACAGTCAGCTCGGCGGAAAAAGCCGAGCGGGCCAAGGCACTCGGTGCTTGGGCGACCATCGACTACAGCCACGAAGACGTCGCCAAGCGCGTGCTTGAGCTGACTGACGGCAAAAAAGTTGCGGTGGTGTACGACGGTGTTGGTGCCGATACCTGGCTGACCTCGCTGGACTGCCTGCGACCGCGTGGGTTGATGGTCAGCTTCGGCAACGCCTCTGGCGCGGTCAGTGGCGTCAATCTGGGCATTCTGGCGCAGAAGGGTTCGCTGTACGTGACCCGACCGACCTTGGCCACTTACGCCAACAATGCCGAAAACACCCAGGCCATGGCCGATGACCTGTTCGCCATGATCGCCAGCGGCCAACTGACGGTGGATATCCAGCAACGCTACCCGCTCAGCGAAGCGGCCAAGGCGCAGAGCGAGCTGTCGGCGCGACGCACCGTTGGTTCGACCGTACTGCTGCCGTGAGTGATTGGGGCCGGCTAACGGCCCCAATATTCAACACAGCGGCTGTCAGATGAGAGACATACGCTTCTCCAGCGTGCCTGCCTCGAAGTTGTCGAGCAGCGACTCGACCACACCCTCAGCCGCTTCCACTGCGTGCAGGTTGGCCCAGTACAGGCCACGGCCTTCTTCGCGCATGTGTTCCATGGCCTGCATGCCGGTTTCGTAGGCACAGCGCAGGTGCAGCGCTACGTGGACCAGAGCGTCTTCAATGGGGATGTTTGGGTTTACTGAGAAAAGCGGAGAATGGGCGGCTTCGCAGCGGCCGAAGGGGTGGGCGGTGGTGGAGGGTAAGGGTGGATCTGGGACGATTTTCTTAGTCATACGGATCTCGACCATCTCGCTGACACACCGCTCGTTACCACACGAAGGGTGGCAGCTGCACACGGGGTGGTAAACCAGGGAGATACCGACCCGGCAGGCTCGAAAGCCTCCCGTGCACAGCCGCCATATGACGACCAAGTATCTGACCCAGCGGGGTTACCACACCCCATCACCGAGGTATTCGGTGACGGTATGAAGCCTAAGGGCGTGAGTTCCAGCTGAGAAGGTGATGACGTCCGACAGCGTGCGTAGGATATTTCGCTGAATGCGATCCGCACAGCCTTTTGGTAAAAATCAGAAATATCCTGCACATTACCGGTTAATGCTGGGCAACAGTCTGCGCACTTACCACTTCGGTACCAGCCAGAAATGCTGGGGGCGCTGCGCAGCCCCGACAGACTCAAACCAGACGCAATTCCGAGATAAATTCACAGGGGTTTGCAGGATCCTGCAAATGTGCAAAAAAAACCGCGAAAAACAAGCGGATTCGCAGCCCTGAATCACCCCGCCCGCAACACCTCGCCAGTAGCCAAATCCCGAATCACACTCGGATTCTTCCGCCCACCCAACAAGCCACCCAACACCAGATCCAGATCCCCGCGGAAATACTGCTCCACCCGCAAGCGGCTCTTCGCTGCAGGCCGTCCACCGGGGTTGGCCGAGGTGGAAATCAGCGGCCCAACCAGCGCGCACAGTTCGCGTACCTGTGGATGATCGCTGACGCGCAGGGCGACGGTGTCGTGCTGGCCGGTGACCCACTCCGGCAACATGCCCTGATGCGGTACCAGCCAGGTATTGGGGCCAGGCCAGGTGTCGGCCATACGCTTGATCCAGTCTTCGGGGAAGTCTTCGAACAGGAAGTCGAACTGCTCGATGCTGTCTGCCACCAGAATCAGGCCTTTATCCACAGGCCGCGACTTGAGCGCAAGCAGGCGATACACCGCGTCTTCGTTCCATGGGTCGCAACCCAGGCCCCAGACGGCTTCGGTCGGATAGGCAATCACCGCGCCCGCGCGAATTTCCCGTGCGGCCTGCTGCACACGCCAACTGCTCACCATTGTTGATTCTCCGAATTACGCTGACCTGCAGTTTACTCAGCCAGACCGCGCAAACCAACGCCCAGCTTGATTGCTGACGCGGCCTTCCAGCTCCAGCTCGGTCAGGCTGGCGAGCACCTGCGCCAGCGCCTGCCCGCTGCTGCGGGCCAGGCCTTCGCTGGTTTGCGGGGCAGCATGGAGCAAGGCAAGCAGGGGATGAGCGGGTTTATCCACAGCCACCGGCGGCAGGTTTTGCCAACCGCGCAGGCTGCCGAGGATCTGCTCGACGCTTTCCACCAGCAGCGCGCCATCACGAATCAACTGGTGGCAGCCCTTGGCGCCGGGGTGATGGATCGAGCCTGGGATGGCATACACCTCGCGGCCTTGCTCCGCCGCCAGGCGTGCGCTGATCAGCGAGCCGCTGGCGGTACCGGCCTCGACCACCAGCACACCGAGCGACAAACCACTGATGATCCGGTTGCGACGGGGGAAGTTGCCAGGCAGTGGTCCGGCGTCCAGCGGGAACTCTGAAACCACCGCGCTACCACGCTCGATCATCTCCTGCGCGAGGGCTTTATGGCGCTGTGGATAAAGTTTTTCAAGACCCGTGCCAAGCACCCCAATTGTACTGCCGTGAGCGTCCAGCGCAGCCCGATGAGCGGCGCCGTCTACGCCCAGCGCCAGGCCACTGGTGATGGTAAAACCGGCGCGGGCGAGGCAGCGCGAAAAAGCTGCGGCATTGTCCAGCGCCGGCGGCGAAGCGCGCCTGCTGCCGACGACTGCCAGCTGCGGGCGCTCGAGTATTTCAACGTTGCCGGCCACAAACAGCAGCGGCGGGGCATCGTCGATTTCACCTAGCAGCGAGGGATAGCCAGGCTGGTCCCACATCAGCAAATGCTGGCCCGGACGCTCTAGCCAGGCCATTGCAGCGCTGGCACCATCGCGCACTTGTGGGCTGCGCCGAGCCTCGCAGGCCGCGGCAGTCAGCCCCAGCGTGCGCCAGGCAGTTGCCGGTGCACTGAGCGCCGAGGAGGCGCTGCCAAACGCCTCAATCAGTGTCAGAAAACGCCGCATACCGACGTCAGGCAAGCGATGCAGGCGCAGCCGCGCCTCTAATTCAGCAGGTGGACAGTCAGACGAAAGGGGAACGGGCATGGCTGATCATCCTTGATCGACAAAGGGTCATGCAGATGGCACAACCTGTGGATAACTGTGTTGATAAGAGTTTTATAACCTGTCAGCAGATTCGGCTATAAGCGCCGTTCTGAAACCCTAGCTGACCTTTGCTACGTGCTGAATCGCGCGTTTGCCTTTATTATGTGTGTTCAGTTTTCAACCGACCGCACAGTGACTGCCTGACCCCTATGGCCATTTTGAACATTCTCGAATTCCCGGACCCGCGCCTGCGTACCATTGCCAAACCGGTGACGGTGTTTGACGACGCCTTGCGCCAGCTGATCGACGACATGTTTGAAACCATGTACGAAGCGCCTGGCATCGGCCTGGCCGCGACGCAGGTCAACGTCCATCTGCGCCTGGTAGTGATGGACCTGAGCGAAGATCGCAGCGAGCCACGGGTGTTCATCAACCCCGAGCTCGAAGAGCTGACCGACGACATGGGCCAATACCAGGAAGGCTGCCTGTCGGTGCCGGGCTTCTACGAAAACGTCGATCGCCCTCTGCGCATCCGGGTCAAAGCCCAGGATCGCGATGGCAAGCCGTACGAGATGGAGGCCGAGGGCCTGCTCGCGGTGTGCGTGCAGCACGAGCTGGACCACCTCAACGGCAAGCTGTTTGTCGACTACCTTTCGCAGCTCAAACGTGACCGGATCAAGAAGAAGCTGGAAAAGCAGCACCGCCAGAACGCCTGATCCCCCACCTTGCAGAAGGCTTGCTCCGGCAAGCCTTTTTCTATTTCAAGCGAGAACTCCATGCGCATCGTCTTCGCGGGCACCCCTGAGTTTGCCGCCGAACACCTCAAAGCCCTGCTCGACAGCCCTTACCAGGTGGTTGCGGTGTACACCCAGCCCGACCGCCCGGCCGGCCGTGGGCAAAAGCTCATGCCGAGCCCGGTCAAGCAGTTGGCCGTGGCCCATGACATCCCTGTGCTGCAACCGCCGACCCTGCGCAATGCCGAGGCCCAGGCCGAACTGGCCGCGCTGGCGCCGGACCTGCTGGTGGTGGTTGCCTACGGTTTGATCCTGCCGCAGGCGGTGCTGGATATCCCGCGCCTGGGCTGCATCAACAGCCATGCCTCGCTGCTGCCACGCTGGCGCGGTGCGGCGCCGATCCAGCGCGCCGTCGAAGCCGGCGATGCCGAGAGCGGCGTCACCGTGATGCGCATGGAAGCGGGCCTGGACACCGGGCCGATGCTGCTCAAGGTCACTACTCCAATCAGTGCCAGCGACACCGGCGGCAGCCTGCATGACCGCCTTGCCGAAATGGGCCCGCCTGCCGTGCTCGAGGCGATTGCCGGGCTGGCCGCTGGCACCTTGCAGGGTGAAGTGCAGGATGACGCCCTGGCCACTTATGCACATAAGCTGAACAAAGAAGAAGCGCGCATCGACTGGAGCCGCCCGGCAGTTGAGCTGGAGCGCCTGGTACGCGCCTTCAACCCATGGCCGGTGTGCCACACCAGCCTCGATGGCGAAAGCGTGAAGGTCCTCGAAGCGAAGTTGTCCACAGGCAGCGGCGCACCCGGCCAGATCCTCAGCGCCAGCAAGGACGGCCTGGTCGTCGCCTGCGGTGAGCAGGCACTGAGCCTGACTCGCCTGCAACTGCCAGGCGGCAAGGCGCTGAACTTCAGCGACCTGTTCAACAGCCGCCGCGAGAAGTTCGCTGACGGCAAGGTGCTTGGCCAATGAACCCACGTCTGGCTGCTGCCCGTGCCCTCGCTGCTGTACTCAGCGGCAAGGCTTCGCTGAACAGTTCGTTGCCAACGCAACTGGACAAGGTCGAGGAGCGCGACCGTGGCCTGACTCAGGACCTCGCCTTCGGCACCGCCCGCTGGCAGCCACGCCTGGAACTGCTGGCCGCACAGTTGCTGCAAAAGCCGTTCAAGGCGGCCGACAGTGATGTGCAGGCGCTACTACTGGTGGGCCTGTATCAGCTGTTCTACACGCGGATCCCGGCGCATGCCGCCATCGGCGAAACCGTGGGCTGTGCCGACAAGCTTAAAAAGCCGTGGGCCAAGGCCCTGCTCAATGCCGTGCTGCGCCGCGCCCAGCGCGAGGGCGAAGAACTGCTCGCCAGCATGGAGCGCGATCCGGTGGTGCGTACCGCCCACCCGCGCTGGCTGCAGAAGTCGCTCAAGGCGTTCTGGCCGGAGCAGTGGGAAGCCATCTGCGCCGCCAACAATGCGCATCCGCCGATGATCCTGCGGGTCAACCGCCGCCATCACAGCCGCGACGCCTACCTGGCCTTGCTTGGCGAAGCCGGTATCGCTGCCGCTGCTTGCCAGTACAGCCGCGACGGCATCGTGCTCGCGGCCGCCTGCGACGTGCGTGGCCTGCCAGGCTTTACCGAAGGCTGGATCAGCGTGCAGGACGAAGCGGCGCAACTGGCCGCCGACCTGCTCGAACTGGCCCCCGGCCAACGCGTGCTGGATGCCTGCTGCGCACCGGGCGGCAAGACCTGCCACCTGCTCGAAGCCGAGCAGGGCCTGGCCGAAGTGGTGGCGATCGACCTGGAAGCCAAGCGCCTGGTCCGCGTGCGCGAGAACTTGGCGCGCCTGCAACTGGACGCCAAGCTGATCGCCTGCGATGCCCGCGACACCGCCAACTGGTGGGACGGCAAGACCTTCCAGCGCATTCTGCTCGATGCACCGTGCTCGGCGACTGGAGTGATCCGTCGACATCCGGACATCAAGTTGACCCGTCAGGCTGATGACATCCCGGCCCTGGCGACGTTGCAGGGCGAGTTGCTCGATGCGCTGTGGCCCACCCTGGAAGTCGGCGGCATGCTGCTGTACGCCACCTGCTCGAGCCTGCCGACCGAAAACACTGAAGTGATCGAGGCGTTTCTGGCCCGCACGCCAGGCGCCCGTGAACTGGACCTGGCCACCGAGGCCGGCCTGCGCCAGCCGCACGGGCGCCAGTTGCTGGCTCAGGAAGGCGGCCACGACGGCTTCTACTATGCCAAGCTGATCAAGATTGCCGCCTCGCGCGGATAAAACACCAGGTTAGGAGTAGTGGATGAAGATCATCATCCTTGGCGCAGGGCAGGTAGGCGGCACGCTGGCAGAACACCTGGCCAGCGAAGCCAATGACATCACCGTGGTCGACACCGATGGCGACCGCTTGCGCGACCTTGGCGATCGCCTCGATATCCGCACCGTGCAGGGCCGTGGCTCGCTGCCGACGGTGCTGCGCCAGGCGGGCGCCGACGACGCAGATATGCTGGTGGCGGTGACCAACAGCGACGAGACCAACATGGTCGCCTGCCAGGTCGCCTACTCGCTGTTCCACACCCCGACCAAGATCGCTCGGGTGCGCGAATCGGCGTACCTGACTCGGGAAGAAATGTTCCACAACGACCATATCCCGGTCGACGTGCTGATCAGTCCCGAACAGGTGGTGACCAACTACATCAAGCGCCTGATCGAGCACCCCGGCGCACTGCAGGTGATCGACTTCGCTGACGGCAAAGCCCAGTTGGTGGCGGTCAAGGCGTACTACGGCGGCCCGCTGGTGGGCCAGCAATTGCGCCAGATCCGCGCGCACATGCCCAATGTCGACACCCGCGTGGCGGCCATCTTCCGTCGAGACCGGCCGATCAAGCCGCAGGGCGATACCGTCATTGAAGCCGATGACGAGGTGTTTTTCATCGCCGCGAAGAAGGACATCCGCGCGGTCATGGGCGAGTTGCGCCGCATCGATGAGACCAACAAGCGTGTGGTCATCGCCGGGGGCGGGCAGATCGGCGAGCGCCTGGCTGAAGCGATCGAGAGCCGCTACCAGGTAAAGATCATCGAGATGAACGCGGCCCGTTGCCGTTACCTGTCCGACACCCTGGAAAGCACCGTGGTGTTGCAGGGCAGCGCCTCGGACAAGGACCTGATGCTGGAAGAGAACATCGCCGACGCCGATATCTTCCTGGCCCTGACCAACGACGACGAGGCCAACATCATGTCGTCGCTGCTGGCCAAGCGCCTAGGTGCGCGCAAGGTGATGACCATCATCAACAACCCGGCCTATGTCGACCTGGTGCAGGGCGGCGATATCGACATCGCCATCAGCCCGCAGTTGGCGACTATCGGCACCTTGCTTGCCCACGTGCGCCGCGGCGATATCGTCAGCGTGCACTCGCTGCGCCGCGGTGCGGCCGAGGCGATCGAGGCGGTGGCGCATGGTGACGCCAAGTCGAGCAAGGTGATTGGCAAGGCCATCGCCGACATCGACCTGCCACCGGGCACCACCATTGGCGCGATCATTCGTGCCGAGCAGGTGCTGATCGCCCACGACAACACGGTGCTGGAAACCGGCGACCACGTGATTCTGTTCGTTGTGGATAAAAAGCATATCCGCGACGTCGAGAAGCTGTTCCACGTGGGCTTGAGCTTTTTCTAAGGAGGCACGGCAATGCGCGAATCGCTGCAGAAGATGCTCGACAAGGGTGTGGATAACTCACTGTTGCGCTTTGGCCTGGGCAAGGCCTGGCTGGATGAGGGCAACGGCGCCGAGGCGGCGGTGCATCTGGCCCGCTGCGTTGAGCAGGACCCGAAGTATTCGGCGGCGTGGAAGCTGTTGGGCAAGGCTTATCAACTGAGCGGTGATCTGGCCGCGGCGCGGCAGGCGTGGGAGCAGGGGACTGAAGCGGCGCGGGCGCATGGCGACAAACAGGCCGAGAAAGAGATGGCGGTTTTTTTGAAGAAGTTGAATAAAATCTGAGATTGCTGGGGTCGCTTTGCGGCCCTTCGCGGGCAAGCCCGCTCCCACAGGATTTGCAGCGCCGCCGTAACCTGTGGGAGCGGGCTTGCCCGCGAAGGGCTGCGCAGCAGCACCAAAGACCTCAATACCAGCGCTGTTCGCCAGCCGGACGCTTCTTGAAGCGCTTCATGCTCCACATGTACTGGCTCGGATACTGGCGCACATAACGCTCGACCACCTTGCTCATGGCCGCCGCCGACACCGTCACATCGGTGCTGTACATCTCCTCGGGCGCCGCCTCGAGAATTACCCTGAACCCAGAACCATCCGGCAGCCGCAGCGCATGCAGGAACACCCCGACCGCCTTGCCGCCAGCCAGCATGTTCGGCACAAATTTGCTGGTCAGCGCCTGGGTGCCGAGGAACGGTACAAATACCCCAGCCGACTCGGCCGGCTCCGGGTCAGCCGGAATCCCCACCTGGCCACCACGGCGCACTTCCTTGATCACGCTGAGGATGCCTTCCTTGGTCGACGGCGCCACGCGGTTGCCCATCTGCACGCGCTGCTCGCGAAGCAGGTCATCGACGGCCTTGAGCTTGGGCGGGCGGTAGAAAATGATCGGTTTGCACTGGCTGCAGTAGAAGTGGTTGAGCACTTCCCAGTTGCCCAGATGGCTGGTAATGCCGACTACGCCCTTGCCTGAGGCCAGCGCGGCCTCCAGCACTTCCAGGCCCTGCACTTCGTGGACGAGGTCCAGCGAACGCTGTGGCGGCCAGATCCAGGCGCAGGCGCTCTCGACAAACGACTTGCCGATATCGCGCAGGGCGCGGCCGACCAACTGCTCGCGCTCGGCCGGGTCCATCTCCGGAAAACACTTGGCCAGGTTGATCCGCACCACGTTGCGCGAACCGTTGGGTATCTTCCACATCAGCCAGCCAATGCCGGCGCCAACCCGTTGCACCGCGCTCCAGGGCAGCTTGGCAAACAGGCGCAGCACCCCGACCATCAGGGCGCCCTTGAACTTTTCCACAGGCGAATTCCTTATTTCAGCAAGCGCTCATTGTACCCGCTCAGCGCGCCAAGGCGGCGTAGCGATCGCAGTCGGTGGTGTGGTCCATGACCATCCCGGTGGCCTGCATGAACGCATAGCAGATAGTCGGCCCAACAAACGTGAAGCCGGTTTTCTGCAACGCCTTGCTCATCGCCTTGGCCTCGTCGGTGACTGCCGGCATCTCGCTACGGTCGGTGAAGTGGTTGATCTTCGGCGTGCCATCGACAAACGACCAGAGCCACTCGGCCGGGTTATCCACAGCCAGCCAGGCCTTGGCATTACGCCGCGCCGCGTTGAGTTTGAGGCGGTTGCGGATGATCCCGGCATCGAGCATCAATTCCTCGATGCGCTCATCGCTCATCTGCGCCAGCTGCACCGGGTCAAAGTCATACATGACCTGGCGATAGCGCTCGCGCTTGCGCAATACGGTGATCCAGGACAGCCCGGCCTGGAACCCTTCGAGCAAAAGCATCTCGAACAGCAACGCCGGATCGCGCTGCGGCGTTCCCCACTCCTGGTCGTGGTAGGCCTGGTACAACGGATCGTCGGTACACCAAAAGCAGCGTGGCATAAGGCTCCAATCAGTAGAGGGCGAGGCGAATCGGGTTATACTCCCGCTCTTTACATCCGCATCCCCAGATACAGGTGAATTTCGTGAGCCAGCCTACGCCAGCCGTGCGTACCTTCCAAGACCTCATCCTCGCCCTGCAGAAGTACTGGGCTGAGCAAGGTTGTGTGGTACTTCAGCCCTACGATATGGAAGTAGGCGCCGGCACTTTCCATACCGCGACCTTTTTGCGCGCCGTCGGTCCAGAAACTTGGAACGCCGCCTACGTGCAGCCAAGCCGTCGTCCTGCCGACGGACGGTATGGTGAAAACCCCAACCGCCTGCAGCATTACTACCAGTTCCAGGTGGTCCTCAAGCCTAACCCGGCCAACTTCCAGGAACTGTACCTGGGCTCGCTGAAAGCGATCGGCCTGGACCCGCTGGTGCACGATGTGCGCTTCGTCGAAGACAACTGGGAATCGCCGACCCTCGGCGCCTGGGGTCTGGGTTGGGAAATCTGGCTGAACGGCATGGAAGTGACTCAATTCACCTACTTCCAGCAAGTCGGCGGTCTGGAGTGCTACCCGGTCACCGGCGAAATCACCTACGGCCTCGAGCGCCTGGCGATGTACCTGCAGGGCGTTGATTCGGTGTACGACCTGGTCTGGGCTGACGGCCCGTTCGGTGTGGTCACCTATGGCGACGTGTTCCACCAGAACGAAGTGGAGCAATCGACCTACAACTTCGAGCACGCCAACGTCGACAAACTGTTCGAGCTGTTCGACTTCTACGAAAGCGAAGCCAACCGCCTGATCAAGCTCGACCTGCCGCTGCCGACCTATGAAATGGTCCTGAAGGCGTCGCACACCTTCAACCTGCTCGACGCCCGCCGCGCCATCTCGGTGACCGAGCGCCAGCGTTACATCCTGCGCGTACGTACGCTGGCTCGCGACGTGGCGCAAAGCTACCTGCAAGCCCGTGCCCGCATGGGCTTCCCGATGGCGACCCCTGAACTGCGTGACGAAGTGTTGGCTAAGCTGGAGGCTGCACAATGAGTGCTCAAGATTTTCTGGTTGAACTGGGCACCGAAGAGCTGCCACCCAAAGCCCTTGCCAGCCTCGGTGACGCGTTTTTGGCCGGTATCGAAAAAGGCCTGCAGGCCGCTGGCCTGAACTACGCCGGCAAGAGCGTGTATGCCGCGCCGCGCCGCCTGGCAGTGCTGATTCGTCAGCTCGACGTGCAGCAGCCTGACCGCTCCATCAACGTCGATGGCCCGCCCATGCAGGCCGCATTCAACGCCGAAGGCCAGCCAACTCAGGCGGCCCTGGGCTTTGCCAAGAAGTGCGGCGTCGACCTCAGCGAGATCGACCAGAGCGGCGCCAAACTGCGCTTCTCGCAGCACATCCCGGGCAAGGCTACTGCCAGCCTGCTGCCGACCATCGTCGAAGATTCGCTCAACGACCTGCCGATTCCCAAGCGCATGCGCTGGGCGGCCAGCCGTGAAGAATTCGTGCGGCCAACCCAATGGCTGGTGATGCTGCTCGGTGAGCAGGTGGTCGATTGCACCATCCTCAAGCAGCAAGCCGGTCGCGAGTCGCGTGGGCACCGTTTCCACCACCCGGAAAACGTGGTTATCAGCGCGCCTGCCAACTACGCCGAAGACCTGCGCAAAGCCTACGTGCTGGCCGATTTTGCCGAGCGCCGCGACCTGATCGCCAAGCGCACCGCAGAGCTCGCCCTGCAGCAGGAAGGCACGGCCATCGTGCCGCCGGCACTGCTCGATGAAGTGACTGCGCTGGTCGAATGGCCGGTGCCGCTGGTGTGCTCGTTCGAGGAACGCTTCCTTGAAGTGCCGCAAGAAGCGCTGATCACCACCATGCAGGACAACCAGAAATACTTCTGCCTGCTCGACAGCGACGGCAAGTTGCTGCCGCGCTTCATTACCGTGGCCAACGTCGAGAGCCGTGACCCGCAGCAGATCGTGCTCGGTAACGAAAAAGTCGTGCGTCCGCGCCTGACCGACGCCGAATTCTTCTTCAAGCAGGACAAGAAGCAGCCGCTGGCGACCTTCAACGAGCGCTTGAAGAGCGTGGTGTTCCAGGCCCAGCTGGGCAGCGTCTACGACAAAGCCGAGCGTGTTTCCAAGCTGGCCGCCTACATCGCCCCACGCATCGGCGGCGACGCCCAGCGGGCGGCGCGTGCCGGCTTGCTGTCCAAGTGTGATCTGGCCACCGAAATGGTCGGTGAGTTCCCGGAAATGCAAGGCGTTGCCGGCTACTACTACGCCGTGAACGACGGCGAGCCGGAAGACGTCGCCCTGGCCCTGAACGAGCAGTACATGCCGCGCGGTGCTGGCGCTGAACTGCCGCAGACCCTCACCGGTGCTGCCGTGGCCATCGCCGACAAGCTCGATACCCTGGTCGGTATCTTTGGCATCGGCATGCTGCCAACCGGCAGCAAAGACCCGTACGCCCTGCGTCGCGCCGCCCTCGGCGTGCTGCGCATTCTGATCGACAAGCAGCTGGATCTGGACCTGACCGACGCCGTGAGCTTCGCCGTCAACCAGTTCGGTAGCAAGATCAAGCCAGCCGGGCTGTCCGAGCAGGTCCTGGAGTTCATCTTCGACCGCCTGCGTGCACGTTATGAAGACGAAGGCATCGACGTCGGTACCTACCTGTCGGTACGTGCCCTCAAGCCAGGCTCGGCGCTGGACTTCGACCAACGCGTACAGGCCGTGCAGGCGTTCCGCCAACTGCCTGAAGCCGAGGCCCTGGCCGCGGTCAATAAGCGTGTGTCGAACCTGCTGAGCAAGGCTGAGGGTGCGATCTCCGAGCAAGTCGAGCCGAAGTATTTCGACAATGCCAACGAGTTCTCGCTGTACTCGGCGATCCAGCAGGCCGACCAGGCTGTGCAACCGATGGCCGCGGCACGTCAGTACCGCGAGTCGCTGGCCCGCCTGGCAGCGCTGCGTGACCCGGTCGACGCCTTCTTCGAGGCAGTGATGGTCAACGCCGAAGATGCCAAGGTCCGCGCCAACCGCTATGCCCTGCTCAGCCGCCTGCGCGGTCTGTTCCTGGGTGTGGCCGACATCTCGTTGTTGGGGTAAGCCTTGAAACTGCTGATTCTCGATCGTGACGGGGTGATCAATCACGACTCCGACGCCTACATCAAGTCGCTGGAGGAGTGGATCCCCATTGCCGGCGCGATCGAGGCCATCGCGCAGTTGAGCAAAGCGGGCTGGACGGTGGCAGTGGCCACCAACCAGTCCGGCATTGCTCGGGGCTACTATTCGCTGCAAATCCTCGAGGCCATGCACACGCGCTTGAGCGAGCTGGTGGCCGAGCAGGGCGGCGAACTGGGCCTCGTCGTGTACTGCCCGCATGGCCCGGACGAGGGCTGCGCCTGTCGCAAACCGAAGCCGGGCATGCTCAAGGCAATCGCTGCCCATTACCAGGCCGAGCTGCCTGGCGTATGGTTCGTCGGCGACAGTAAAGGTGACCTGGAGGCCGCCCTGGCCGTCGGAGCACAACCGGTGTTGGTGAAAACCGGCAAAGGTGAGCGCACCCTGAGCAAGGGCGTCGCTGCAAGCACGCTGATTTTTGACGATCTGGCCGCTGTCGCCAGAGCACTTATCTAGACTGTACGCCGCCTGGCGCACAGTTCATTAGGCGGGCAAGACCCGCAACGGTACATGCCACTATGTCGATCCTGCAGGCGATCAGAATCTTTCTTTTTTACCTGCTGCTGGGCACCAGCTCGTTGCTCTGGTGCACCTTGAGCTTCTTCATCGCGCCGTTTCTGCCATTTCAAAAGCGCTACCGCTTCATCAACGTCTACTGGTGCCGCTTTGCCGTGCGCCTGACCGAGGTGATGCTGGGTATCCGCTACAAGATCACCGGCGCGGAGAACGTGCCGACGACCCCGTGCGTAATTCTGTCCAATCACCAGAGCACCTGGGAAACGTTCTTCCTGTCGGCGTACTTCCAGCCGCTGAGCCAGGTGCTCAAGCGTGAGCTGCTGTATGTGCCGTTCTTTGGCTGGGCTATGGCCATGCTGCGGCCGATCGCGATCGACCGTGACAACCCCAAGGAAGCCTTGCGCCACGTTGCCAAGAAGGGCGATGAGCTGCTCAAGCAAGGCGTGTGGGTATTGATCTTCCCTGAGGGCACCCGTGTCCCGTATGGGCAGATCGGCAAGTTCTCCCGTGGCGGTACGGCCTTGGCGGTGAACGCAGGCCTGCCGGTGCTGCCGATTGCGCATAACGCTGGCCGCTATTGGCCGAAGTCTGGCTGGGGCAAGCAGGCGGGGGTGATCGAGGTGGTGATTGGCGAGCCGATGTATGCCGAAGGTAGCGGGCCGCGGGCCATTGCCGACCTGAATAACCGCGCTGAGGCGTGGAATCAGGAGACCCAGCGGGCGCTGGGTGCGCTGCCTCCAGTGGCCGAAAGCAGCGCCGCAGACAGCTTGGAAAATTGTGGATAACTTGTGAGCAACTTTTCAAATGATGCTTAGAGATTGACTCTAAGTAATTGAAATTACTTGTTATTTTTCTATGTGACAGTTTTTCGAAAACCGTGCATAAGTTTTTTTCGTGATTGAAAACGGGGGCTGCTTTGCAGCCCCCGGCTATTTCAGATCAGACTTTGTCCAGGTCCACATCCTTGGTCTCTTTCAAACAGAATATCCCCACCACCAGGCTCACCCCGGTTATCAACACCGGGTACCACAGCCCATAGAAAATATCCCCGGTATACACCACCAGCGCGAACGATACGGTCGGCAGGAACCCACCGAACCAGCCGTTACCAATGTGGTAGGGCAGGGACATCGAGGTATAGCGGATCCGCGTCGGGAACAGCTCGACCATCACCGCCGCCAGCGGGCCATAGGTCATCGTCGCGATCAGGATCATCGCCACAATCAGCGCCACCACCATGAACTCGTTGACCTGCGCAGGATCCGCCTTGGCCGGATACCCCGCCTGGGTAATCGCCGCACGCATTGCCGCTTCGTCGAAGCCGGTGATGGCCGTGTCGCCGATGTTCACCACAACATCACTGCCAGTCGCAGCAGCCGAGCTGTACGGCAGGCCCTGCTTGACCAGGAAGGTCTTGACCTTGTCGCACGGGCTGTCGAAACGCGCTTTGCCGACCGGGTCGAACTGGAAGGTGCAGCTGGCTGGGTCAGCCATCACCACGATGGGCGACTGACGGCTGGCGGCGTCGATCTGTGGGTTGGCGTAATGGCTCAGGGCCTTAAACAGCGGGAAGTACAGGACGGTTGCCAGCAGCAGGCCAACCATCAGGATCGGCTTGCGGCCAATGCGGTCAGACAGCCAACCGAAGAATACGAAGAACGGCGCGCCGATCACCACGCTGATGATCAGCAGAGTGTTGGCCTGGGCCGGGTCCATCTTGAGCATCTGGGTCATGAAGAACAGCACATAGAATTGCGCCGTGTAGAACGTTACGGCCTGACCGGCGTTGATGCTGAACAGTGCCGTCAGGACGATCTTGAGGTTGCTCCAATTGGTGAACGACTCACGAATCGGCGACTTGCTCAGCTTGCCCTGTGCCTTCATTTTCACGAACGCAGGCGACTCGTGCATGCTCATGCGGATCCAGGTGGAAATCCCCAACAGCACGATCGACAGCAGGAACGGCAGGCGCCAGCCCCAGGTTTCAAACTCATCACCGCTGATGTAGCGGCTACCCAGTACCACCAGCAACGACAGCAGCAGGCCCAGGGTCGCGGTCGACTGGATGAAGCCGGTATGGAAACCGCGCTTGCCGGGCGGTGCGTGCTCGGCCACGTAGGTTGCTGCGCCACCGTACTCGCCGCCCAACGCCAGGCCTTGGAGCATGCGCAGAATCACCAGGATGATCGGTGCCGCGATACCAATGCTGGCATAGGTAGGCAGCAGCCCGACCGCGAAGGTCGACAAGCCCATCAACACGATGGTGACCAGGAAGGTGTACTTACGCCCGATCATGTCGCCCAGGCGGCCGAACACCAGCGCGCCGAATGGCCTGACCAAAAAGCCCGCAGCGAATGCCATCAGGGCGAAGATGAACGCCGTGGTGTCGTTGACCCCCGCAAAGAACTGCTTGCTGATCACCGCCGCCAGAGCGCCGTACAGAAAAAAGTCATACCACTCGAAAACCGTCCCGAGGGATGACGCGAAAATGATCTTTCTTTCCTCGCGACGGCTGGTAGGGCTCGCCGCTGCTCCCTGCTCTTGAATGTAATCAGACATCGTTGCTGTCCTCGGCCCGCAGGCCACAGTGATTATTCTTGTTGTTCCACTGCCGGCAGGCCTGATCACCAGCCGCCGCTTGTTGCACGCACCTGGTCAGGGCGTCGGTATTGCGCTTGCGTCGCTGAGGTAGGTTTGGGTTGCAGCTCCTTTGAGAATCAGTTGCGCCGCTTTCTCGGCGATCATCAGTGTCGGTGAACAGGTATTGCCGGAAACAATCTGCGGCATGATCGAGGCGTCAGCTACGCGCAGACCCGGAATGCCGTGCACACGCAGTTGATGGTCGACCACATCGAGCGCGCCGCTGCCCATGCGGCAGGTGCCGACCGGGTGAAAGATGGTGGTGCCTATCTTGCTCGCAGCCTCAAACAGCTCTTCTTCAGTGTTGAGCGCAGCGCCCGGCAGGTACTCGACCGGGTCGAAGGCGGCGAGGGCAGGGGCCTGGACGATGCGCCGGGTCATGCGAATGGCATCGGCGGCAACACGCAGGTCTTGCGGGTCGCTCAGATAGTTAGGGTTGATCACAGGCTCGGCATGCAGATCGGCCGAGCGAATATCGATTCGCCCGCGGCTGGCGGGGCGCAGGTTGCACACCGACGCGGTGAACGCCGGGAAGCGGTGCAGCGGCTCGCCGAAGCGCTCCAGTGACAGCGGCTGGACGTGATATTGCAGGTTGGCGCTGGCCTGCTCGGGGCTGGAGCGAACGAACGCGCCGAGCTGACTGGGCGCCATCGCCAGCGGGCCGCTGCGGTCGTATAGATAGCGCAGGCCCATGCCCATCTTGCCCCACAGGCTGTTGGCCATCTGGTTCAAGGTACGGGTGTTGCGGATCTGGTAGATCAGGCGCAGCTGCAGATGGTCCTGCAGGTTGCCGCCCACGCCAGGCATGTCATGGCGTACGCCAATGCCGAGGGCTTCCAGGAGCTTGCGCGGGCCTATGCCGGAACGTTGCAGGATACCCGGTGAACCCACCGAGCCTGCGCAGAGAATGATCTCCCGTCGCGCCTGAAACTCATGCCACTCACCCTGCCAGCGGGCTTTGACCGCCGTAGCACGGGTATTGTCGAGCAGCACCTGGTCAACTTCGACGCCAGTGAGCAGGGTCAGGTTTGGCCGCTTGAGGATTGGCCGCAGAAAGGCTTTGGCCGCATTCCAGCGTACGCCGCTGCGCTGGTTGACCTGAAAGTATCCACAGCCTTGGTTGTCGCCGGTATTGAAGTCGTCGACCTTACCAATTCCGCTCTGCTCGGCGGCATCGCGGAAGGCGTCGAGGATCGGCCAGCTGTAGCGCTGCTGTTCGACCCGCCATTCGCCATCGGCGCCGTGGCTGTCGCTGCTGCCGGCATAGTGATTCTCGCTGGCCTTGAACAGCGGCAGCACGTCTTTCCAGGCCCAGCCGTCGTTGCCTTGTTCAGCCCAGCGGTCGTAGTCGCTGGCCTGGCCGCGCATGTAGATCATGCCATTGATCGACGAGCAGCCGCCGAGCACCTTGCCGCGCGGATAACCCAGGCTGCGGCCGCCAAGGCCCGCTTGCGCCTCGGTCTTGAAGCACCAGTCGGTGCGCGGGTTACCGATGCAATAGAGGTAACCGACCGGGATGTGAATCCATGGATAGTTATCGCGCCCACCCGCTTCGAGCAGCAGCACCCGGCAGGATGGATCGGCGGACAAACGGTTGGCCAGCAAACATCCGGCTGGGCCAGCGCCTACGACGACATAGTCGTAGGCAGAATCGGCTGATGGCATGTGTGACCTCGGGCCTGATTATTATTCTTGTCGCTTTTGATCTTAGTGCGTAATTTCGCTAATGAAACACGAGTTTTCGCTCAACCGCTGTGCGTTTTAGCACAGCCAATATCAGCCGTTTCCTAAGTAACCTGACAGCCGCTCACAGTTATGCACAGGGATAAGCATGTTCGACTGGAATGATCTGAGGTTCTTTCTCGAGTTGCAGCGCAGCGGTCGTCTACTGACTGCAGCCAAGCGCCTGAACACCACCCACAGCACGGTGGCGCGGCATATCGAGGGCATCGAAAAGAGCCTGGGCACAGCACTGTTCGTTCAACATGCACAGGGTTACGAGCTGACGCCGTCTGGCCAGGCACTGCTCAAGCATGCCGAAGCGATGGAGAACGTCGCTCTGCTGGCGCAGGAAGAGATCACCCAGGCGATAACTCCGCTGGGCAAGATCCGCCTGGGCGTCACCGAAGGCATCGGCATCATGTTCTTCACCCCACGCATGCGGGCGTTGTTCGAGCGCTATCCGGGCCTGGAAGTCGAACTGGTGGCGGTGCCGCGCTTCGTCAGCATCCTCAACCGCGAGGCAGAAATCAGCATCCACCTGGAACGGCCCAACGCCGACCTGTTGATAACTCGCAAGCTCACTGATTATCGGCTAGCGCTCTACGCCAGCCCCGAGTACCTCGAACGCTCACCGGCGCTGAACAGTCGTGAAGATCTGGCCCGTCACAGCTGGATTGGCTACGTCGACGATCTGCTGTTCAGCCAGGAGCTGCTGTTTCTCAACAGCTTCTGCCGTGCGCCGAATGTGATCTTCCGCAGCACCAGCGTCATCGCTCAGCAGCAGGCCGCACGCGCCGGCCTGGGCATTGCTGTGCTGCCCAATTACATGGCCAGGCATGATCCACAGCTGCGCCGGGTGCTGCCCAGCGAAACCATCCAGCGCAGCTACTGGATCTGCACCCGCCGCGAGTTGCACAAGTCAGTGCGCCTGCGGGTAGTCTGGGATTACCTGCTGGCGCTGTGTGCAGCAGAGCAGGCTGAACTGCTAGCCGAGTAGGCCCTTGCTCGCCAGCAGCAGCGCTGCGCCGATGCCGACCAAGGCAAACACCTGCTGCAAGCGTGGCCCGGCCAACTTGCCGGCCAGTGGGTGCGCCAGCAGCAGGCCCATCACCGCACCAATCGCGAAGGGTGCACCTACCTGCCAGTGCATCACCCCGGCGACGCTGGCGCTGACTACGCTGCCGCAGGCAACCAGCGCGATCACCGCCAACGAGGTGGCGACAATGCTCTTCATCTCCAGGTTGGTATAACGGCTGAGTGCCGGAATGATGACGAAGCCGCCACCGACGCCCAGCAGTCCCGACAGTAAACCCGCCACACCGCCAGTTACGGCCAGGGCACGTGCGCAGGGCAAGGTCCAGCGCAGCCGCCCCTGCAAAGGGTTGAGTACACAGGGCATGATCAGCCGCTCGCCACACGGTGGCTCACCACGCAACTCGCGCGCCGCCTTGCGCCATATGCGCAGGCAGGCATGGATCAGCACCGCGGCGAACACCAACGCCAGCGGTGCGTTGGGCAACCGATGAGCGAGCATCAAACCCAAAGGTGTTGCGCAGATACCGATCAGCGCAATGAACAACGCCGCGCGATAACGTACCAGGCCCTGGCGCAGCCCGAGCAGCGCACCGACTGACGCCGCCAGGCCGACTGCCAACAGGCCAACTGGCGCCGCCTCGACCATATTCAAACCCAGCCCGAATACCAATAACGGCACTGCCAGAATGCCTCCGCCAGCACCGGTCAACGCCAGTACCGCACCGATGACCGCGCCCAGCGCTGCACCCAGCACTTCGATCACGATTGCTTCTCGGCGCCGGCAGGTTGCGGCCGCGCCAGCCATTCACGGCCTTTGAGCATCCCATGCCAATACAGCGCAGGGAGCAGCTGCGCCTTGAGTAGCCAGGCCAGCCGAGTAGGCTGCCGACCGTTGAGCAACCACTGCGGAAAGCTGGGTGCCAGCGTGCCACCGTATTTGAATTCAGCCAGGACGATCTTGCCGCGCTCCACGGTCAATGGGCATGAACCGTAACCGTCATAGTGCGCGAGGGTAGGCGACCGGCCGAGCGCTACCAGCACGTTGTTGGCCACCACCGGAGCCTGCTTGCGCGCCGCCGCAGCGGTCTTGGCATTACTGGTATTGATCACATCACCCAAGCCGTGCACGTTGGCAAACTGCCGATGGCGCAGAGTGAACGGATCGACATCCAGCCAGCCCGCGCCATCCGCCAGCGGGCTGCTGCGGATGAACTCGGGCGCTACTTGCGGCGGCACCACGTGCAACATGTCGAAGGGCTCGACTCGCGTCTGCGTGCTGCCATCGGCAAGGCTGTGGATAAACGTCGCGCGCTTGCCCGGACCATCTACTGCCACCAGGCGGTGTGAATAGTTGAGATCCACCGCGTACTTTTCGATATAGGCCATCAATGCGGGCACGTAGTCAGCAACGCCAAAAAGTACCGGAACCGAATTGTAGAAGCTGGCCTTGATGGCACCCAGGCGCTCACGCCGCAGCCAGTGATCACACGAAAGGTACAACGCCTTCTGTGGCGCGCCGGCACACTTGATGGGCATCGGGGGCTGGGTGAAGAGGGCGCGGCCTTGCTTGAGGTTCTGAACCAATTGCCAGGTGTAAGGTGCCAGGTCATAACGGTAGTTGGAGGTCACACCGTTGCGGCCGAGGGTTTCCGTGAGGCCCTCGATTGCCTGCCAGTCGAGAGTCAGGCCTGGGCAGACCACCAGCTGTTCGTAACTGATGATGCGGCCGTCCTCCACAGCCACGCTTTGCGCTGCGGGATCAAAACTGTCTACCCGCGCTTTTATAAACCGCACGCCTTTGGGGATGGCGCTGATCATGCGGCGCGCGGTGCTGGCAGCGCTGAATACACCAGCGCCGACCATGGTCCAGCCGGGTTGGTAGTAGTGCACCTCAGCCGGGTCGATCAACGCAATATCGAGCGTCGGATCACGCTTGAACAAACTGGCGGCGGTGGCAATCCCCGCAGCACCAGCGCCGACGATCACCACCTTGTGATGGTCGATGCGCGTGCTATTGGCTGTGGATGGCAAGGCAGGCATGCGGGTATTCCTTTTCGATCTTGGTATGGGTACTAGGCCGGCGACGTTCAGAGCTGGTTCAGCGGGATTTTCAGGTAACGCACGCCGTTGCTCTCCGGCTCAGGCAACTGCCCGCTGCGCATGTTGACCTGGACGGCGGGCAGGATCAGTACCGGCATATCCAGGGTGGCGTCACGCGCTTCGCGCATGGCGACGAACTCGTCCTCGCTGACGCCCTGATGGATATGAACATTGCTGGTGCGCTGCTCAGCCACGGTGGTGACAAAACGCAGGGCGCGGCCCTCGGGCAGGTAGTCATGGCACATGAACAGTTGGGTGTGGTCGGGGAGGGCGAGCAAACGCCGGATAGAGCGATACAGCGTGCGCGCGTCGGCACCAGGGAAATCGCACCGAGCAGTGCCGTAGTCAGGCATGAACAAGGTATCGCCGACAAACACCGCCTTCTCGCCAGCATCCTCGACCACGTAGCTCATACACGCAGGGGTGTGCCCTGGGGTGTGTAGCGTACGGGCCCGCAGATTGCCGATCATCAGCACGTATTCGTCTTCCAGCAACACGTCAAACTGGCTGCCGTCGCGGGCGAAACCTGGTTCGGCGTTGAACAGCGCTGCGAAGGTCTTCTGCACCTGGGTGATGTGCGAACCGATGGCAACCTGGCCGCCGAGCTTGGCTTTCAGGTAGTCAGCAGCCGACAAGTGATCGGCGTGTACATGAGTTTCCAGAATCCACTGCACACTGGCGCCGAGCGCCTCGACCCGAGCGATCAGCTTGTCCGCCGAGCTGTGGCTGGTGCGTCCAGACTTGGGATCGTAGTCGAGCACGCTGTCGATCAGCGCGCACTTGTGGGTCTGGCGGTCCATCACCAGGTAGCTGATGGTCGAAGTGGCCTCGTCGAACAGGCCCTCTACATGGATGTTGTTGCCGATGATCATCACACTCTCCAGATATCTGCAGCGCCTTGTTAGGCGTAGGCAGTAACCCAGGATTTATCAAGATGCATGCCAGGGTTTAAATGAGGCGTTATGGCCCACCTGTCCGTGGTGCTACTGCTATCGCAGCGTTGTCTTCCTCACGATTCGCTGCCAGCACTGCCAGTGGTTGGCAGTCGACTGTCAGCCAATGGCAGTCACTGGCAGTCCTTGCTACGCTCGTCAGGTACCCGCAACCGGTTCTGGTCATGTCTGCGCTTTCCGCTTCTCATCCTGCCATCCTCGGCCTGGTGTCCTACCTTGAGCACGATGTGCACCCGTCGATCGTGCTCGACACCGACTACAACATCCTTGCGGCCAATGCTGCCTACCGACGTCAGTTCGGCATCAATGACAGTGCGCCGCTGGGCGAGAAGTGCCATCGCGTTTCTCATCACTACGCGGTGCCCTGTGATCAGGCCGGCGAGCACTGCCCGATGCGCAAAGCCTGGGACAGCAAAGTGCCGGAGCGGGTCCTGCATATTCATCACACCCCACGCGGGCCCGAGCATGTCGACGTCGAGTTGCGGCCGATCCTCGATGAGCAGGGCAGGGTGGTTGCTTTTGTCGAGCGCCTCAACACCGTGACCCTGGCTGCCGCCCAGCCGCAACAACAAGGATTGGTTGGCCGCGCGCCGGCGTTCCAGGCGGCGCTGGCCAGCTTGCAACGCGCCGCGCCGGCGCAGATTCCGGTGTTGCTGCAAGGCGAGTCCGGCACTGGCAAGGAATTGTTCGCCCGTGCCCTGCACCTGGGCAGCCCGCGCGCGACCGGCCCGCTGGTGGTGGTCGACTGCACCGGGCTCAATGACAGCCTGTTCGAGAGTGAGCTGTTCGGCTATGAAAAAGGCGCGTTCACTGGCGCGAACCAGCGCAAGATCGGCCTCGCCGAAGCGGCCCATGGCGGCACGCTGTTCCTCGACGAAATAGGTGAAGTGCCGCTGACCATGCAGGTCAAGTTGTTGCGCCTGATCGAGTCGGGCAGCTTCCGCCCGGTGGGTAGCTTGCGCACTGTGCACTCAGACTTTCGCCTGATTTCGGCTACCCACAAGCCGCTCAAAGAGATGGTGGCAGCAGGTACCTTCCGCGAGGACCTGTACTACCGAATCAGCGGTTTTCCGATTCGCTTGCCAGCGCTACGCGAGCGAGTAGAGGACTTACCGATGCTGGCGCAGAGCTTGTTACAGCGCATGGCTGGCGCCCATACCGTCACGCTGACATCTGAAGCGCAGGCGCGCCTGAGCTTGCATGCCTTCCCGGGCAATATCCGCGAGCTGCGCAATATCCTTGAACGTGCGCGATTGTTTGCCGATGACGGGCTGATCCGCCCAGAGCATCTGCCTGAGGACCTAGCCCCCACCAGCTCAACTGTATCGACACGCGGCTCGCGTAATTCGCTAGCCGACCTCGCGCAGTTGGTGGAGCAGTTCCAAGGGCCGCGCAGCGAGCTGGCGCAGGTACTAGGCATCAGTGAACGCACGCTGTATCGCCGGCTACGTAAGCTTGGGCTTTGAGAGCGTCGAAAGCGTTGCTGTTCCACGTGGAACATGCCTGCGCAGGGACGCCGTCTTTTGCTTACCGGTCACGGCTGACAAGAATTGGGTGACCGTGGAGCGGGACGACATTCAATGATCAGTAGCACGCGGGCAGCGCTGTGAAATCTTGAAAAACAAAAAGCCCGCGAATGCGGGCTTTTTGTTGATCGGCGGGCCCAGGCTTGAGCAGCACCGGTCGTTTACGGCAGATCAGAAGTCCAGGTTGGACACCGACAGCGCGTTGTTCTCGATGAACTCACGACGAGGTTCCACAGCGTCGCCCATCAAGGTATTGAAGATCTGATCAGCAGCGATCGCATCTTCGATGGTGACCTTGAGCATGCGGCGAACCGCTGGGTCCATGGTGGTCTCCCAGAGCTGATCCGGGTTCATCTCGCCCAGACCTTTGTAGCGCTGGATGGTGTGACGCTTGGCAGTTTCGTTCATCAGCCAGTCGAGGGCTTCCTTGAACTCGCTGACTGCCTTGCGCCGTTCGCCACGTTGCACGTAAGCGCCTTCACCGAACAAGGTGCTGATCTTGCCACCCAGGTTAACCACGGTGCGGTAATCGTTGCTGCCAAAGAAGTCACGGTTGAAGGTGATGTAGCTTGCGAGGCCGTGGGAGGTGATTTCCACTTCCGGCAGCCAAACGTTGCGCTCTTTGTCTTCACGCAGGCTGGCGTTGTACGCCAGGCCCGACTTCTGGTTGCTGTGCAGGCGAGCCTGGAAGGTTTTCAACCAAGCCTGCATGTGAGCGTGGTCGCCCAAATGCTCCAGGGTGATTTCATCCATGTAGATGAAGTGCTCGGTCAGCTCCTGCGGATACAGACGCGACAGACGCTTGAGGGTCTTCATCACACTGCGGAACTCTTGGACCAGACTTTCCAGCTGTACGCCGGAAACTGCTGGCGCCGATTCGTCCAGGTGCAGGCTGGCATCATCCAGAGCCGACTGGGTCATGTACTCTTCCATGGCCTCGTCATCTTTGATGTACTGCTCCTGCTTGCCGCGCTTGACCTTGTACAGCGGTGGCTGAGCGATGTAGATGTAGCCGCGCTCGACCAGCTCCGGCAGCTGACGGAAGAAGAAGGTCAGCAGCAGGGTACGGATGTGCGAGCCGTCGACGTCGGCATCGGTCATGATGATGATGTTGTGATAACGCAGTTTGGCGATGTTGTACTCGTCGCGGCCGATACCACAGCCCAGCGCGGTGATCAGCGTACCGACTTCCTGGGACGAGATCATCTTGTCGAAGCGGGCTTTCTCGACGTTGAGGATCTTACCCTTCAACGGCAGGATCGCCTGGGTACGACGGTTACGGCCTTGCTTGGCCGAACCACCTGCGGAGTCACCCTCCACCAGGTACAGTTCAGACAGGGCAGGGTCCTTCTCTTGGCAGTCAGCCAGTTTCCCCGGCAGGCCAGCGATGTCCAGTGCACCTTTACGGCGAGTCATCTCACGCGCTTTACGCGCAGCTTCACGAGCACGGGCAGCGTCGATCATCTTGCCGACCACGGCCTTGGCTTCGTTGGGGTTTTCCAACAGGAAGTCAGAGAAGAACTTGTTCATCTCTTGTTCGACTGCGGTTTTCACTTCCGACGAAACCAGTTTGTCTTTGGTCTGCGAGCTGAACTTCGGATCCGGTACCTTCACCGAGATGATCGCGGTCAGGCCTTCCCGGGCGTCGTCACCCGTGGTTGCAACCTTGTTCTTCTTTGCCAGGCCTTCTTGCTCGATGTAAGCATTCAGGCTGCGGGTCAACGAAGAACGGAAGCCGACCAGGTGAGTACCACCATCGCGCTGCGGAATGTTGTTGGTGAAGCACAACAGGTTTTCGTTGAAGCTGTCGTTCCACTGCAGGGCAACTTCAACACCGACGCCATCTTCACGCTGGGTGCTGAAGTGGAAGACCTGGCTGTTGACCGGCGTCTTGTTGGTGTTCAGATACTCGACAAATGCACGCAGGCCACCTTCATATTTGAAGAGCTCTTCTTTGCCACTGCGCTCATCCTTCAACAGAATGCCAACACCCGAGTTCAGGAACGACAACTCGCGAATACGCTTGGCCAGAATGTCCCAGCTGAAGTGGATATTCTTGAAGGTGTCAGCAGACGGCTTGAAGTGGATATGGGTACCGGTGCTGTCGCTTTCTCCAACAACCGCCATAGGCGCTTGCGGTACGCCGTGGACGTAAGTCTGTTCCCAGACCTTGCCACTACGGCGTACGGTCAGGATCAGTTGCTCCGAAAGGGCGTTCACTACCGAAACGCCAACACCGTGCAGACCGCCGGATACTTTGTACGAGTTGTCGTCGAACTTACCGCCGGCGTGCAGCACAGTCATGATGACTTCAGCAGCTGAGACGCCTTCTTCTTTATGGACGTCGACCGGAATACCACGGCCGTTGTCGCGGACGCTGATGGATTCGTCCGGGTGGATGATGACGGTGATGTCATCGCAGTGACCGGCGAGGGCTTCGTCGATCGAGTTGTCGACCACCTCGAAGACCATGTGGTGCAGGCCGCTGCCATCATCGGTGTCGCCGATATACATGCCGGGACGTTTGCGTACGGCATCAAGCCCTTTCAGCACTTTAATGCTGGACGAGTCGTACGTTTGATTTTCGCTCATGCCTTCACTCCCGATGGTCGTGGGTCTGGGTGATACGGCCCTGTTCCACGTGGAACAAAGCAACTGGCGTTTCCGTCTGCCAGCCTTCCCTCAGTAATTCGTTATCTACACAGGTGATGAACACCTGGCAGCGTAATTCTTCAAGCAAGCGGCACAGTGCGCGGCGATGCTGCTCGTCCAGCTCAGACGGCAGGTCATCTACGAGATAGATACAAAGACCGCGGCGAGCCTGGCTAACCAGATGACCTTGGGCGATGCGCAATGCGCACACCACAAGTTTCTGTTGCCCACGGGACAAGATATCCGCAGCGTTGTTTGCACCAATACGCAGGCGCAAATCTGCACGTTGCGGACCGGCCTGGGTATGGCCAATCTGCTGATCGCGTTGAAGAGAAGTGGCGAGGACCTCGTTAAGTTCCCGGTCCTTGTCCCAGCCGCGATAGTAGCTCAAGGTCAATCCGTCCAGCTCGACCAGTTCGCTCAGGGTACGCTCGAAGACGGGCTTCAAGGCCTTGATGTAGGTGCGACGGTATTCATCTATCTCCGCGCTCGCCAGGCACAATTCTCGGTCCCAGGCGGCTTGCGAAGCAGCGTCAAGTGTACCATGCCGCAACCATGAGTTCCGCTGCCGCAGCGCCTTCTGCAAGCGCTGCCAAGCACCGAGGAAACGTGGTTCCACGTGGAACACTCCCCAGTCGAGAAACTGCCGGCGTATTTTCGGAGCGCCCTCGAGCAGGCGAAAGCTGTCCGGGTTTATCAATTGCAGCGGCAGTAGCTCGGCCAACTGAGCAGCACTGCGAGCGTTCTGCCCATCGATGCGAATGGTGAAGTCGCCCTGGCGCTCGCGTGATACACCCAGGTTGCTGGTGCCACCTTCGGCCAGTTGCACTTCACCAAAGACGGTACAGGTCGGCTGCTCGTACTGGATAACCGGCGTCAGCCGGGTGCTGCGAAATGATCGGGCCAGGCCCAGAAGGTACACGGCTTCAAGCACGCTGGTCTTGCCGCTGCCGTTGGCGCCGTAAAGGATGTTGATGCGGGGGGAGGGGGTGAGGGTCACTGGGTGCAGGTTGCGCACCGCAGTGACCATGATACGTCGTAGGGACATTCGCTCAGCTACAGATCACAGGCGCATCGGCATGACGACGTAAGACGAATCGTCGTTGCCAGCTTCCTGCAGCAGGGCACTGCTGTTGGAGTCGGACAGAATCAGGCGAACCTGTTCTGTGGTCATCACGCCCAGCACGTCCAGCAAGTAGCTGACGTTAAAGCCGATCTCCAGCGCGCTGCCGTTATAGTCGACGCTGATTTCTTCCTCAGCTTCTTCCTGCTCAGGGTTGTTAGCCTGGATTTTCAGTTGGCCGGCGGCCAGCTGCAGGCGAATGCCGCGGTACTTCTCGTTGGACAGAATCGCAGTACGGCTGAAAGCTTCACGCAATGCCTGGCGATCACCGACCACCAGCTTGTCACCGCCTTTAGGCAGCACGCGCTCGTAGTCAGGGAACTTGCCGTCTACCAACTTGGAGGTAAAGGTGAACTCACCGGTGGTGGCGCGGATATGGTGCTGGCCGAGCACGATGCTGACCATGCCTTCCGGATCGGTCAGCAAACGCGCCAGCTCCAGAATACCTTTGCGCGGCACGATCACCTGGTGACGGTCAGCTTGCTCTATACCAGCGGTCATCGAGCACATCGCCAGGCGATGGCCGTCAGTAGCAACGGCGCGCAGGGTGCCTGGTGACACTTCAAGCAGCATACCGTTGAGGTAGTAGCGCACGTCCTGCTGAGCCATGGCGAAGCTGGTGCGCTCGATCAGACGGCGCAGGCGGCTCTGCTCCAGGTCGCAGGTCAGCGAGCCTGGGCCTTCTTCAACAGTCGGGAAGTCATTGGCGGGCAGCGTCGACAGGGTGAAGCGGCTGCGACCGGCTTTAACCAGCAGCTTCTGCTCATCAACCTTGATGTCGATCAGCGCGTCACTTGGCAAGCTCTTGCAGATGTCCATCAGCTTACGTGCCGGGACAGTGATTTCGCCTGGCTCGGCTGGTTCTTCCAGCTGCACGCGGCCAACCAGTTCGACTTCCAGGTCGGTACCGGTCAACGACAGCTGCTGGCCTTGTACGACCAACAGGACGTTGGACAGGACCGGCAAGGTCTGGCGACGCTCGACGACACCTGCGACCAGTTGCAGGGGTTTCAACAAGGCTTCGCGTTGAATGGTGAAATGCATGGTCTAGTCCCTTGCCTTCAAAATGGCTGCGCCGGCGATCATCATGTCGTCAGCGTCCGCAGCAGGTTCTTGTAGTCCTCGCGGATGTCCGCATCGGATTCTTTCAGTTCGTTGATCTTGCGGCAGGCGTGCAGCACGGTGGTGTGGTCACGGCCGCCAAACATATCGCCAATCTCTGGCAAGCTGTGGTTGGTCAGCTCTTTGGACAACGCCATGGCTACCTGACGCGGACGCGCTACCGAGCGCGAGCGACGCTTGGACAGCAGATCGGAGATCTTGATCTTGTAGTACTCAGCGACGGTGCGCTGAATGTTATCCACACTGACCAACTTGTCCTGCAGCGCCAGCAGGTCCTTCAGCGACTCGCGGATCAGCTCGATGGTGATGTCGCGGCCCATGAAGTGCGAGTGAGCGATGACCCGCTTCAGCGCGCCCTCCAGCTCACGCACGTTGGAACGAATACGCTGGGCAATGAAGAAGGCTGCGTCATGCGGCAAATCCACCTTGGCCTGATCGGCCTTCTTCATCAGGATCGCAACGCGGGTCTCGAGTTCTGGCGGCTCGACTGCAACAGTCAAACCCCAGCCGAAGCGCGATTTCAGACGCTCTTCAAGGCCTTCGATTTCCTTCGGATAGCGGTCGCTGGTCAAAATCACCTGCTGACCGCCTTCAAGCAAGGCGTTGAAGGTGTGGAAAAACTCTTCCTGCGAACGCTCCTTGCGGGCGAAGAACTGAATGTCATCGATCAGCAGCGCATCGACTGAGCGGTAGAAGCGCTTGAACTCGTTGATGGCATTGAGCTGCAGCGCCTTGACCATGTCGGCCACGAAGCGCTCGGAATGCAGGTACACCACCTTGGCATTCGGGTTCTTCTTCAGCAGGTGGTTACCCACAGCGTGCATCAAGTGAGTTTTCCCCAGGCCTACACCGCCATACAGAAAGAGCGGGTTGTAACCGTGCTTGGGGTTATCCGCCACCTGCCACGCAGCCGCACGGGCCAGTTGGTTGGATTTACCTTCCACAAAGGTATCGAAGGTAAATGTGCGGTTCAGATAACTGGTGTGCTTGAGCGCACCTTCTACCTGGACAGTGCGCTGTTCAGTGCGCCCAGGTGCAGTTGGCTGCACGGGCGTATCGCCCCCCATCGAGTCAAAGCTGTGGCGCGAAGTCGGCTCTTCGACTTCGTTGACCATTACCGGCTCTAACGATTTGGCCGCAGTGCGCTCTTCAGCCGGAGCCGCAGGTGCTGGTTGCTGAGATTGTGCAATCGCCGCAGCAGCAGCACTGACCGGAGCGTTGGGAGCCGCGCGCGCTGCAGAACTGCGGCGGCTGCCTATCAACAAGGACAGCGCCGGTGCAATGCCGCTGCCGTGCTCACCCAGCAGCTCAAGCAGCCGGCTCAGGTACTTTTCATTGACCCAGTCGAGGACGAAGCGATTAGGCGCGTATACGCGCAGCTCGTCGCCTTCGGCTTCGACCTGTAGTGGACGGATCCAAGTGTTGAATTGCTGGGCAGGCAGTTCGTCGCGCAGAAGCTCCACGCACTGCTGCCAAAGTTCCACTGACACGGATATCCCCTGAGTTGAAAGCCGGATGAGGCAAAAGCAAACCGCCATTGTACCGGGCGGGTGAGTACTTATCCACATAAGAGCGGCATGGATAGCGTGCCAAAGCAGCCAATTCATGTCCGAAAAGCCATCTCAACCCATGAATAAGCTCTGTGGATAACCCAACATAAGGGCTATGCACAACCCTGGGTCAAAGCCTGTGGATAAAAGCCCTGTGGATAAAGAGCCATTTGATCCACAGGTTTCGACCATGCGCAGCACAAGCGCAGCACCTGTTTCTGACAGAGTCTACGATCTCTGTACATAGTATGGATAAAGGGCTGCGTAATCTTATCCACAGAAAAGGCTGTGCATAAGATTTATAAGTTATTCAGAAAAGCTTTATATATGCCTCTTTTATATTTTCATATTGAGCGTGTCTGTGAAAAGCGCTCAGGCCGATCACACACTCGGTCCAGCACCACCTCATCCACCTCTTTAATGAAAAAAGTGCTGCCATCCATAAGGAAAGGCTGGTTGGAAATTGACCTATTGGCTTGCTTTCTCTAGAATCGCCGATCTCTTAAAACGGGGGCCATTCCGGCCCGTGTCGTCGAACCCAGGTAACACGCCATGAAACGTACTTTCCAACCAAGCACCATCAAGCGCGCGCGCACCCACGGCTTCCGTGCCCGTATGGCCACCAAGAACGGTCGTGCAGTACTGTCGCGTCGTCGCGCCAAAGGCCGTAAGCGTCTGGCCGTTTGATTTTTCGGCACAGGTGGTGAGTCAGGACTTCAGTCGGGATAAGCGACTGCTTACAGCCCGGCACTTCAAAGCGGTCTTCGACTCGCCAACTGGCAAGGTTCCAGGCAAAAGCCTGCTTATCCTTGCCCGCGAGAACGGCCTCGATCACCCGCGCCTCGGCTTGGTGATCGGCAAGAAGAGCGTCAAGCTTGCCGTTCAACGCAATCGCCTCAAACGTTTGATGCGTGATTCCTTTCGTCTGAATCAGCAGAGTCTTGCTGGGCTGGACATTGTGATCGTCGCGCGCAAAGGCTTGGGCGAGGTAGAAAACCCAGAATTGCACCAACACTTTGGCAAACTCTGGAAGCGCCTGGCTCGCAGTCGGCCCTCTCCAGCGGTAACTGCCGATCCTGCAGGGGTAGACAGTCCAGATGCGTAAACTGGCCCTCGTTCCGATCCAGTTTTACCGTTACGCCATTAGTCCTCTGATGGCCAGCCACTGTCGTTTCTACCCCAGCTGCTCCTGTTACGCCTACGAAGCCATTGAAAACCATGGCCTCTTGCGTGGCGGGTGGCTAGCCGTTCGTCGCCTGGGGCGTTGTAATCCGTGGAACGACGGCGGTTTCGATCCCGTCCCACCCGCTCCCTCCTCCCGAACTTCTTCGATAGCCGAGTAATCATGGATATTAAACGCACGATCCTGATCGTCGCCCTGGCAATCGTGGCCTACGTGCTGGTCCTTAAATGGAACCAGGACTACGGTCAGGCTGCTCTGCCGACTCAGCACACTGCTGCCAGCAACGCTGCACCGGCTTTGCCGGACACCGTACCGGCTGGTAACAACGACGGCGCCAGCGCCGACGTGCCGAGCGCCAATGCTGATGCCAGCCCGGCCGAACTGGCTCCAGTGGCCGTCAGCAAGGACCTGATCCGCGTCAAGACCGACGTCCTTGATCTGGCTATCGACCCGGTCGGTGGTGACATCGTCCAGCTGAACCTGCCGCAATTCCCGCGTCGTCAGGATCATCCGGATATCCCGTTCCAGCTGTTCGACAACGGCAATGAGCGCACCTACCTGGCCCAAAGCGGCCTGACCGGCGTCAATGGCCCGGACGCCCGCGCCACCGGTCGCCCTGTGTATGCCGCCGAGCAGAAGAGCTTCCAGCTGGCCGATGGCCAGGAACAACTGGTCGTCGACCTGAAGTTCAGCGAGAACGGCGTCAACTACATCAAGCGCTTCAGCTTCAAGCGCGGCGAGTACGATCTGACCGTCAGCTACCTGATCGACAACCAGAGCGGCCAGGCCTGGTCGGGCAACATGTTTGCTCAGCTCAAGCGTGATGCCAGCTCCGATCCATCGTCGAGCACCGCGACCGGTACCGCGACCTACCTGGGCGCTGCCCTGTGGACGCCGTCCGAGCCGTACAAGAAAGTGTCGATGAAAGACATCGACAAGGGCAGCCTGAAAGAAACCGTATCCGGTGGCTGGGTTGCCTGGCTGCAGCACTACTTCGTAACTGCCTGGATTCCGGCCAAGTCGGATAACAATGTCCTGCAGACCCGGAAAGACAGCCAAGGCAACTACATCATCGGCTACACCGGTCCGGCGCTCAGCGTGCCCGCGGGTGGCAAGGTTGAAACCAGCGCCATGCTGTACGCCGGTCCGAAGATTCAGTCCAAGCTCAAGGAGTTGTCCCCAGGCCTGGAACTGACCGTCGACTACGGCTTCCTGTGGTTCATTGCCCAGCCGATCTTCTGGCTGCTGCAACATATCCACAGCCTGCTGGGTAACTGGGGCTGGTCGATCATCGTCCTGACCATGCTCATCAAAGGTCTGTTCTTCCCGCTGTCGGCTGCCAGCTACCGTTCGATGGCACGCATGCGTGCCGTATCGCCGAAACTGGCCGCGCTGAAGGAACGCTTCGGTGACGATCGCCAGAAGATGTCCCAGGCGATGATGGAGCTGTACAAGAAAGAGAAGATCAACCCGCTCGGTGGCTGCTTGCCGATCCTGGTGCAGATGCCGGTGTTCCTGGCCCTGTACTGGGTTCTGCTGGAAAGCGTCGAGATGCGCCAGGCACCATGGATGCTGTGGATTACCGACCTGTCGATCAAGGATCCGTTCTTCATCCTGCCGATCATCATGGGCGCGACCATGTTCATCCAGCAGCGCCTGAACCCAACCCCGCCGGATCCAATGCAGGCGAAGGTCATGAAAATGATGCCAATCATCTTCACCTTCTTCTTCCTGTGGTTCCCAGCGGGTCTGGTGCTGTACTGGGTTGTGAACAACTGCCTGTCGATTTCGCAGCAGTGGTACATCACTCGCCGTATCGAAGCAGCCTCCAAAAGTGCTGCCGCCTAACAGGCTGATACGCTAGCCTGTGAATAAAAACGCCCCCTCGTGGGGCGTTTTTGCTATCTGTGTAATGAATTTCTGGAGAGGCTTGCGAGCATGAACCCTGTGCGTGAAACCATCGCCGCGATTGCCACCGCCCAAGGCCGCGGTGGGGTCGGCATTGTCCGGCTATCCGGTCCATTGGCGAGCGAGGCCGGGCTGGCCATTACCGGCCGCAGCCTGAAACCACGTTATGCACACTACGGCCCGTTCCGCGACCAGGACGGCCTGGTGCTCGACGAGGGCATCGCGTTGTTCTTCCCCGGGCCGAACTCGTTCACCGGCGAAGACGTGCTCGAGCTCCAGGGCCACGGCGGCCCGGTGGTATTGGACATGCTCTTGCAGCGTTGCCTGCAGCTGGGCAGCCGCCTGGCGCGTCCGGGTGAATTCAGTGAGCGGGCTTTTCTCAACGACAAGCTCGACCTGGCCCAGGCAGAAGCCATCGCCGACCTGATCGAGGCCAGCTCCACTCAGGCTGCGCGAAATGCACTGCGGTCACTGCAGGGCGAGTTTTCCAAACGTGTGCACAGCCTGACCGAAGCGCTGATTGCCTTGCGCATCTACGTCGAGGCGGCGATCGATTTTCCTGAAGAGGAGATCGATTTCCTCGCCGATGGCCACGTACTGGGCATGCTCGATGAGGTTCGCACTGCGTTATCCACAGTGCAGAAGGAAGCAGGCCAGGGCGCATTGCTGCGTGACGGCATGAACGTGGTGATCGCCGGTCGGCCCAATGCCGGCAAGTCGAGCCTGCTCAACCGGCTGGCCGGGCGCGAAGCGGCGATCGTAACTGAAATCGCCGGCACCACCCGGGACATCCTGCGTGAACATATCCACATCGATGGCATGCCGTTGCACGTTGTGGATACCGCAGGCCTGCGCGATACCGATGATCATGTGGAAAAGATCGGGGTGGAACGAGCGTTGAAGGCCATCAGCGAAGCTGACCGTGTGCTGCTTGTCGTCGACAGTACCGCGCCGGAAGCGGCAGATCCCTTCGCTTTGTGGCCCGAATTTCTCGACCAACGGCCAGATCCGGGTAAAGTCACCCTGATTCGCAACAAGGCCGACCTCAGTGGTGAAGCGGTTGCAGTTGAACAATGCGCCGATGGCCACGTCACCATCACGCTTAGCGCCAAGGGCGATGACACCGGCCTGGAGCTGCTGCGCGAGCACCTGAAAGCCTGCATGGGTTATCAACAGACCTCCGAAAGCAGCTTCAGCGCGCGTCGGCGTCACCTGGAGGCGCTGAACATCGCAAGTACGCATCTGGAGCACGGCCGTGCTCAGCTCACGCTGGCGGGCGCGGGAGAGCTGCTGGCCGAGGATCTGCGCATGGCGCAGCAGGCACTCGGCGAAATTACCGGTGCGTTCAGCTCGGACGACCTGCTCGGGCGCATCTTCTCCAGCTTCTGTATCGGTAAATAATCCACAAATCTGTCGCCGACGGGCCTCAGCGCAGGCCTGTCGGCCCATGACAGCGGCAGCACACTGGACGCAATGTCCGGTTTTACTCCCTCCTTTCTAAAAAAATCCTTAATCCGTGGCTGCTGATTTTGATCAACAGGCTCGTTCTCTGCGTCTAAGCTCTGTGGATAAGCCACCCTTAGCTCAGTTGATAACCATGCTTTTTTCTGAGGATAAATCCGCCTGTGGGTAACATGGCATTCTATCCACAGGCTCAAAGGGCTTATCCAGAGCCCTCATAGGCACATGGACACAGGGTTTAGTTCCTCTGTACATACCATGGATCCTAGCCTGTAGCGTTCTATCCACAGATAATGACCTGCATAGAAATAAACATAAAAACAAAGCTTTTAAATATTCTCCTTTTTAATTTCTGTTATCCCGTTCATCCACAGGCTGGTCAAAATTTGCGCAGACGGTTTCTTTAGAAGGCAGGAAGTCGCATACTTGTCCGCTTAATTTTTCTATTCGCAAAACAGGCACGAGGTGCGTGGTGGATTTCCCTTCCCGTTTTGAAGTGATCGTCATCGGCGGCGGCCATGCCGGTACCGAGGCTGCGCTTGCGTCTGCACGCATGGGTGTGAAAACCCTGCTGCTGACCCACAACGTGGAAACCCTCGGTCACATGAGCTGCAACCCAGCCATCGGAGGCATCGGCAAGAGCCATCTGGTCAAAGAGATCGATGCGCTCGGTGGCGCCATGGCGTTGGCCACCGACAAAAGTGGTATCCAGTTCCGTGTTCTGAACAACCGCAAAGGCCCGGCCGTACGGGCAACCCGTGCCCAGGCCGACCGCGCTATCTACAAGGCTGTGGTACGCGAGATCCTCGAGAACCAGCCCAACCTGTGGATATTCCAGCAGTCATGTGACGACCTGATTGTCGAGCAGGACCAGGTCAAGGGCGTGGTCACACAAATGGGTCTGCGCTTTTTCGCGGACTCGGTGGTGTTGACCAGTGGCACCTTCCTCGGCGGGCTTATCCACATCGGCATGCAGAACTACAGCGGTGGTCGCGCCGGTGACCCGCCTTCCAATGCCCTGGCCCAACGCATGCGTGAACTGCCGCTGCGTGTCGGTCGCCTGAAAACCGGTACACCGCCACGCATCGACGGCCGCTCGGTGGATTTCTCGGTAATGACCGAGCAGCCGGGTGATACACCGATTCCAGTGATGTCGTTCATGGGCAACGCGCAGATGCATCCGCGCCAGGTCAGTTGCTGGATTACCCATACCAACGCCCGCACCCACGAGATCATTGCCTCGAACCTGGATCGCTCGCCGATGTATTCGGGCGTGATCGAAGGCGTCGGCCCGCGTTACTGCCCGTCGATCGAAGACAAGATTCACCGCTTTGCCGACAAGGACAGCCACCAGGTATTCATCGAGCCGGAAGGCCTGACTACCCACGAGCTGTACCCCAACGGCATTTCCACCTCGTTGCCGTTCGACGTGCAACTGGAGCTGGTGCGCTCGATCCGCGGTATGGAAAACGCCCACATCGTGCGCCCGGGCTATGCCATCGAGTACGACTACTTCGACCCGCGTGATCTCAAGTACAGCCTCGAGACCAAGGTCATCGGCGGCTTGTTCTTCGCCGGCCAGATCAACGGCACCACCGGTTACGAAGAAGCCGGTGCACAAGGTTTGCTCGCCGGGACCAACGCTGCGCTGCGCGCGCAGGGCCGTGACAGCTGGTGCCCGCGGCGCGACGAGGCCTACCTCGGGGTGCTGGTCGATGACCTGATTACCCTCGGCACCCAGGAGCCGTACCGCATGTTCACTTCACGTGCCGAGTACCGCCTGATCCTGCGCGAAGACAACGCCGACCTGCGCCTGACCGAGAAGGGCCGTGAGCTCGGCTTGATCGACGATCAGCGTTGGGCCGCGTTCTGCACCAAGCGCGAAGGCATCGAACGTGAAGAACAGCGTCTGAAATCGACCTGGGTGCGGCCTAATACTGCGCAAGGCCAAGCCATTGTGGATAAGTTCGGCACGCCGCTGAGTCACGAGTACAGCCTGCTCAACCTGCTGGCCCGCCCAGAGATCGACTATGTCGGCCTGATCGAGGCTACCGGGGGCGAAATCCTCGATGCACAGGTTGCCGAGCAGGTCGAAATAAAGACCAAGTACGCCGGCTACATTGACCGCCAGCAGGAAGAAATCGCCCGCCTGCGTGCCAGTGAAGACACCCAGCTGCCTGTGGATATCGACTACACGACGATTTCCGGGCTGTCCAAAGAGATCCAGAGCAAGCTTGGCCAGACCCGTCCAGAGACTCTCGGCCAGGCTTCGCGTATCCCCGGCGTCACGCCGGCGGCGATTTCGCTGTTGTTGATCCACCTGAAAAAACGCGGCGCTGGCCGCGAATTGGAGCAAAGCGCTTGAGTTCTTCGGTCACCCTGCAGCACGCAGAAGAGTTGTCCACAGGCGCGCGCCAGCTTGGCGTCGCCCTTAGCGAGCGGCAGCACCAGCAATTGCTGGGTTATCTGGCCCTGTTGATAAAATGGAACAAGGCCTACAACCTCACCGCAGTGCGCGATCCTGATGAAATGGTTTCGCGGCATTTGCTCGACAGCCTTAGCGTGATGCCGTTTATCCACAGCGACGCGCAAAGCTGGCTAGATGTTGGCAGCGGTGGTGGCATGCCCGGTATCCCGTTGGCGATTCTGCACCCGCACAAGCAAGTGACCCTGCTCGACAGCAATGGCAAGAAAACCCGCTTCCTGACCCAGGTGAAGCTGGAGCTCAAGCTCGATAACCTGCAGGTTATCCACAGCCGGGTCGAGGAGTATCAGCCAGCGCAGCCGTTTACCGGGATCATCTCCCGAGCGTTCAGCAGCATGGAGAACTTCACCGGCTGGACGCGCCACCTCGGTGACACGCAGACGCACTGGCTTGCAATGAAAGGGCTGCATCCTGCCGACGAACTGGTAGCATTGCCCGCAGACTTCACAGTCGAAAGCGAGCAGGCCCTGACCGTTCCGGGTTGTCAGGGCCAGCGTCATCTGCTGATACTGCGCCGCAAGGCATGACTGGGAACACACGCAACAATGGCTAAGGTATTCGCAATCGCGAACCAGAAGGGTGGTGTGGGTAAAACCACCACCTGCATCAATCTCGCCGCATCGCTGGCTGCGACCAAGCGTCGTGTGCTGCTGATCGACCTCGATCCGCAGGGCAACGCGACCATGGGCAGCGGGGTCGACAAGCATGAGCTCGAGCATTCGGTCTATGACCTGCTGATCGGCGAATGCGACCTGGCCCAGGCGATGCACTACTCCGAGCACGGTGGCTATCAGCTGCTGCCGGCCAACCGCGACCTGACCGCCGCGGAAGTCGTCCTGCTGGAAATGCAGGTCAAGGAGAGCCGCCTGCTCAATGCGCTGGCGCCGATCCGCGACAACTACGATTTCATCCTGATCGACTGCCCGCCGTCGTTGTCGATGCTGACGCTCAATGCGCTGGTAGCCTCCGATGGCGTGATCATCCCGATGCAGTGCGAGTACTACGCATTGGAAGGTCTCAGCGACCTTGTGGATAACATCAAGCGGATCGCCGCCAAGCTGAACCCGCAGTTGAGGATCGAGGGTCTGCTACGGACGATGTTTGATCCGCGCCTGAGCCTGAACAATGACGTCTCGGCGCAGCTCAAGCAGCACTTCGGCGAGCAGCTCTACGACACCGTGATCCCGCGCAACATTCGCCTGGCCGAAGCGCCAAGCTTCGGCATGCCGGCGCTGGCCTACGACAAGCAATCGCGTGGCGCGCAGGCTTATCTGGCCCTGGCCGGCGAGCTGGTCCGCCGCCAACGCCGGCCATCACGCACTGCACAAACAACTTAAGGAATCCGCATGGCCGTTAAGAAACGAGGTCTCGGACGTGGGTTGGATGCACTGCTCAGTGGTCCTTCCGTCAGCTCGCTCGAGGAGCAGGCTGTTAAGATCGACCAGAAAGAACTGCAACACCTGCCGGTCGAGCTGATCCAGCGTGGCAAGTACCAGCCACGCCGTGACATGGACCCGGAGGCGCTGGAAGAGCTGGCCGCCTCGATCCGTATCCAGGGCGTGATGCAGCCGATCGTGGTCCGTCCGATCGCTGATGACCGCTTCGAGATCATCGCCGGTGAACGCCGCTGGCGGGCGACTCAGCTGGCTGGCCTCGACACCATCCCGGCTATGGTCCGCGATGTGCCCGATGAAACCGCCATTGCCATGGCACTGATCGAGAACATCCAGCGTGAAGACCTCAACCCACTGGAAGAGGCGATCGCCCTGCAACGGCTGCAGCAGGAGTTTGAACTGACTCAGCAGCAGGTTGCCGATGCGGTCGGCAAGTCGCGGGTGACCGTGGCCAACCTGCTGCGCCTGATCTCGTTGCCGGAGGCGATCAAGACCATGCTCGCTCATGGTGATCTGGAGATGGGCCATGCGCGTGCTTTGCTCGGTCTTGAAGAGAATCGGCAGGAAGAGGGGGCGCGTCATGTTGTCGCACGTGGCCTGACCGTGCGCCAAACCGAGGCACTGGTACGCCAGTGGTTGAGCGGTAAACCTGATCCGGTAGAACCGAACAAACCTGATCCGGACATCGCTCGCCTTGAACAGCGTCTGGCAGAGCGGCTGGGCTCCGCAGTGCAGATTCGCCATGGCAACAAGGGCAAAGGCCAGCTGGTAATCCGTTATAACTCGCTAGATGAGTTGCAGGGTGTGCTTGCTCACATCCGCTGAAACAATTCCTGTTGTAGCGCGTAGTCGGAAATCACTACCCAAGAGTTGAATAGGGGTTAAACCACCCCTATACTCTGCGCGCATTTTGTCGGCACAAATTATGCCAAGTCGATGCTGGCTTGAGGGTCGACATTCGAGGAGTAGTGGTGATGGAAACCCGCACGCCAAACCGCTTGCCTTTCCATCGCTGGGCGGTTTTCCCGGTGCTGCTGACGCAATGTGTCGTTGTCCTGCTGGCAACTTTGGTGTTGTGGCAGTGGAAGGGTGCAGTCAGTGGATATTCAGGCCTCTGTGGAGGACTGATTGCCTGGTTGCCCAATGTGTATTTTGCCTGGAAGGCTTTTCGCTTTAGCGGAGCCCGGGCAGCGCAGGCCATCGTCAAGTCGTTTTACGCAGGCGAGGCAGGCAAATTGATTTTGACGGCAGTGCTGTTTGCATTGACCTTCGCAGGAGTGAAGCCATTGGCGCCGTTAGCAGTCTTCGGCGTCTTCATGCTGACCCAACTGGTCAGCTGGTTCGCGCCCCTGCTAATGAATAAAAGACTTTCGAGACCTAAGGGCGTTTGAGGCAACCATGGCAGCAGAAACCGCTTCGGGCTATATCCAGCACCACTTGCAGAACCTGACCTACGGTCAACTACCAGACGGCAGCTGGGGCTTGGCCCATTCGGCTGCTGAAGCCAAGGCTATGGGTTTCTGGGCATTCCACCTGGACACCCTGGGCTGGTCGGTTGCACTGGGTCTGATCTTCCTGTTCATCTTCCGCATGGCAGCCAAGAAGGCCACTTCCGGCCAACCTGGCGGTCTGCAGAACTTCGTCGAAGTGATGGTCGATTTCGTTCACGGCAGCGTGAAGGACTCGTTCCACGGTCGTAGCCCGGTGATTGCACCGCTGGCGCTGACTATCTTCGTCTGGGTGTTCCTGATGAACGCCATCGACCTGATACCGGTTGACTGGATCCCGCAACTGGCGATCCTGATCTCGGGCGACCCGCACATCCCGTTCCGCGCTGTGTCGACTACCGACCCTAACGCTACTCTGGGCATGGCCCTGAGCGTGTTCGCGCTGATCATCTTCTACAGCATCAAGGTCAAGGGCATCGGCGGCTTCATCGGCGAACTGACCCTGCATCCGTTCGGCAGCAAGAACGTCTTCGTTCAGGCGCTGCTGATCCCGGTCAACTTCCTGCTGGAATTCGTTACCCTGATCGCCAAGCCGATCTCGCTGGCCCTGCGACTGTTCGGCAACATGTATGCCGGCGAGCTGGTGTTCATCCTGATCGCGGTGATGTTCGGCAGCGGCCTGCTCTGGCTCAGCGGCCTGGGCGTGGTGCTGCAATGGGCGTGGGCTGTGTTCCACATCCTGATCATCACACTGCAAGCATTCATCTTCATGATGCTGACCATCGTCTACCTGTCGATGGCGCACGAAGATAACCATTAAGACCGCCTGGCGTGTCTGATAGCCTTCCCCGCCTGGCTGGGGGGAGGGCTGAAAAAGTCCGCAAGGGCAGCTGTACCAAACGATTCGTTTTACCGCTTCAAACTAAAAAACCTAACCAATACGACGTAAAAGTCGGGAGGAAAGATGGAAACTGTAGTTGGTCTTACCGCTATTGCTGTTGCTCTGCTGATCGGTCTGGGCGCACTGGGCACCGCCATTGGTTTCGGCCTGCTGGGCGGCAAGTTCCTCGAAGGTGCTGCTCGTCAGCCTGAGATGGTTCCAATGCTGCAGGTCAAAATGTTCATCGTTGCCGGTCTGCTCGACGCCGTAACCATGATCGGTGTTGGTATTGCTCTGTTCTTCACCTTCGCAAACCCGTTCGTTGGTCAACTCGCTGGCTAATCATCTCGTCCTACGAGTTGATGGCTGGTGATGAACAAAGACCGAGCGAGGTGTTGGCGTGAACATTAATGCAACCCTGATTGGCCAATCCGTTGCCTTCTTGATTTTTGTTGTTTTCTGCATGAAGTACGTTTGGCCTCCGGTCATCGCTGCTCTGCAAGAACGTCAAAAGAAGATTGCCGATGGTTTGGACGCTGCCAACCGCGCAGCTCGCGACCTGGAGCTGGCCCAAGAGAAAGCGGGTCAGCAACTGCGTGAAGCTAAAGCACAGGCAGCTGAAATCATTGAGCAGGCCAAGAAACGCGCTGCTCAGCTTGTCGAGGAAGCCCGTGACCAGGCCCGCGTCGAAGCTGACCGTGTGAAGGCTCAGGCTCAGGCCGAGATCGAACAGGAACTGAACAGCGTCAAAGACGCCCTGCGTGCCCAAGTGGGTGCCCTGGCTGTTGGCGGTGCTGAGAAGATCCTTGGGGCCACAATCGATCAAAACGCGCATGCGGAGCTGGTTAACAAACTGGCCGCTGAAATTTAAGCGAGGGCGATCATGGCAGAACTGACCACGTTGGCCCGACCTTACGCTAAGGCTGCCTTTGAGCATGCCCAGGCCCATCAGCAACTGGCCAATTGGTCAGCCATGCTCGGCCTGGCTGCTGCTGTGTCGCAAGACGACACCATGCAGCGCCTGCTCAAGGCCCCGCGACTGACGAGCGCACAAAAGGCCGCCACGTTCATTGACGTGTGCGGTGACAAGTTTGATGCACAGGCACAGAATTTCATTCATGTTGCCGCGGAAAATGGCCGTCTCCTGCTCCTGCCGGAAATTGCTGACCTGTTCGAGCTGTACAAGGCCGAACTGGAAAAATCCGTGGACGTGGAAGTCACCAGTGCTTTTGCGTTGAACCAAGAACAGCAAGACAAACTCGCCAAGGTTCTCAGTGCACGGCTCGGCCAGGAAGTTCGCCTGCACGCGTCGGAGGATGCCAGCCTGATCGGCGGCGTCCTCATCCGCGCCGGCGACCTGGTAATCGATGGCTCTGTTCGCGGCAAAATCGCGAAACTGGCCGAAGCATTGAAATCTTGAGTTTGAAGGGGCAGCAGAGCAATGCAGCAACTCAATCCTTCCGAAATAAGTGAAATCATCAAGGGCCGCATCGATAACCTCGATGTAGCCTCTCAAGCCCGCAACGAAGGTACCGTCGTCAGCGTTTCTGACGGTATCGTGCGGATTCACGGTCTGGCCGACGTTATGTACGGCGAAATGATCGAGTTTCCGGGTGGCGTGTACGGCATGGCCCTGAACCTGGAGCAAGACTCCGTAGGTGCAGTGGTCCTGGGTGCCTATGACACCCTCGCCGAAGGCATGAGCGCCAAGTGCACCGGCCGCATCCTCGAAGTTCCGGTTGGTAAGGAACTGCTGGGTCGCGTTGTCGACGCACTGGGCAACCCAATTGATGGCAAGGGCCCGCTGGGCAACACCGAGACCGATGCGGTCGAGAAAGTTGCTCCAGGCGTAATCTGGCGTAAGTCGGTAGACCAGCCTGTACAGACTGGCTACAAATCCGTCGACGCCATGATCCCTGTCGGCCGTGGCCAGCGTGAGCTGATCATCGGTGACCGTCAGATCGGTAAAACCGCAATGGCCATCGACGCCATCATCAACCAGAAAGACTCCGGTATTTTCTGTGTTTATGTTGCTGTCGGCCAGAAGCGTTCGACCGTTGCCAACATCGTTCGCAAGCTGGAAGAAAACGGCGCCCTGGCCAACACCATCGTGGTGGTTGCCAGTGCTTCGGAATCCGCCGCACTGCAGTTCCTGGCACCTTATGCCGGCTGCACCATGGGCGAGTTCTTCCGTGACCGCGGCGAAGACGCGCTGATCGTCTACGATGACCTGTCCAAGCAGGCTGTTGCCTACCGTCAGATCTCCCTGTTGCTGCGCCGTCCACCAGGTCGCGAAGCATACCCAGGCGACGTGTTCTATCTCCACTCCCGTCTGCTGGAGCGTGCATCGCGCGTTTCCGAAGAGTACGTAGAGAAGTTCACCAACGGCGCAGTGACCGGCAAAACCGGCTCCCTGACCGCGCTGCCGATCATCGAAACCCAGGCTGGCGACGTTTCCGCGTTCGTTCCGACCAACGTGATCTCGATCACCGACGGTCAGATCTTCCTGGAATCGGCCATGTTCAACTCGGGCATCCGCCCAGCAGTGAACGCCGGTGTTTCGGTATCCCGCGTAGGTGGTGCCGCTCAGACCAAGATCATCAAGAAGCTCTCCGGTGGCATCCGTACCGCCCTGGCTCAGTACCGTGAACTGGCTGCATTCGCCCAGTTCGCATCTGACCTGGACGAAGCCACCCGCAAGCAGCTCGAGCACGGTCAACGTGTAACCGAGCTGATGAAGCAGAAGCAATACGCTCCAATGTCCATCGCGGACATGGCGCTGTCGCTGTATGCCGCTGAGCGTGGGTTCCTGACCGACGTTGAAATCGCCAAGGTTGGCAGCTTCGAACAAGCGCTGATCGCCTACTTCAACCGTGATCACGCCGATTTGATGGCCAAGATCAACGTGAAGGGTGACTTCAACGACGAAATCGATTCGGGCATCAAAGCCGGTATCGAGAAGTTCAAGGCCACCCAAACCTGGTAAGCCGCGGCGGGGGCTTCGGCCCCCGCTTGCTAACCTGATAGGTGATACATGGCAGGCGCAAAAGAGATTCGCAGTAAGATTGCGAGCATCAAAAGCACGCAAAAGATTACCAGCGCCATGGAAAAAGTGGCGGTCAGCAAAATGCGCAGGGCTCAAATGCGCATGGCTGCTAGCCGTCCCTATGCGGAGCGTATCCGCCAGGTGATCGGTCATCTGGCCAACGCCAACCCGGAATACCGCCACCCGTTCATGATCGAACGTGCCGTAAAGCGCGTCGGTTATATCGTGGTGAGCAGTGACCGTGGTCTGTGCGGTGGCTTGAATACCAACCTGTTCAAGGCCCTGGTCAAGGACATGAACGCCAATCGCGAGCAGGGTGTTGAAATCGACCTGTGCGTGATCGGTAGCAAGGGTGCGACTTTCTTCCGCATCTTTGGCGGCAACGTGGTAGCTGCAATCAGCCATCTGGGCGAAGAACCGTCGATCAATGATCTGATCGGTTCCGTCAAGGTCATGCTGGACGCCTACCTGGATGGCCGTATCGACCGCCTTTCGGTGGTATCGAACAAGTTCATCAATACCATGACGCAAAGTCCGACGGTCGAGCAGTTGGTACCGTTGGTGGCAACCCCGGATCAAGAACTCAAGCACCACTGGGACTACCTCTACGAACCCGATGCCAAAGAGCTGCTGGACGGCTTGATGGTGCGTTACGTGGAGTCGCAGGTCTACCAGGCGGTGGTCGAGAACAACGCGGCCGAACAGGCTGCCCGGATGATCGCCATGAAAAACGCCACAGACAATGCCGGTGACCTGATCAGCGACCTCCAGCTGATCTACAACAAGGCGCGTCAGGCTGCGATCACCCAGGAGATCTCGGAAATCGTCGGCGGCGCTGCCGCGGTTTAACGGTTCAAAAATTCAGAGGATCCAGCTATGAGTAGCGGACGTATCGTTCAGATCATCGGCGCCGTCATTGACGTGGAATTCCCACGTGACGGCGTACCGAGTGTTTACAACGCGCTGAAAGTTCAAGGCGCGGAAACCACCCTGGAAGTTCAGCAGCAGCTGGGCGACGGCGTGGTTCGTACTATTGCGATGGGCTCGACCGAAGGCTTGAAGCGCGGTCTGGCTGTAGTCGACAGCGGCGCTGCCATCTCTGTCCCGGTCGGTAAAGCGACCCTGGGCCGGATCATGGACGTGCTCGGCAACCCGATCGACGAAGCTGGCCCGATCGGCGAAGAAGAGCGTTGGGGTATTCACCGCGACGCACCTTCCTTCGCTGACCAGGCAGGCGGCAACGACCTGCTCGAAACCGGCATCAAGGTTATCGACCTGGTTTGCCCGTTCGCCAAGGGTGGTAAGGTCGGTCTGTTCGGTGGTGCCGGTGTCGGCAAGACCGTAAACATGATGGAACTGATCCGTAACATCGCCATCGAGCACAGCGGTTATTCCGTGTTCGCCGGTGTGGGTGAGCGTACTCGTGAGGGTAACGACTTCTACCACGAGATGAAGGACTCCAACGTTCTCGACAAAGTAGCCTTGGTCTACGGTCAGATGAACGAGCCACCAGGCAACCGTCTGCGCGTAGCGCTGACCGGCCTGACCATGGCCGAGAAGTTCCGTGACGAAGGTAACGACGTTCTGCTGTTCGTCGACAACATCTATCGTTACACCCTGGCCGGTACTGAAGTATCCGCACTGCTGGGCCGTATGCCTTCGGCAGTAGGTTACCAGCCGACCCTGGCTGAAGAGATGGGCGTGCTGCAAGAGCGCATCACTTCGACCAAGGAAGGTTCGATCACCTCGATCCAGGCCGTATACGTGCCTGCGGACGACTTGACCGACCCGTCGCCAGCGACCACCTTCGCCCACTTGGACGCCACCGTCGTTCTGTCCCGTGACATCGCCTCCCTGGGTATCTACCCAGCGGTCGATCCACTCGACTCGACTTCGCGCCAGCTGGACCCGAACGTGATCGGCAACGAGCACTACGATACCGCTCGCGGCGTTCAGTATGTGCTGCAGCGCTACAAAGAGCTGAAGGACATCATTGCGATTCTGGGTATGGACGAACTGTCCGAAACAGACAAGCAGCTGGTATCCCGCGCTCGTAAGATTCAGCGCTTCTTGTCCCAGCCGTTCTTCGTGGCCGAAGTCTTCACCGGTTCTCCAGGCAAATACGTTTCCCTGAAAGACACCATCGCAGGCTTCAGCGGCATCCTCAAAGGTGACTACGACCACCTGCCAGAACAAGCGTTCTACATGGTCGGCAGCATCGAAGAAGCTGTTGAGAAAGCCAAGAAACTGTAATCCCGGTGCCCCGCAAGGGGCGCCAATCAGGTTGAGGCAAGCAGATGGCTATGACAGTCCATTGCGATATCGTCAGCGCAGAAGGAGAGATTTTCTCCGGTCTGGTCGAGATGGTAGTTGCGCACGGTAACCTGGGTGATCTTGGTATCGCTCCGGGCCACGCGCCGCTGATCACCAATCTCAAGCCAGGCCCGATCACGCTGACCAAGCAGGGTGGCACCCAAGAGGTGTTTTACATCTCTGGTGGTTTCCTCGAGGTCCAGCCGAACATGGTCAAGGTGCTTGCCGATACCGTGCAACGTGCTGGCGACCTGGACGAAGCTCAGGCCCAAGCAGCCCTCAAGGCTGCCGAGAACGCCCTGAACAGCAAAAGCGCTGATTTCGACTACGGCGCTGCTGCCGCGCGTCTGGCCGAGGCCGCAGCTCAGCTGCGTACCGTCCAGCAGATGCGCAAAGGGAAGTAATCGGCCCAGGCCGACGCTTCCGTTGCGATTGAGTAAAAGGGTAGCCTCGGCTACCCTTTTTCTTTTTCCGAAATTTCTCTTCGGTCACAGCGCTGACCGCCCCGGATTGGTAGCCAGTCAATGTCACTCGATATCGTTATTCTCGCCGCAGGCCAAGGCACTCGCATGCGTTCGGCACTGCCTAAAGTGCTGCACCCGGTTGCCGGCAATTCCATGCTCGGCCATGTTATCCACAGCGCGCGCCAGCTCAAGCCGCAAGGTATTCATGTGGTCATCGGCCATGGTGCCGAGCTGGTCCGTGAACGCCTGGCAGCAGACGACCTCAACTTCGTCCTGCAAGACAAGCAACTGGGCACCGGCCATGCCGTCGCCCAAGCCATCCCGGCGCTGACCGCTGACACCGTGCTGGTGCTGTACGGCGATGTGCCGCTGATTGAAGTGGAAACCCTGCAGCGCCTGCTGGCCCAGGTTAGCCCACAGCAATTGGGCCTACTCACCGTCAACCTGGAAGACCCGACCGGCTATGGCCGCATCGTCCGCGATGCTCAGGGCCAGGTTGCCGCGATCATCGAACACAAGGATGCCAGCGAGGCACAGAAGGCGATCACCGAGGGCAACACCGGAATTCTGGCCATGCCGGCTGCGCGCCTGAGTGACTGGATGAGCCGTTTGTCCAACAACAATGCCCAAGGCGAATACTACCTCACCGACGTCATTGCCATGGCTGTGGCAGACGGCCTGGTGGTCGCTACCGAGCAGCCGCACGATGCCATGGAAGTGCAGGGCGCCAACGACCGCCGGCAGCTGTCCGAGCTCGAGCGTCATTACCAACTGCGCGAAGGTCGCCGCCTGATGGCGCTTGGCGTGACCCTGCGTGATCCGGCCCGCTTCGATGTACGCGGTGAAGTGACGGTCGGCCGTGATGTGCTGATCGACGTCAACGTGATTCTCGAAGGCAAGGTGGTGATCGAGGATGACGTGCAGATCGGCCCCAATTGTGTGATCAAGAACAGTACCTTGTGCAAGGGTGCTGTGGTCAAGGCCAACAGCCATATCGAAGGTGCGGTGCTGGGTGAGGGCAGCGATGCTGGCCCGTTTGCGCGCCTGCGCCCGGGCAGCGTGCTGGATGCCAAAGCGCATGTGGGTAACTTTGTTGAGCTGAAGAACGCTCACCTGGGTGAAGGTGCCAAAGTCGGTCACCTGACCTACCTAGGCGATGCTGAGGTCGGTGCACGCACCAATATTGGCGCCGGCACCATCACCTGCAACTACGATGGCGCCAACAAATTCAAGACAGTGCTGGGCGCGGACGTCTTTATCGGCTCGAACAACTCGCTGGTCGCGCCTGTGGATATCCTGGACGGCGCCACTACTGCGGCCGGTTCGACCATCAATCAGAACGTCGAGGCCGGTCAGCTGGCAGTCGCGCGTAGCCGTCAGCGCAATATCGACGGCTGGAAGCGGCCTGTGAAAATCACCAAGAACTGATTTATCCACAGCCGGTAATTCGAAAGCCGACTTATGTGAGTAAGTCGGCTTTCTTATTTCAGCAGGTGATATCCGTTTCGATAGTTACCCACAGGCGCAAGAGCGCTTGACGAAGACGTCGAGTTAGGTTTTGATTGGGCTACTTATCTTTCGAATCGAAACTTAACCTGTCATGTCGAAACGAAACACCCCCCAGCGCCGTCATAACATCCTGGCGCTGCTCAGCGAGCAAGGCGAGGTGAGTGTGGATAACCTGGCCAAGCGTTTCGAAACCTCCGAGGTGACCATCCGCAAGGATCTGGCTGCGCTCGAGAGCAATGGCCTGCTGCTGCGTCGCTATGGCGGCGCGGTACCGGTACCGCAGGAGCTGCTGGCCGAAGCTGTGCAACCCGTATCCCTGTACAAGCAGGCCATCGCTCGCGCCGCCGTGGAGCGGATCCGCGAGCACGCCCGGATCATCATCGACAGCGGCAGTACCACCGCCGCCATGATCCCCGAGCTGGGCCGCCAGCCCGGCCTGGTGGTGATGACCAACTCGCTCAACGTAGCCCGCGCCATCAGTGACCTTGAACACGAGCCGGTGCTGTTGATGACCGGAGGCACCTGGGACCCGCATTCGGAGTCGTTCCAGGGCCAGGTCGCCGAGCAGGTACTTCGCTCGTACGATTTCGACCAGTTGTTCATCGGCGCCGATGGCATCGACCTGCAGCGCGGCACCACCACCTTCAACGAGCTGCTCGGTTTGAGCCGCGTGATGGCCGAAGTTGCCCGCGAAGTGATCGTGATGGTCGAGTCGGACAAGGTCGGGCGCAAGATCCCCAACCTGGAGCTGCCGTGGAGCAGCATCAGTACCCTTATTACAGACGAGCGCCTGCCCATGGCGGCGCGCGAAGCATTCAAAGCCCGCGGCATTAACCTGATCTGCGCCGCGATCAGCCAGGAGCAATAATATGTGTGGAATCGTTGGTGCCGTTGCTGAACGTAATATCACGACCATTCTGATCGAAGGCCTCAAGCGCCTCGAGTACCGTGGCTACGACAGCGCTGGCCTGGCTGTGCTGACCGAGAACGGCGCGCTGCAACGCCGCCGCCGCATCGGCAAGGTCAGCGAGCTGGATGCCGCCGTCGCCGCCGAGCCTCTCGCCGGCAAGCTGGGCATCGCCCACACCCGTTGGGCCACCCACGGCGCGCCGACCGAGCAGAATGCCCACCCGCATTTCTCCAGCGATGAACTGGCGGTGGTGCACAACGGCATCATCGAAAACCACGAAGAGCTGCGCGAAGAGCTCAGAGGCCTGGGTTACGTGTTTGCCTCGCAGACCGACACCGAAGTCATCGTCCACCTGATTCATCACACCCTGAAAAGCACACCAGACCTGGCCGATGCTCTCAAGGCTGCGGTCAAGCGCCTGCATGGTGCCTACGGCCTGGCGCTGATCAGCATCAAGCAGCCGGACCGCCTGGTCGCCGCACGCAGCGGCAGCCCGCTGGTGATTGGTCTCGGCCACGGCGAAAACTTCCTCGCCTCCGACCAGTTGGCCCTGCGCCAGGTCACTGACCGCTTCATGTACCTGGAGGAGGGCGACATCGCCGAAATCCGCCGCGACCAGATCACCATCTGGGACCAGGCCGGCGCACAGGTGCAACGCGAAACCGTGCAGTACCACGAAGGCGCTGAAGCAGCCGACAAAGGCACTTATCGCCACTTCATGCTCAAGGAGATCCATGAGCAGCCAGCGGTGGTGCAGCGCACTCTCGAAGGCCGCCTGGGCGGTGACCATGTGCTGGTGCAAGCCTTCGGCCCACAAGCCGCCGAGCTGTTCGCCAAAGTACGCAATGTGCAGATCGTTGCCTGCGGCACCAGCTACCACGCCGGTATGGTTGCTCGTTACTGGCTGGAAAGCCTGGCCGGCATCCCTTGCCAGGTCGAAGTCGCCAGCGAGTTCCGCTACCGCAAGGTCGTAGTGCAGCCAGACACCCTGTTCGTGTCGATTTCCCAGTCGGGCGAAACCGCCGACACCTTAGCCGCCCTGCGCAATGCCAAAGAGCTCGGCTTCCTCGGCAGCCTGGCCATCTGCAACGTCGGCATCAGCTCGCTGGTGCGCGAGTCCGACCTAACCCTGCTGACCCTGGCTGGCCCGGAAATCGGCGTTGCCTCGACCAAGGCCTTCACCACCCAGCTGGTCTCGCTGATGCTGCTCACCCTGGCCCTTGGCCGCGTGCGTGGCACCCTCGAAGCCGGTGTAGAAGCAGAGCTGGTCGAAGAGCTGCGCCGCCTGCCGACTCGCCTGGGCGAAGCGCTGGCGATGGACGGCGTGGTCGAAAAGATCGCCGAGCTGTTCGCCGACAAGCACCACACCCTGTTCCTCGGCCGCGGCGCGCAGTACCCGGTAGCCATGGAAGGTGCGCTCAAGCTCAAGGAAATCTCCTACATCCACGCTGAAGCCTACCCAGCTGGCGAGCTCAAGCACGGCCCGCTGGCGCTGGTAGACGCCGACATGCCGGTAGTCACCGTCGCGCCGAACAACGAACTGCTGGAGAAGCTCAAGTCCAACCTGCAGGAAGTCCGCGCCCGCGGTGGTGAGCTGGTGGTGTTTGCCGATGAGCACGCCGGCATGAGCAATGCAGAAGGCATCCACGTTATCAACGTGCCGCACATCGCCGATGCGCTCGCGCCGATCCTCTACACCATCCCGCTGCAGTTACTGTCGTACTACGTGGCGGTGCTGAAGGGGACCGATGTCGACCAGCCGCGGAACTTGGCTAAGTCGGTTACGGTGGAGTGATGTGAAGCTGGGAGGGCGGTTTGGTTGTTGCTTCCTAAAAAAGGGAGTAACAAAAAAAATTAAGTAGGTAACAAGCGAAATTAAGTAGGTAACAAGCCCCTCGGAGGCGTAAAATCGGGGTTCAAGCGGCTGTATAGCGGCCGCATCGTCGATTTGAAGCGATTTGCACTCCGAGGCTGGCGCCGCTATGAATCCCTCCCAGCCCAATCCGACACCTCCCGCGGCCTTCAATCCGCGTCGGGGAAAGCTTGTTAGCAGGGATTACCTCGAGAAGCTGATCAAAAAAGGCGTCGGCAGCGGTGAACGTGAGTCCTACCGGCCCTGGCTCAAAATCCGGTCGGTTCCTTCCAGGGGCACGTCCAGAGTCGTGCCTGGAGTCCGGGTCGCTCGCGGGCATCACTGCTTGTCCAATGGCGAATTCAGTTTCTTCGTCCTGATGGAGTTCAATCAAGACATCACGGACATCCGTGAGCAGTTCCCGCTGCTTGATTACGATGAGACCCACTCCATCGCGTTGCAAAAAAATATCAAGCCCGCCCGTTATATCGGTACGGATGTGCCGTTCGTTCACACCGCAGACTTCATGCTTAGCTACACCCGCGCTGGAGCTGATGCGACGACGCTTGTCGCAATTTCACTTAAATATCGAAGTGAAATAGCTAACGCTTCTGTCGAAAAGCGAAAGCGCATCTTCGAAAAGCAAGAAATCGAGAAAGAGTATTGGGCGCGGCGTGGAGTCGAATCGAAGCTATGCTTCTTCGAAGATCTTCCACACATGAAGATCAAGAATCTCATCATCATTCGAAGCTATGCCAATTTGCCTTTGTCTATTGCATCTGACAACAACGTCAAGAAGATTCTGCAGTTCCTGAGTGCTGCCGACCCAGTCGAAGTAGAGCGTATTTCACTGAGGCGATTGTTGAGGCTTATCAGTCAGAACGTATATATAGAATACTCGGTTGTAAAAGAGCTAGTTTTTTATCTTATTTGGCATAAGCGAATCATAGTTAATTTAGATGAGTTCGAACTTGGAATATCTAAGCCTCTGATGGGGCTAACAGTGCCCTCCACAGCGGTATATTTCGGTGAGGTCACGTTGTGAAATTGCCCATTAATTATGTCTTAGTCCCGGTACTCGAATCCGCCTTAATAAAGTCGGTCTCAAGGATTATAGATATTAACCATAGTACCGGGCAGGCGCTGATCATTGGGCTTGAGTACCCCTTGAAGAAGCCAGGCGTGATCGGCATTGAGGAGATTTCCTACGAGCTGGAGCAGGGAATCCTCCGAGTTGAGCAGGACCTCCCTGCGGCATACATGCTTAAGGATGAGGACGAGCTCAGTGATAAAGAAAAATTGTCACGCGAAAAAGCATGGAAGCTTATTAAAGACATCGTCGTAGATAAAACCGCCGGCGATATGTTTGTGGATGGTGGCTTCGGTAAGCTCGTAGCTGACCATGCGGCTAGGCTGAACGTTTCGCGAGTGATGATCTATAGGCTACTCTATAGATATTGGGCGCATGGTCAGTCCAAAAACGTATTCCTTTGGCAATCGACCAAGTGGGGCGCCCCAGGAAAACGGAAGGTCTACAAGGAGGGCGCTCAACCAGGGAGGCCGCCGCTCTACCGTGGAATCGTCAAGAAGGATCGAGCGATACGAATCAATGACTTTGACCTGATCTGCATTGAGACGTCCTTTCTAAGGTATGTCAACAAACAGGAGTCTTCAGTTAAGAAATCTTTCGACTGGATGATCCAAAACTATTATCGAGAGATACATTCAGATGGGACTGTCGGAGATGTCAAACGCGGTAAACATCCGACCATAACCCAGTTCAGACGATACTCGGGTCAATACTTCGATCGTCTGTCTATACTGAAGTCCCACGCCGGTGAGATTCGTTGGCTTAAAGACCATCGCGCTATTAAAGGTAGTGCTGTTGATGGTGTATCCGGCCCGGCTCATCGATACGAGATAGACGCCACTATTGCAGATATTTATCTCGTCCACCGTGTGAATAGAAATTGGATCATAGGAAGGCCTGTACTTTATATTGTAGTGGATGCCTATTCGCGCATGATTGTGGGAGTACACGTCGGACTCGAAGGTCCAAGCTGGGAGGGTGCTCGCCATGCGTTATACAACGCATTTACAAGCAAAGTGGATTATTGCAAGCGCTATGGCATAACAATCGATGAAGATGAGTGGCCGTGCCATCACATCCCGGCTGAGGTTTCAGCAGACCGGGCGGAGCTGCTTAGTCATGCAGGCGAGGAGTTTTCCAACACCCTTGATGTGATTTTGAAAATTGCGCCCCCTTACAGGCCTGATTGGAAGTCCATCGTAGAGAGTCGTTTCAAGCTCATTAATCAAGGGCTTAGCCTTAAGTTCATGCCGGGTGGCGTCGACGCTCGAAGAAACGAGCGTGGGGATCGCGATTATCAGCTGGATGCTCAGTACGATTTAGATCAGTTCACGTCAATCATTATTAATGAAATCCTCTACCACAACTCCACCCTACATTTACCACATCTCGCCACTAACGATATGGTCCGGGATGAGATAGATCTCTATCCGATCGATATTTGGAAGTGGGGAATGGAGAATAATCTCCTGAGGCTAAAGACTCGCACGGATACGGAGATCAAGATTGGTCTATTACCCTCCGCGCTAGCAACCGTACGCCGAGCGGGTATTTACTTCAAAGGGGTGTACTACACCTGCGCCCTGGCTCAGCGCGAGGAATGGTTTGCCAAAGCTCATAACTTCGGCGTCCAGCGGCTGAAGGTTTGGTATGACCCAAATAGCGTTGATAATGTTTGGATCCGTGATGGGGCGGGCTTCGTTCGCTTGGAAGTAGTTGAGTACCTGAAGGAAAAATATAGCGGTTTTCGGCTAGAGGAGGTTGAAGACCGGATTGCGATCTTGAAGCAAGTATCACCTGACAAAGAGTACGACCGGCTCAACAAAGCAGCTCGGACAAGAGATGCCAACGATGAAATATCCCAGCAAGCGAAAAAAATGAAACAGGCCTCGCCCGCTCCGCCATCCAAAGCTGCGGCAAAGGCCAATAAGTTAGTTAATCGCCGTTCAGAGGTAGTGGTGCTTCGGGCAGCAGACAGTGCTGATCTATCGCGATTGAAGACCGACGATTTGGCGCTCTCATCGCCACCTTCCGCTGAGCAATCGGATCAAGACGTCTCGACGCGCGAGCCCACAGCGCGCAAGAAGGTCGTTTTGAGTTTGATCTCCTCCAAGCTCAAAAGGCCTGAATAATGCTTCGCTCATCTGCTGCGATCTACACTCCGACCGGGCTCGCTCATTATGACGGCAACCCTCTGATAGAGGCGCTTCCCGCCATCCATGAAGATGAGGCTATAGGCGAACTGCTCTGCAATTTTCCCGAATTTCCCAGCGCGGCAGAGATGACATTGAGTGCAAAGCTCAGAGCGCACTGCGTTAGCCGTATTAGCGACATTGTTGTACCTATGGAACTGCATCTTCAGTTCGAAGCGTCCCTAAGCCAACTGATTAGGGCAGGCTACACTGCTCGAAACCCCTTTGATCGGAACGCTGTGGCCATGCTTCATGCAGCTGACGATTCTCAACTACGGCATTGCGGCTTCAAATCCTCTGCATCCTCGCTCGCAATTTTTGGGTTGAGTGGCATGGGGAAAACCACAATGCTAAACAGCGTGGTCAAGACCTATCCTCAAGTGATTGTCCACAAGCGATATGCCGGTAAGGCCTTGAATAGGACGCAGGTTGTCTGGCTAAAAATTGATTGTCCTCACGATGGCTCCCCGCGCGGTCTGTGTGCTGCTTTTTTCGCTGCGCTCGATGCAGCAATCGGCAGTGATTATACTGATAGGTACATGAAGCCAAGAGCGAGTGTCAGTATGCTGCTTCAGCACGTCAGTCAGCTCAGCCGCAGTTTCAATGTGGGCGTTTTAATTATTGACGAGTTACAGAATCTAAATTTGTTAGCTGATACTGAAGCAAAGCAGCGCATTCTCAATTTTTTCCTGACCCTATCTAATGATTCGGGCATACCGCTAGTTTATTCCGGCACGAACTCCACCTTCAAACTTTTCTCCAAGGTTGTTCGAAACGCAAGGCGTGCCCTTGGCATGAGCGATTATTACTTTGATCGGTTTCGGATCGACGACGACGAATGGAGTGCCTTGGTACAAACCTTCCTTGCCTACAATTGGACAAGGGAGCTGGTCCAATTCACGCCCGAGCTTAACGAAACATTGTACGACCTGAGCCAGGGGAATACTGATTTCCTAGCGAAATTGATGATGCTAACCCAGTGGTACGCACTATCGAACGACGAGAAAATTACCCCCGCCCTTTACCGAAAAGTCTATGAACGGCAGATGATCATTCTGCATAAGCCCATAGAGGCTCTACGCAGCCGTGATCCACTACAAATCGGCGATTTCGAAGACATGATGCCGGCCCGTGAACAAGTGGCGCAGATGCTCGCTGCGGCTCATCTGCGCCAGGCACGGCGAGCTGGATCGCTTATTCACCGTACCCCTCTGGCCGACCCTCTGTCGATTGACACAGCCGAGAAATCTGCTGGTCGCAGGCGCGGCCATTTGGCTGCAGTGGCTGATCCTTCGGTAGTTAGCGACGCGCAGCAGATCGCGGAATCCGATGACTGGGAAGCCACTGCTGCCGAGAAGGGCTTTACTACATTGGACGGCAAAATAGATCTTTGGTGATGGTAGGGAGCGGGATGATATGGCTTCTGTGCTGAACTTCCCTACGCCCCTTCCAGATGAAACTATCACCAGCCTGGTAACCCGTTACCATCAGATCTCTGGAGGTGTCGGGGTCCGGCGGACGCTGACTGATCTGTTTGGGAGCGTCACTCGCAGCTACGCATCTGACCTGCCGTGTTATCTGAGCCGCCTTGAAGCTTCGTCAGGCTTTGGCGGCCTGGCGGACAGCCATACGCTACTTCCATACTTCGACCCTTTTCTTTCCCCTGGGATAGCCAGGCGGGCCAGGCAGCTGATGCAGTCGGCCCAGTCTGATGGGCTCAAGATGACGTTGGGTATCACAGCAGCTGGATTTGAGCGGTTCCGCGTCCGGCAATACTGCCCCCGATGTGTCGCCGTGGACGTTTCGGTACATGGGGTGTCTTACTGGCATGTCGGTCACCAAGCCACTGGCGTACATGTCTGCCCGGTCCATCATTGCTCCCTGCAGCGCGTTCTATCCGACCCACGGTTCGGCTATTTCAACCAGTTTTTTCTTCCCTCAGATGTGATTCGGCTTCGGGGACGTGAGGAGATCGAGTCTGCGCCTACTGCGTATTTCTGCCGGCTTGCGAAGCTTGCAGACATCGTGGATTGGGGGAGGTCCCACCCTCGAGCGATCTCCAGCCTGCTTCAGGCCCGCTATCTTTTATTCGTCTTAGACAGAGCTGGGTATATTTCGCGTGGGAGGGTGCGTGCTGGCATGCTTGCAGAGCATTTTCTAGAAGCTACTGAGCTATATCCGCCACGAGACGAATTTTGCAGGTTGTTCGAGCTCCACGGTGAAAAAGTAGTTTGGCCATTCAATTTGCTACGGGCACGCGCCTCAAGCCATCACCCCATTTTTTTCTATGTTTTCCTCAATTCATTTGGTGTAGACCTTCAATGCCTAATCCAAGACGATGCTGAAAGTGTGAAATTTTGCCCTGCTCCGTTACTCAAAGCCGTGTCTCAAGCGTCGCCTGCGCCCCATTTTGAGCTGGTCGCTAGACGACAATCCTTTACTACAAGCTACGCTATAGGTCCAGCTAAGAAGGCGCAAAATTATACTTGGCTATATCGTCACGACCGGGCATGGCTCCGAAACTATATTTCTTGTCATGCGAAGCGTTTGGCAGTTAACGATAACATTGACTGGGACGGGAGAGACCGTGAGCTAGTCGCAAGGTTGTCACGCGCTTTGGATGACTTATACGCGTTGCCAGGTAGGCCAGTTCTTATTTCACTAGCGGCTCTGTGTCGCGTCTTATCTGTACCTCCTGATGCGTTTCGACAGCAGCGGAAGCTGCCCAGGTCTACGGCGTTCATCAAGGCGTGTTTGGAAAGCCGGCATGATCATCAGCTCAGAAAGCTACACTGGGCCGCTCGTTTCCTAGCTATGAAAAATGTGAATATTACTCGGTCCAGCCTATTCAGGCAGGCTAACATAAGAGTATTGCATCTGGCGGAGAGTGAAGTTGCGTCAATCATTGTCGGCGCGACAGGCATTCATAGCGGTCATGAAATTGTCTAGGTTGCCGTACAGGAGATATGCGACCCGAGTGAATAACTGCATAGGTGTACGAGGCGAACTTTTTATGGCGGCTTCAGCTTGCAAGTAAATCCGTTCATCAATCGCCGTGGTAGGGTCTTCATTTATACAAAACTGGAAATAGCTACTAATTGATGGAGTTTCATAACCGTGAACCTCCAGAGAACGATTTATGGCGGGGATGGAAAAAACTCGAAACTCTTCGGGGGATGGTAAATTCAGTACGTCATAAACGAATTTAGAATAATTATGTTCGGATGAGCTTTGCACCGCATGCGCCTTGCCATAGCGCTCATGGGTTAGGCATGAACTTAGCTTCGTAATCTTGTGCCGCTGCAATGTTACTTTGCAGGTAGGGCAGTTCTCCAGCAAGGGCGATGCGTGTCGATGGCATACTTCAACGCCCAGCGGTCCTGGAGTTACATGGGTGCGGTGTATATAGGCGGTACCTAGGCGCTGCACATCTTCAATGACACATTGAGCGCATACCCTAAATGGTCCCCTGGGCAGTACAGACGCGGATCGGTATCGGACCCTATCGAACAATATAGCTATCGGATAGAGAGTATGCCTGCTCAAGGCATCAGGGCCAAAGATTCCGCGAAATGCCCTAGTGTCTCCTAACTTCAATACATTCAACTCGAACTCGGTGATCTCAAGATACCGGGACTCGTTTTCGACTATCCCGCAGAGTTCATTGTTTCTTAAGATGGTCGACGCAAAGTATTCCTCATCGAATGGCTCTGTGACCGGTGCATTTTTTGGTAGCAAGCAACACTCTCTTGAGAAAAGTAGATGGGAGATAGTACATCAGTGACTTCCGCGGTGACTTGGGATCACCTCAATGGGACCTCAGCATCCCCTTCGATGGATCTGCGGTCTGCTACCCGCGAAAGCGTGCGCTGGGTATTAGCCACTCCACTGGAGGTGATCGAGCCGCTTGTAGGTTTCGTACAGTGTGATGAGGCTTCCTTTTGACATCACCTCTAAGGGGGAACGACCTTGGAAGAAGGCATTGTCGTTCTTCATGGAAGGAAAACCCTTCACGTTCGCTTGGTTGTCAAAGGTATTTCGTAAGGCGGCGTGGATGTTCAGCACCAAGCTGACACGCTGCAATTGGTCAGTGTCGAGGCGCAGCACGGCGTCAGGGTGGTGGGCGATACGCTTTCGCGAAGACGGCGAGATGCGGAGGATGCTGCACACCTGATCATGAGTGGCATTCCACTCCTCGAGCACCCGCAGCGCGGTTTTTAGGGCTACTGCCTGTTGATCATGAGTGAGCTCACTTGAGATCGCCACTAAAAACCGCCTCCTTTGTCGTCGATGCCGCTCCGGACCATGGCGCATGGGTCTGATATGCCAGGCGCTATTCACATTCCGCGAACCGTTGTTCAAAGCATAAGCTCCCGATCATTTGCTCACTAGTCCGTCTCATCTGGAAAGCGACCAGCTCGAGCACCACGTGGGAAGGACATGGCGCAGCGCCATCAAATAGCCATAGGAAACACCCATCGCTCTCGTTTAAGCTCCGATAAAACCTTCGCGGTCCAGGTATGGAGACTACGGCAATGGGGGCTTCAGATGATTAGCAGGGGATCTGAATGGCATCGGTGGGAGCCGCATATCCACGCTCCTGGTACGGTTCTTAATAACCGGTTTGGCTCAAACGATCCGTGGGAGGCCTACCTCAGCTCCCTTGAAGGGCTACAGCCTGCAGTCGAAGCGATCGCTGTGACTGACTACTATGTCACGGACACCTACGAGCAAATTCTCAAGCACAAAGAAGCCGGCCGTTTGCCGGGGGTTCAGCTCATCTTCCCCAACATCGAGCTTCGTCTGGATGTGTTCGCCAAAACGGGTTATGTGAACCTTCACCTTCTCGTCAGTCCTGAAGATCCCGATCACATAGATGAGATCAAGCGCATCCTCAAGCGGCTCCAGTTCCATGCCTTCGGTGACCGCTTCGATTGCACGCGAGAAGAGCTGATCAAGCTCGGTAAGTGTGCAGATCCCTTGATTGTGGATGAGCTCGCGGCGTTGCGGCATGGGGCGACGCAGTTCAAGGTCAATTTTGACCAGCTACGAAAGGTGCTTGGGGAAAGCGACTGGGCCAAAAAAAATACGTTGGTCGCTGTCGCGGGTAACGCGAGTGACGGTACGTCCGGGGTTAGACAGGCGGCCGATGCGACCCTGCGGCAAGAAATCGAGAAGTTTGCTCACATCATCTTTTCCAGCCATCCGGCCCAGCGTGAATTCTGGCTCGGCCAGCGACCTGCCATGACGGCTGAGGACCTGCGCCTTCGTTATGGTGGCTGCAAGCCATGCCTTCATGGCAGTGATTCACATGACCAGAAATCAATTGGTCAGCCGGTGGATAACCGGTTTTCTTGGATCAAAGGTGCGCTGGATTTTGATTCTCTTCGCCAAGCATGCATCGATCCAGAGGGACGAGCCTATGTAGGCGAGTTGCCGCCTCGATCGGCGCTGCCGTCCCAGGTCATTTCTCACGTGAGGATAAACCGCGCGGACTGGGCGGCGACTCCAGATATACCGCTCAATCCAGGCCTTGTTGCCATCATTGGGGCGAGAGGTTCGGGAAAAACGGCGCTGGCGGACATTATCGCTGCGGGCTGCGATGCGATCACCCAAGAGAGCTGGGACGCGGACGAAAATAGTAGTGCGTCATTTCTGGCCCGTGCTCGTAGGTTGATCGGCAACGCTTCTACGACCCTGACCTGGGGAGGTGGCGCGTCGGTTGAGCGCGCTTTAGATGGAAGAGATGCCAACGGGCATATGGCCTTCCCGCGAGCTCGTTACCTCTCGCAGCAGTTCGTCGAGGAGTTGTGCTCCGCGAAGGGCATGTCAGACGGCCTCGTTGATGAGATCCAGCGGGTAATTTTTGACTCCCATAGCCCCGACAGTCGAGACGGGGCGATTGACTTTGAACAGCTGCGAGAACAGCTGACAAGCCGTTTCCAGCAGTCGAGGGATCGAGAGGCTGCCGCGATAGATGACATCTCGGAGCGAATCGCCACTGAGTTTGAGAAAGAGAGCTCGGTTGCCTCGCTAGGCTTCCAGGTTGCGCAGAAAAAACAGCAGATCGCTGGATATTCTGTCGACTTGGCAAAGCTCGTCGTTCAGGGCACAGAGGCTCATGCGACACGGCATGCGCAGCTTAGCGCGGCCGCAGAGAAGATGCGCAGTCGGATTCAGGCCTACAGCAGTCAGCGGCGGACCTTCGTGGCCCTGCAAGACGAGGTCAAGAGTATGCGGGCCACTGGAGCGCCCGAAATGCTCCGGCAGGTTCAAGCCAGACATGCCAATAGTGGTTTAGGACAGGAGCAATGGGAACAGTTTCTTCTGGTCTACAAGGGGGATGTCGACAAGAGTCTTGCCGGATACATTCAGTGGTCTGATCAGGAGATCATCAAGCTACGTGGAGTACCACCGGTACCCGGTGACCCTCTGGTCCCGTTGATTGCCGACACTGTGGATCTTGCAACGCTTCCTCTGGCGCCTATCGCTGCTGAAATGACCCGCCTTGAAGCGTTGTTCAGCGCAGATAAGCTTATTCAAGAGCAATTCAAGGCGTTGACCGACCGTATTACTCAGGAAAACGCGACGCTCAAGGCTCTCGAAACCAAGCTCACAGATGCTCAAGGGGCGGAAGCCCGCCGCAAAGCACTGCAGGCTGAACGCAGTGAGACGTACGGCCGGGTGTTTGAGGCGATCATCAATGAGCAAGATGCCTTGGCCGATCTCTATGCACCTTTAATGGCTCGTCTTGGCGAATCCTCAGGGACCTTGAAAAAACTAGGCATCTTGGTTCGACGGACTGCCGACGTCGCCGCTTGGGGTGAAATTGGTGAAGAGAAGCTGCTTGATCGGCGCAAGGCAGGACCGTTCAACGGGCGCGGGTCGCTGATCACCGCGGCTACGAAGGATCTCAAAGCAGCTTGGGAGACTGGTTCGGCTCAGGACATCCAAGCGGCGATGGCAGCCTTCATGGACAAATATCGCAAGCACTTCATTGATCATGCTCCGGTTGCACAAGCCCAGCAGGCGGAGTTCCGCGCTTGGTCCAAGCAGTTCGCTACCTGGCTCTATAGCACCGACCACATGACTGTCAGTTACGAGATCCTGTACGACGGTATCGATATTAGAAAGCTTTCACCTGGCACGCGCGGGATCGTACTGCTACTGCTCTATCTCGCGCTCGATGATGCGGATGATCGCCCCCTGATCATTGACCAGCCGGAGGAGAACCTCGATCCCAAATCGGTCTTCGATGAGCTGGTCGACCTATTTATCGCGGCAAAAGCGAAACGTCAGGTGATCATGGTGACGCACAATGCCAACCTAGTGATCAACACTGATGCTGATCAGATCATCGTGGCATCCTCGGGGCCCAATACTCCAGGCGGCTTACCGCCTATCACGTATGTTTCGGGCGGCCTTGAGAACTGTGAAGTCCGGACAGCAGTGTGTGAGATCTTGGAAGGTGGTGATACCGCTTTCCAAGAGCGTGCCAGACGGTTGCGGGTACGCTTGGAAAGGTAGGGGTTGGCGTGGCGAGCGTTTATTGGCGGTTGCTTGCCACGCACGTGCCGGGAAGTTCTGGACTTTATCGCATCGTCGATGGACCTCCTGGCTCCAGCGCCTAAGCCGGCGCTGTGGCCAGGACTCCCCTGTCTGCTGGCTGTAGTGAGCGACCTCAGGCCAAGGTACTGGTCGTATTGCTTTGCTTTGGCAGTGCTATCGAGATGAGTGCAGCAGCGAATACGAACGTGCTGGAAATCCACAAGCATGCCTCCAGGCCAGAGGCTTGGAACACCCAACCTGAAAGCAACGTGCCGATCAGCCGGCCCAATGCGTTGGACATGTAGTAGAAACCTACGTCCAGGGAAACGCCGTCTTGCTTGGCATAGCTGACGATCAGGTAGCTGTGCAGCGATGAGTTCACCGCGAACAGCACACCGAACAGCATCAGCCCGCCGAGCAGCACTACCTGGGCCGACCAGCCTGCCGATAGGCCCAGACCAATGAGCGCGGGCAATCCAGCCAGGGCGATCGCCCAGATAAAGGCCGCTCGACCGTCGGGTACATGACCGCGCTTCTTGCCGGTGATGTGAGGAGCAAACGACTGGACGATGCCATAGCCAATGATCCACGCGGCCAAGAAGCCACCGACCAGCCAAAAGTCCCAGCCAAACGCGGTGCTCAAGTACACCGGCAGCGCCACGACGAACCAGACGTCCCTGGCACCGAAGAGAAACAGTCGTGCAGCCGAAAGGATGTTGATGGCCCGGCTCTTGGACAGCATGTCGCGGAACTTCGGCTTGGCCTTGGCTTTGCCCAAGTCCCTGTTCAGCAGCACTAGACTGCCGATCCAGATCAGGGCCAGTACTGCTGCCATAACCAGCACCGCCAGCGTGAAGCCAAGCAACGCGAGCAATGCTCCGCCGAGGAAAAAGCCCACGCCTTTGAGCGCGTTCTTCGAGCCCGTGAGGATGGCCACCCATTTGTAGAGAGTGCCTTGCTGGCTATCCGGTACCAGAAGCTTGATGGAGCTCTTGGCGCTCATCTTGTTCAGGTCCTTGGCGATGCCGGACAGCGCCTGGGCGGCCATCACCCACGGCACTGTCAGCCAGGCTGCCGGAACCGTGAGCATCAGCAAGGCCAGCACCTGCATGCCCAGGCCGATGTTCATGGTGCGGTTGAGCCCCAGGCGGGCGCCGAGGTAGCCGCCCACTAGGTTGGTGATGACGCCAAACACTTCGTAGAACAGGAACAGCGCGGCGATCTGCAGCGGCGTGTAGCCCAACGAATGGAAGTGCAGTACCACCAACATGCGCAATGCACCGTCGGTGAGGGTGAAGGCCCAGTAGTTGCCGGTAATCAGCAGGTACTGACGCACTTCCCCAGATAGGGCTGACAACGCCTTCATGATCGCCGTTTACTCCGCCGCGCCGACCAGTCGTGCCAGTTCTGCCGCACGGTTGGCATAGCCCCACTCGTTGTCGTACCAGGCATATATCTTCACCTGTGTACCATTGACCACCAAGGTCGACAGCGCGTCGATGATCGAGGAGCGTGGATCAGTGCGGTAGTCGATAGACACCAGGGGGCGCTCTTCGTAGCCAAGGATGTCTTTCAGTGGTCCATCGGCCGCCGCCTTCAGCAGCGCGTTAACCTCCTCAGCTGTCGTCTCGCGCTCGACTTCAAACACACAGTCGGTCAGCGAGGCGTTGGCCAGCGGTACACGCACGGCGTGACCATTCAGCTTGCCGCGTAGCTCGGGGAAGATCTCAGCGATCGCAGTAGCCGAACCCGTGGTGGTCGGGATCAGGCTCATGCCCGAGGCACGGGCGCGGCGCAGGTCCTTGTGCGGCGTATCGAGGATGCTCTGGGTGTTGGTGAGGTCGTGGATGGTGGTGATCGAACCGTGACGAATGCCCAGGTTCTCGTGAATCACCTTGACCACCGGTGCCAGGCAGTTGGTGGTGCAGGAGGCGGCGGTCACGATACGGTGCTGCGCCGGGTCGAACAGGTGCTGGTTGACGCCCATCACCACGTTCAGTGCACCCTTTTCCTTCACCGGAGCGCAGACCACCACGCGTTTGACGCCTTGATCCAGATAGGCCTGAAGCACGGCCACCGACTTCATCTTGCCGCTGGCCTCGATAACCAGATCGCAGCCCGACCAGTCGGTGTCGGCAATCGTCTTGTTCGCGGTGACCTTGATGCGCTTGCCCTCGATCATCACCGAGTCGCCTTCAGCACTCGCCTCACGATGCCAGCGCCCGTGCACCGAATCGAAGTTGATCAGGTGGGCGTGGGTCGCTGCGTCGCCGGCAGGGTCATTGATCTGCAGGAACTCGAATTCCGGCCAGTCCCAGGACGCGCGAAGCGCCAAGCGACCAATACGGCCAAACCCATTGATGCCTACTTTGATAGCCATGTTCTTGTTCTCGAATCGCGATTAGCGAAAGGTTAGAGGGTGTCGCTGAACTGGTTGATGTATCCAACGTGCGCAGGGTTCTGGATCGCACGCGGGCGCAGGGCCTGGACCTGGGCAACAGCTTCTTGCACAGGAATGCCGCACTCGATCATCAGACGGGCCGCAAACAGGCCGGTGCGTCCAGAGCCTCCCTTGCAGTGAATGGCGATCGTCTTACCGGTCATCACCAGCTCTTTCAGGCGTTCCCGGTGAGTGTCCCAGGCGGCAGCAAACGGCTCACCGGGTGCTTCGTCGTCCTCGACCGGCAGGTGGAACCATTCGAGGCCCAGCAGTTGACACTCCACGGGAAGCAGATCGATTTCGTTCTGCAGCAGTTCTTCACTCGGCATCAGAGTTACCAGCGCGCTCGCGCCGGCTTCGCGCAGCGTTTCCAACGCCTGAGATACCGATGTCTCTTTGGTACCTGGGCACGGAGTGAAGATCAGCTGGCCGACCAGTTCAGAATTAGCCAGCACGGAATACGGGTGCAATTGCATGCTCACAAAGCCTCAAATGGATCGTTGATTGACACGCTTGGATAGGTCTTCAGCCGACTCTTTACGTTCGGAGTAGCGATCGACCAGGTAGTCGGAACGATCACGAAGCAGCAGGGTGAACTTCACCAGTTCCTCCATCACGTCGACGACACGGTCGTAGTACGAAGAGGGCTTCATGCGGCCCGCCTCGTCGAATTCCAGATAGGCCTTCGGCACGGACGACTGGTTAGGGATAGTGAACATGCGCATCCAGCGGCCGAGGACGCGCAGCTGGTTGACCACGTTGAACGACTGCGAGCCGCCGCAGACCTGCATCACCGCGAGGGTTTTGCCTTGAGTGGGGCGCACTGCGCCCATGCTCAGTGGAATCCAGTCGATCTGCGACTTGAACACGCCGGTCATTGCACCGTGGCGTTCCGGCGAGCACCAGACCATGCCTTCGGACCACAGCACCAGATCGCGCAGCTCCTTGACCATGGGGTGGTCATCGGGCACGTCATCCGCCAGTGGCAGCCCGGTCGGGTTGAAGATCCGCGTCTCGGCACCGAAGTGCTCCAGCAGCCGTGCGGCTTCTTCCGTCAGCAGGCGGCTGAACGAGCGTTCGCGGGTCGATCCGTACAGCAGCAGAATGCGAGGCTTGTGGGTGGACTTTTGCTCGACTGCCAGTTTGTCTTCTGTCGGCAGGTCGACCAGATCGTTGTTGATATTGGGGATGTGGTGTTCGGTCATGATTTACTCCTGAGACAAGGCGCCAGATGGCTGATCGAACCAGCGGCGCTTGAGCCACAAGGCCACGCCCACCAGTGAGATCAGTACCGGCACTTCCACCAATGGCCCGATGACGGTGGCAAACGCGACCGGCGAGGCAAGACCGAAGGTGGCGATGGCCACGGCAATGGCCAGTTCGAAATTGTTGCTTGCTGCGGTGAATGCCAGTGCAGTGGTGCGCGGGTAGTCAGCTTCCAGCAGCTTGCCCATCCAGAAGCTGATGAAAAACATCACCACGAAGTAGATGGTCAGCGGGATAGCGATGCGCAGCACATCCAGCGGCAGTTGCAGCACCATGTCGCCTTTCAGGCTGAACATGGCGACGATGGTCAGCAGCAACGCCACGAGCGTCAGTGGACTGATCTTCGGGATGAAGCACTCCTGGTACCAGGTCTCGCCCTTGCTGCTGATCAGAATTTTGCGGGTCAGGAAACCGGCCAGGAACGGGATGCCCAGATAGATCAGTACCGATTGGGCGATTTCGAGGAAGCTGGTCTCGATGACGCTACCCTCAAGGCCAAACAGTGGCGGCAGCAAGCCCAGGAAGATCCAGGCGTACACGCTGAAGAACAGGATCTGGAAAATGCTGTTGAAGGCGACCAGGCCCGCCACGTACTGGTTGTTGCCACCGGCGATCTGGTTCCACACCAGGACCATGGCAATGCAGCGCGCCAATCCGATGAGGATCAGGCCGGTCATGTACTCAGGCTTGTCGGAAAGGAAGACAACGGCCAGCCCGAACATCAGGACCGGGCCGATCACCCAGTTCTGGATCAGGGACAACGTGAGGATGCGTTTGTCCTTGAAGACCTGCGGCAACTCCTCGTATTTCACCTTCGCCAGAGGTGGGTACATCATGACGATGAGGCCAATGGCGATGGGGATGTTTGTCGAGCCTACCGACAGGCTGTTCAGCCACTCTGGAAAACCCTGGAACAGACTGCCCAGACCAATGCCCAGGCCCATGGCCAGAAAGATCCAGACCGTCAGGTAGCGGTCGAGGAATGAAAGTCGGCTTTTGCTCATGGTGGATCTCCCTAAACGTCAGAGCGTTCCGATGCGGGCCAGCTCAACCTTGAGTTGGGCGGCATCCAGTTTTTCGAAAGGCAGCGCGAGGAATGCCTTGAGGCGTCGTTTGATCTGCTCAAGCGTGACGTCGAACGCTGCGTCCAATTCGGCGGTGTTGCCCTGCAGGTCCGAAGGGTCAGAAAGCCCCCAGTGGGCTTTCACAGCTGGTCCGAAGAACACGGGGCAGGCTTCGCCAGCGGCCTTGTCGCAGACGGTGATGACAAAGTCTGGTGCCAGCTCGGCATGCGCGTCGCTGGACTTGCTGCTGAGGCCCTCGGTGGAGATACCGGCACGCTGCAGCGCGGTGATGGAAAGCGGATGCACCTCGCCCTTTGGCTGGCTGCCGGCGCTGTAGGCCTTCATGCCGGCCGGTGCCAGATGATTGAAAACAGCCTCGGAGAGGATGCTGCGGCAGCTATTGGCGGTGCAGAGGAACAGAACTTTCATCGGTTTTTCTCGGCAATGATCAGCAGCAGGAGGCGACGCGTTGTGGGCGGTCACCCATGGTGTCCAGTCTTTTGGTGCTAGTACTCAGCCACTCGTGGTTGGCCTCCAGCGTCGTCGCCAGGACCTCACGTACCCAGGCGGGCAGCTCTGGATGCAGCCGGTAATAAACCCACTGGCCCTGACGGCGGTCTTCCAGCAGGTCACACGTACGCAGCTGCGCCAGGTGGCGGGAAACCTTGGGCTGGCTTTCTTGCAGCGCGCAGGTCAGTTCACAGACGCAGAGTTCTTCCTCGCGAGCGATCAGCAGCATCATCCGAATGCGGTTTTCGTCGGCGAGGCATTTGAAGACTTTGGTGGGGGTCAGCGAGTCAGTCATGGGGTTACTCAGTGTTTGGTTTTCACAAGGACGAACATCTTGATGCGTTCATGGATCTCGTGAAGCGCGTGTCGGAAAGCATCGTGTTTGTCACTGGTCACAGGGTCTTCGAAGTTCCACGCCAGAGCCTCGCCGAAGGCAGGCAACGTAAGGCACTCGTGGGCTGCCTTGTCGCACAGAGTAATCACGTAGTCGAACCGTTCCCCTGCGAACTCGTCGATGGACTTGCTGCGCAAAGCGCTGGTATCGATAGCGAGGTGCTCAAGGGCGGCATAGGTACGCGGGTCGACCTCGCCAGGCTGGGTCCCGGCGCTGAAAGCTTCGAAGTGAACAGGGTCTGTATGCCGGAGCAAAGCTTCGGCGAGCTGGGAGCGAGCGGCGTTTGCGGTGCAAACAAACAGAACGCGGGTCTTGCCAGTCATCACTTGGTACCCTGAGTGTATATGGTTTTTCGAATATACGCTTTTTCGAATGTATCGCAACCCCTCGATGATGGGTGGCTTTACATGTGCGCGTTCATGCACATATATTGGCTGCATGACGACCAACCAAAATCTCCGTGCTCAAGCCATCGAAGCCGCCATCGAGTCGCTAGACGAGACCTTCTTCAAAGCGCTTTGCGAGCCTTCCAGAGTCGCGGTTTTCAAGCGCGTACTTTTGCTCGGCCGGGCGGATGTCGGCGAAATCGCCAAAGAGCTGCCACAGGAGCGCTCGGTGATCTCCAGGCACCTGCAGGTATTGCATGAAGCCAAGATCGTGAAGGCCACCAAGGTGGGTCGGCAGGTGTTCTATGAAGTGAATGGTGGGGCGATCGTCGAGCGACTGGAAGGCCTGCTCCAGCGAACCAAAGGTCTGGTTTCGATCTGCTGTCCGTAGCACGGGCTTTTTTTGCTCTTATATATGTATGAGTGCGCACATATGAATGATTCGAATCGCGTTCTGGATGTGGTCGTCATCGGTGGTGGGCAAGCAGGTTTGGCGACTGGCTGGCATTTACAGCAGCACGGCTTGGATTACCTCATCCTGGATGAGCAGACATCCCCAGGCGGGAATTGGCGTAACTACTACGAAAGCCTGCAGTTGTTTTCACCAGCGGAGTACTCCGCGCTGCCGGGGCGGGCGTTTCCTGGCAATCCCAAGGGCTACCCGCTGCGAGACGAAGTGGTGCAGTACCTGGAGAAATACGCCGCCGAGTTTCAGCTGCCTTTTCAGGGCGGTACCCGTGTGGTGGCGGTCGTACTTAAGGACAAGGCATTTGAGATTCGCACCGCCAACGGAGCGACTTTAACTGCGCGTGCTGTGGTAGTGGCATCAGGGGGCTTCAGCCGTCCTTTCATGCCTGACATTCCTGGGCTGGAGAACTTTTCAGGATACTGTCTGCATAGCTCGGCTTATCGAACACCTGAGGCCTTTGACGGCCAGCGTGTTGTCGTTGTGGGGGCAGCTAACTCCGCTGTTCAGATTGCCTATGAACTTGCAGGCGTTGCACAGGTAGTGCTGGCTACCCGCGAGAAGATCCGCTTCTTCCCTCAGCGGATTCTGGGACTCGATTTTCACACTTGGTTGAAATTCACCCGGTTGGAGCACACGCGCTGGTTGAGTGACCAGAGCACGCCTGTGCTGGATACCGGCAAGTACCGGAAGGCCTTGGATACCGGGCGGCTCCAGCGCAAAGCGATGTTCCAGCAGGTGGTGCCTGACGGCGTCGTCTGGCCGGATGGAACCACCCATCAGACCGATGCGCTGATCTTCGCCACCGGTTTCCGGCCGAACCTGGCGTTTCTGGCACAGCTTCCAGTCGCCGACCGGCAAGGTCGTGTCCTGCAGCAAGACGGCGTGGCAGATCAGGTGCCCGGCCTGTACTTCGTCGGGCTGCCCAAGCAAAGGAACTTCGCCTCGGCAACCCTCAGGGGGGTAGGGACTGACGCGGGCTATCTCATGCCTCAACTGCTCCGTCATCTAGAACGGGTTGGTTCGACGGAAACACCCGTTCAACGATCGCGCAATCCAGCCAGCGGCCTTCAAGGCAAGCGTGCTTCTCATAGACGCCAATCGTCCTGAAGCCGCAGGACTGGCAGAGCGCGAGGCTCGCCTCGTTGAAGGTGAAAATGCGGGAAAGGACCTTCCAGAAACCACGTGCCTCTGCCTCGCTGAGCAATGCCTTGAGCAGCAGCTTGCCGATACCACGTCTGCGGACGTCACGATGAAGATAGATTGAGAAGTCGGCGATGCCGGCGTAGCAGGAACGCGCGCGGTAACTGCTCAGGTTTGCCCACGCCACTACCGCCCCGTCGAGCTCGACGACCAGCACCGGATAGCGTGACATATCGGCAACCCACGGCTGTATATCAGTTTCAGTACGCGGCTGGGTCTCGAACGTAGAGCTGCGGTCTTCGATCCCCTGGTTGTAGATCTCGGCAATGGCCTGAACATCACCGGTTTCAGCGAGGCGAATGTGCATCCGGCTTCCTTTGGTGAAATGGAACAACTTTGTTAAAGAGGTTTCACTTTTTTTGCGGCTGGGCTGGGCAGCATTCGGTGGCCAAGCCACAACGTAGTTTGGCAGCACGAGTCAATTGGCGTAGCAGCGTCAGGGCCCCTTGACGTACTTCTGGCGGCAGACAGCTGATCATTGCCTTCTCTTCGGCGATCAGGCTGGCACGAATCCGCTCGTACAGCTCGCCGCCGGCTTCGGTGGCTTGCACCTGGACCGCCCGACGATCTTCTGGATCCTCTACTCGGGTGACATACCCCTTTCGCTCCAGGGTATCGACGACACGACTGGCTGTGCTCTTGTCCAGGAACATCTGCTCGGCCAGGACCTGGAGACGCAGTGGTCCCAGCTTCACCAAAGCTTCAACCGCGTGGCACTGAGTGACCGATACGTCGTAGCAGCAAATGCGGTCGCGATCCCTGAATTGGTAAATGCGCACCAGCTGGGCAAGTGCCTCGTAGAGATCTTCGGCATCCCGGCTGAGATCGCCGCTGTGCTTATCCGACATGGCATTTCCAATTAGTTGTTACTCACAACGTTATGGTTGAAGAACGCGGTCATCAACATTGACCAGCAGATTGATTGTGGTTGATCGTTTACGCGGATGGGTTATCGGTATGCAGATAAAAAAGCAGCTCCGAAGAGCTGCTTTTCTGCCCTACTCCCCCTTTTTATGCTTGTGGGGTTTCAGGTCTGGGTGATCCTTCTGCTTCTCAGGCGTGACCCGCTGCCTCTTGTCCGGAGTGCCATCTTCGTTGGTGCGTTTAGGGCCTGGCTTGATGCTCATGCAAATTTCCTTTTCCGCTTGGGTTGTTGAGTACTGCTATGTAGTTAGTCGAGCTTCTGGCTGCTGTCAAAGCAGCTCGATGTGGAAGCGCTGTCGACCTCACGCGTTCAGTCCGTATTAGAGGCCTGAGTAGGTGCTTCCGGTCAAAGTCTTGCAAGGGGCCGTAAAATCCAGAGCTGAGCTATACGAGGATGTCTGGACGCTCATCATCCCGAGTACGGTGTGGAACAGGTTGTCGTGGCTCAGTGGCGAGCTCGTCTGTGCTTTCAAGCAGCCCACATTGAGGCGTTCGCTTTTCGCGAGAGAATCAGACATCCAGAGCACCAATGGCACCTTGGTTTGCTCATCTGGGGCCATCGCATAGGGCAGCCCATGCAGGTAAAGACCACCCTCTCCCAGTGACTCTCCGTGATCTGAGACGTACATGAGCGCAGTGTCGAATTTGGTATTCGCAGCCAGGATGTCGATCAGCCCGGCCGTCACGTAGTCGGTGTAGAGGATCGAATTGTCGTAGGCATTGATCACCTCCTGCTGCTTACATTTGTCGAGCTCATTGGTCTCGCAGACCGGCCCGAATTTCTTGAACTGCGGGGGGTAGCGCTTGTAGTAGGCCGGGCCGTGACTACCTTTGTAGTGGAGCACCAGGACTGCATCGCCTTCCTGACGCTTGATGAAGTCCTCCATCTCCGAAAGCAGCACCCCGTCCTTGCACTCGTCGCTGGTACACAGTTGAGCATCTGCGTGTTGGGTAGCCTTGTGGTTTGGCACCCGATCACAGACCCCTTTGCAGCCCGAATTGTTATCAGTCCACATGACACTGATGCCTGCCCGCTGAAGCACATCGAGCAGCCCTTCTCGGCTCTTGGCCAAGCCGTCCTTGTACTCATCCCTCCCGACGTCCAAGAACATGCATGGCAGGGAAACCGCAGTGGCAGTGCCGCACGAGCTCACATTCGAGAAGCTGATGACATTGCGCTTTTCCAGCTCTGGATTCGTATCGCGGGAGTAGCCATTAAGGGAGAAGTTGGCGGAACGTGCGGTTTCCCCCACTGCCAGTACCAGCAGCTTGGGTTTGCGAGCCGCTCCCTGCCTGGTCACCACGGCGTCGGTACCAATGGAGGTCAGCGCTTTCGGTGTGGCCAGCTTGCGTTTCAGGTAACCATGACCGGCAGCAAACAAATTGGTGGGAACCAGAATGAGCCGGATCTCCCGATTGTTGCGTAGGAGGGAGGCATAAGACTGGTACTGGCTCAGCACGATACCAGCAAGGGTTACCAGTGCGAGCGACAGGACGATGAGTCTGCTACCCAACGCTTTGGTCCAGGGCTTGCGTCGCAGGGGCACCAGACAGATCAGGTAGACGGGCAATACCCCTACCATTGCCACCCAGAGGCCAAGTTTCCAGTTCAGTAGCTCGGACACCTCACCGACGTCGGTCTCCACGACGTTGGTGAACATCGTGTAATCAATGACGATGCCGTAAGCACTCATGAAGTAGCTGGCGAACGACGCGCTGATCAGCACCAGGCACAGCAGAGGTTTTGCGAGTCTTGACCATGACAGCAAGCTAAGTACGGTGAACACCCAAACGAACACTACGACTGGCAGGCTGGCGGCGAGCAACCAGTTAACTTCATCAGTGTTGAATGCCAGGCGCCAGAGCACACGCCAAAGCTCAGCGTTCGCGAACAACAACAACCAAAAAGTTACTAGCGCGATGAGTAAATTGGTGCTGATGCCTTCCTGTCTAACTTTGCGAATAGCATGGATCCATTTACTTAACAGGATGTGAACAATGGATTTAGAAGGTGTCATTATCAAACTCTAGGGAGCTGCTCATCCATGGCGCTGGTTATGAATAGTCGGGAGCTAAACGGCAAGCCATCGACAGACACTGAGCGAATCAGGCCGTACAGAGCGCCAGAGACCTTGATCCCCTTAGCCTGAGGACGCTTAGGATGTGTGAGGCATAGGATTAAATGAGAAATTAGCTCTCGCTAGGCGCATTATTTCCGCCACACGATAACGTCATGATGACTTCGCGATTACAATGCTGACAGAATCGCGATAATGACTTTTTCGATTGTAAATGCTCAGGCTATGATAAAAAATCGGACAGGTCCGACTCTTTGAGTAGTCAATGCCATCTGGCGAATTAAATTAAATTTCATAAACAAACCAGCTTCGTTTTGTCGTACGCTAATTTTGAACTTTTACTTTAACTTAAAAGTCATTCTAACGAGCAGAACACTTCTTTCACCTTTTGCTCGTGCTGATGTCACCTATCGATGAGGGACGAATACCATGAGTTTTCTCAAAAATTTATTGGGCGGCCACCACGGCCGTGGCAACCACGGCGGTGGCAAGCATCACGGTAGTGGGCACGGGAGTGATCGACATGACCGGCATGGTCGCTTCGAGCAGCAGCAATCCTGCGACAGTAATGACCGGGTGATTGAGGATGGTCGCGTAATAGCTCAAGCCCCAATCAAAGATCTGCAGACTTGCAGGCACTGCCGGACCGCAAACGCCCCGTCCGCACGCTTTTGTCTAAACTGCGGAACACCACTATCGAGTGGTTGCACGGCCTGCGGCTCATCCCTGACAGCAGGAGCAAAATTCTGCAGCCAGTGCGGCCAAGCCACCCATTAGCGCATGGCCACACTGGAAATCCAACGCGACCACTACCCTGTGCAAGGAGAAATACGTGGGATCGAATCATGATCATGGCAGTGCCGCGCTTCGTGAGGGGCATCAGAAGAAACTAGTCATGGCATTGGTCCTGACCGGTAGCTTCATGATCGCTGAAGTGATCGGCGCATGGATTACCGGCAGCCTGGCGTTGCTGTCGGATGCGTCTCACATGTTCACCGACACCGCCGCTTTGGCAATTTCGTTGATTGCGCTTCAGATCGCAAAGCGGCCGGCGGATCAGAAAAGAACCTTTGGCTATGCGCGGTTGGAGATCCTAGCCTCCACGTTCAACGCCGTGCTGCTCTTCCTGGTGGCGATGTACATCTTGTACGAGGCCTACCAGCGCTTCTTCATGCCGGCGGAGATCGCCACCGGGGCGATGATGTGGATCGCAATTGTCGGCCTGATCATCAACCTGATTTCAATGCGACTGCTGGCATCTGCCAGCAACGAGAGCCTCAACGTCAAAGGCGCCTACCTCGAAGTCTGGAGCGACATGCTCGGATCGTTGGGCGTGATCATCGCAGCCCTCATTATCCGCTTTACCGGCTGGACCTGGGTCGACACGGTTGTCGCCGTAGCGATCGGCCTTTGGGTATTGCCGCGGACTTGGCAATTGCTTCGAGAGAGCCTGGGGATTCTTATGGAAGGTGTACCCCGGGGGCTCAACGTGGCGGCAATCGAGGCCACGATCCTCAAGGTCGACGGCGTCACGGATGTCCATGACTTGCACGTTTGGGCCGTCAGCAGCGGAAGCAACGTGATGACGTCGCACGTGGTCGTCCGAGACGCAGCAGATGGAGATGCTGTGCTAGCGGCCGTCGTGGATGCAGTCAGCGACGCGTTCGAAATCCATCACTGCACCATTCAGATCGAGCGCGCAGCTTTCCACGAGAACGTTCCGTCGCCGTCGCATTGATCGGCCGGTAGACACCTGATCAACACACCGCCGCCAACGTCGGGGGGGTGTTGTCGAGGAAAGGTAAGGATGGATAGGCGACAGCAGAAGCACGTCGTGAGTGCCTGGCGAATGATCCCAGGAGATCCACTCCACTAGCTCAAGTAGGTTCAGCGATGGCTTGGATCATTACGAAGTACCTGGTCACTGCCGCGATAGTGATTATCGTGTCTGAGCTGGCAAAGCGCAGTGACAAGCTGGGCGGCTTGGTTGCCGCCCTGCCATTGGTCACCGTCTTGACGCTCATCTGGCTCTACTTGGAGAACCAGAGCATGGAGAAGATTTCCAATCATGCCTGGTACACGTTCTGGTATGTGATTCCAACGCTGCCGATGTTTATCGCGTTTCCGGCACTGCTGCCCAAGTTGGGATTCTGGCCAACACTTATCTCCAGCATCCTCATCACCATGGCGAGCTTCGGAGGATTTGCCCTACTTCTAAGGCGATTGGGCATCGAGTTGCTTTGAGTCGGGTGTAGAGGAAAGCACTCGGTCACCGCTTACCGGCTGTTGATGCACTCACCTTTCACGAGGTAGCGAACCATGTGCAGTTCGCCCTTGGAATCCTCGTAAGTCATCATGCTTCTCACATTCCCGCAGTACCGCACGCTAGGCGAGACGTACACCAACTTGCCAACGTCCAAATCCATACCGTATGCGTAATCTTCAAGCTCGGGCATGGGTTTCTTCACGCTCTGTGCATAGCGTTCTGTAGCCTTCCTGGCAGACTGCTCAAGACCGTCGTTGATCTGAACGCTACTTTGGGCATTTGTCGACAGTGCAGAGAAAAGCATGAACGCGGCAATAGCCGATATAGTTGTTTTCATGAGAAGTCCATTAATAAAAAAGCGCCCATGGCGGGGCGCTAAAATTCACCTTACCAAAGGAGCGTATGGTTCCAAGGTGAATGCATTGGCGTGAGCAGGGTATCGTTACTCCCGCCATGCTGCTTCAGATGAGACTGGCCCAAAGCAGCGCTGCCTGTGTGCTGTTCTTAAACTAGCAAAAGCGGCTAACGACAAGATGATTGTGAAATTACAATTTGGACATGTAATAGATTGTAAAGTAATTATTCTTGCCCAATTAAGATGAAAAGCCATGCATGCTGGCCGGTTTAAGCCCGTTATCAAAGGGGCGAACGATCGGTGGCTTGCTACCACTCGGAGCTTGAGCTTGTAGGATTGAACGCCATAAATGCTGAGCAGCTTGGCAGAAACGCCACCCCTCTCGGCCGAATCCTCCTGTCAGTCCTGAGGACTGATAACCGCTGCAAGCCACAGAATCCGCTAAGCTCAGTAGGGAAAGCCGTCATGACTGTCAGCAATCTTGCGGCTACATTACAAATTTGTAGGATTTCGCCGCGGCCAGCGTCTTCGCGTTAAGATTCAAGCGTCCTCAGGTGACCCCGGCGTATGGACAGAGGTAGCGACTACCAGATGTCATGCACTCAGCCGAACCTTCAAACTGCCTGCAACCACAGTCTTGGCGGATTAGGCCAATTCCTTCCTCACACCTTGAGATAAGTTATGCGCGTTCTAGTTGTGGAAGACGAAATTAAAACTGCCGAATATCTTCAGCAGGGCCTATCCGAAAGCGGGTATGTCGTAGATATCGTGCACAATGGTGTTGACGCCCTGCACTTGTTCAATACTAACGTCTATTCGTTGGTTCTGCTGGACGTAAACCTTCCTGGCATCGACGGTTGGGACCTTTTGGAAACCATCAGGAAAACCAGCCGGGTCCGCATCATCATGCTGACCGCTCGTGGTCGCATCAACGACAAGCTCAAAGGCTTGGATGGCGGAGCCGACGATTACCTTGTCAAACCCTTCGAATTCCCGGAGCTGCTCGCTCGAATCCGTTCGCTGCAGCGGCGTGGTGATGAATTAGTCGAGAAGAGTTCGCTGAAAATTGCCGACTTGGAACTCGACTCAGTGCGCCATCGGGTTTTCCGCGCTGGCACACGCATCGATCTCACCACAAAGGAATTTACGCTCCTGCACCTGCTTATGAGCAGGACGGGCGAAGCGCTGACTCGTTCTCAGATCATTTCGTTGGTCTGGGACATGAATTTTGACTGCGATACCAACGTCATCGATGTCGCTATCCGGCGCCTTCGCTCAAAGATCGATGACCCGTTTGAAACCAAGCTCATTCACACGCTTCGTGGCGTAGGGTACGTTTTTGAGGAACGCGCATGAGGCCATTCAGCCTGGCTGCAAAGCTGGGATTAAAGGTGGGGTTGATGAGCGCAGCGTTGCTGCTTCTGTTCGCCACCTTCGGGTATCTGATGGTGGGTCAGGCGCTAGAGCGAAATGCCCGCAGTGACCTGGAAGTGAAGATGGCGGGCATGGCTCACAACCTGTCCATGATTTCCGACATCTCAGGAGTCAACGCAGACGCACATCAGCTTGTGGATCTGGTGATGGGCCACAACAACCTGTACGTCAGCATTTTCGAGTCGGCGCAGAGTGAAACGCCCCTGCTCTCGATTGGCTCGAAGCAGGTCAACGTGGAGGTGCACAAGTTTCAACCATCCGCACAGCCGAAGGAACATGAGTGGCGCGACACCCAGGACCGCCCCTTGCTGACAGCTTCTCGCACCATGAATTTGGGCGACGGAACCGAAGTCAGCGTGTACATGACTATGGACCAGTCGTCCAATGAAGCGCTGCTTGATGCATTGCTCACCTGGGCCCTGATGATTTCCCCGCTCATCATCGCGCTGATCCTCGCAATCGGCTGGTGGACCGTACGCAGAGGTCTGCTGCCTCTGACCAAGTTCCTGAAAGTCGCCTCGAAGATCTCCACCGAGAGCCTCGACCATCGTCTGCCGACTAATGGAATGCCAGCAGAACTCAAAGAGCTCGCCGACGGTATCAACATCATGCTGGCTCGCCTGGATGACGGGGTTCAGCAGCTCTCGCAGTTTTCTGACGATCTTGCTCACGAACTGCGAGCGCCGCTATCCAACCTGATGGGTAAAGCCCAAGTTGCACTGACCAGAGAGCGATCGCTTCCCGAGTACAGGGAAGTGCTGGAGTCGTGCACAGAAGAGCTGGACCGCATGAGCCGCATGGTTTCCGACATGCTGTTCCTCGCTCAGGTCAGTCATCCAGCATCCATGGTGGAGTTCGAACCTGTGTCCCTGGTCGATGAAGTTCAGCGGGTGTGTGATCTCTTCAGCATTTCGGCAGAGGATGGCGAGATCCAGCTGCAGATCTCTGGCAGTGATGACGTGGTGCGCGGTAACCGCCTGATGATTCAACGAGCCGTCTCGAATCTGGTGTCAAATGCGATTCGCTACTGCCCTCGCGGTCGCACGGTCTACGTGAAAGTGCAACGCGGTGGTAGCGGCACGACCTTGAGCGTCGGCAACCCGGGCCGCGGGATCGCCAAGGAACACCATGCGCATTTGTTTGAACGGTTCTACCGCGTAGATAAGAGCCGAGCACGAAGCGAAGGGGGGACCGGTCTTGGCCTTGCCATCGTGCAGTCGATCATGAGCCTGCATCAAGGCTCGGCGAGCGTGGAAGTGACCGAGGAAAATTTCACCTGGTTCCACCTTCACTTTCCCGAAGCCCAGCTAAAGCAGCCGGCAAAGACCGCTGCTTGAAGCGCGCCCACTTGAAAAGGCCCGTCAATCGACGGGCCTTTTGTCTATGCAATGCCTCAGTGCCTAAGCACCACAGGGTCCATAGGTGACCGCAGAATTACCGACTTTATGATCTTTTGCTCTTCTGGGTTGGCGTTTCTCCACAGGTGGGAGAAGTATTGGGCATTCACTTTTTCCTGGGCGCTCACACTGCCGGCGGCCTCAATGAATTGCATGGTCGAGTACACACAGAGCAGTGCCAGGATAAAGAATGCTGTCGCCACCACCATGACATAGCGCTTGGCCAGCACCGGTGCTTGCTTTAGCTCCAGGATCGAGGCATTCGCTGATTTTGTCGCGGCAGTGAGCTCCGAAATCAGCGGTTGGATGGCGGTCTCGACTCCACGAGCGGCAGCGGAATATGCCTCTGCCGCAGCGCGTATGGCGACCTCTTCGGCATTGGACCAGGCTTTCTCAGCCTTTCGTACCTCCTCCTGAATCTGCCGACTGACAAGGTCAACCTCCTCCACCAGCTCGTTCGACTTTTCCAGAACGGCGTTGCAGGCCCTGGTCTGGGAGGCCAGCTCATCGAGCTGAACTGTGAGTTTTTCAGTGCTTCGACGGAAGTCACCGATGGCAACAGCCCAAGACTCTATGTCATTCATGGCTATCTCCTAGGGCGGCCGGTAACGCCGCACTGATTTATTTTGTTAGATGTCAAATATGTAATTTAAGAAGCAGTTTGAAGTCACCCTCGGCACAAGCGAGGTAGACATGATCCTTCCAGATTTGCAGATTTGGCGCATCCCGCCAGCCGCCCAAATTACGGAATTGTAATTATTGACTCACCTTGTCGTTAGCTTCGCGTTCCTAAACTACAAACCAACAAAGGCCGTCAGTCAGGCAGGCCTAGTAAGAACCGAGGCACACAATGAAATTTGTCAAATCTATCGCTATTGGCAGCCTGCTGCTTGGTCTCGTGGGTACCGCTTACGCTGAAGGTGGTTACGAGCGAGCGAAACAGTTCCAGGAAAACTTCCGAAATGAACAGGCTCGCTTATGGAGCGACGATTCTTCGGACCAGAACAAACAACAAGTCGCTCAAGAGAAAAAGAAAGAAAGCAAGGATGGTAAGGAACAAGCCGATAACTAAACGGCGGTTAAATAGGACTTTAAATGACGAAAGCAATCGACAAAAAAGCCAGGGTAAAACCTGGTTTTTTTTGTGTCTGGAATTTTACCTTCGTTTGTACGAGGCGTTTCCGCATTACTGTCTCCGACCAGACCTTCGGTACCTTGCTTGGCGTCTTTCCAACGGCACAGCAACAGCTGACTGGCGTTCGCTTCGGTGATCTCGACACAGCCCAGGTTGGCAGGCAGCTCAGCATTGCTGTCGAGTAAGCGCCGGGACAGGTAGAATGAGCTGTCACGAGGCCACTTTGCTGGGTACTGGATGTTTTCGGACTTCCCGCTGCTGTAGAACTCCGAGGAATTCGAGCGGCGACCAGGGTAGATCAGAGGGGCCGATTGAGCACATTCAACCAGGCCTGAACGACATCTCGCTGGTTCTGAGGCCTCTGCATCAACACCCCGGCATAGATGATGTCGACGCCGATGATTGGCAGTATCAACGCTCGCGGCGGCGCCCTGGTGATCCTTCGGCCAACCTCATTGATCCGACCGGACAGGAGCAACGCCGAGACAGGTACAGAACCAGCGGCAGCCAGTCGATCAGCCCTAGTTTTCCTGCGAGCGCTCCGGCTCCGAGCAGGGCACCACAGATCAGCGCGAAAACCAGCTCGGTGTTCATGCCAAAGATGCCGTCGTGCTCATGGCTCAGCCCTTCATGCTCTGCTTGGTCATCTGGGCGTTCAAGCGAACTTTTCATAACTCGTCCCTTCTGGGGGGCAAGACTATAAACTGCTCTATGCAGTTGAAAGACATTACTGTTGTGTAGTTGAGATTTATTTCACAGCTAACCCAGGGGCAGTCATTAAGGCATCTAGCCTAAATGACGTTCATCGAGCTCAATAAAAAATGCCAGGCACTGCCTGGCATTTATGAATTCTCTAAGTATTCTACTCACAGCAATTACTACTTGTTGTTGATGCATTGCGAGTACATGGAGTAGCGAACCGTCTTAAGCGTACCCTGAGAGTCCTCGAAGGTCATCAATCGCGGGTAAACTTGGCAGGTACGCGGGTCTTGGGACTGACGCACGAATTTCGCAACATCGATCTTCATGCCGTAATTGTAGTCCTGGATCTCCGGCATCGGTTTGCCATTTCTCTCGGCATAGTTCGCTACAGCAGTCTGATGCTCCTTGATGTATTGCAGCTGCTTGCTTTCAGAGTAAGTATAAGCCTGCGAAGCCATCGAGAACATAACAAGTGCAGCAGCAACAATTAGCTTTTTCATAGGAACCTCTCAAATTCAAATCATCTCGGGCGTAACTTTAGCAACGCAGAGGCATCACCGGCATGACGAGAAACTTACAATTTTGAAAGGTAAGTGCATCTATTTCATATAAAACAAAAAACCCACAACGCGTGTTGTGGGTTTTTGTATCTGGGGGGATCAGCTTACGGCTTCTGCCTCGTCGCCGTCTTCATCCTTGCGATGTGCCCAATGATACAGGGCCGGCAGGACCAGCAAAGTCAGCGCGGTGGAGGAAAGGATCCCACCAATTACCACTGTAGCCAGAGGCCGTTGAACCTCCGCACCGGTACCGGTGGCCAAGGCCATTGGGATGAAGCCCAGGGACGCCACCAAGGCTGTCATCAACACTGGTCGCAGTCGGGTGAGTGCGCCTTCATCGACTGCCTGCCTGAGCGTTCGTCCCTCTTCTCGCAATCCGCGAATGAAGGCAATCATCACCAGGCCGTTCAGTACCGCGACGCCGGAGAGTGCGATGAAGCCTACCCCTGCCGAGATCGAGAGCGGGATATCACGCAGCCAAAGGGCCACGACCCCGCCAGTGAGAGCGAATGGAATACCGGTGAAGACCAGCATGCCGTCCTTCAGGTTGTTGAACATCAAGAACAGCAAGGTCATTACCAGCAGTAAGGCTACCGGAACCACAATCTGCAGGCGCTTGGCTGCCGACTGCAGCTGCTCGAACTGGCCGCCCCAACTGGTCCAGTAGCCTGCTGGAATTTCCACCTTCGTTGACAAGGTAGATGCCGCCTCATCAACGAACGACCCAAGGTCACGGCCCCGGACGTTGGCGCTTACAATAACCAAGCGCTTACCGTTCTCGCGGCTGATCTGGTTCGGGCCCAACTGCAAGTCCAGCTTAGCGACCTGCGAAAGTGGAATGAAACCGATCTGATTAGCGCCCTGAGCCGCATTGGCAGGCACAGGAATCAGCAAACTAGACATACCCGCGACGTCGGTGCGTACAGCCTCAGGCAGGCGCACCACCATGTCGAATCGGCGATCACCCTCGTACAACGTTCCCGCTGTACGACCACCCACAGCAATCGCGATCGAATTCTGCACGTCCGCAATGTTCAGGCCGTAGCGTGCTGCTTTTTCCCGGTCGATGTTAATGGTCAGCACTGGCAGACCTGTGGTCTGCTCAACCTTGACCTCCGAGGAGCCTGGTACCGCTTTGAGCGCTGCGGCGATCTTATTGGCCGTGCTGTTGAGCACATCCATGTCGTCACCATAAACCTTCACCGCAACATCGCTGCGCACCCCGGAGATCAGTTCGTTGAAACGAAGCTGGATAGGCTGGGAGAGTTCATAGTTACTGCCCGGGACACTGGCTGCCGCCTTTTGAACCTCGGCAATGAGCTCCTCCCGCGACTTGTCGGGATCGGCCCATTGGTCCTTTGGTTTGAGCATGACGTAAGCATCGGAGATATTCGGTGGCATTGGGTCAGAGGCGATTTCAGCCGTACCGGTTCGGCCGAACATACGCTCAACTTCCGGTACCTGCTCGATGACTGCTTTTTCCAAACGCTCCTGCATGTCCACCGACTGGCTGAGGCTAGTACCAGGTACGCGCAAGGCTTGAAGAGCGAAGTCCCCCTCACTGAGACTTGGGATGAACTCGCTCCCCATGCGACTGGCAAGTACACCGCTGAGAACGACCAGTGCTACTGCTGCGGAGAAAGCGATATTCCGATGCCCAAGCACCCACTGCAGCACAGGCTCATAACGCAGCCGCGCAGTGCGCATAACAACGCCCTCTTCCTCCTTGACCTTGCCAGTGACGAACATGGCGATCGCTGCCGGCACGAAGGTAACGGAGAGGATCATTGCACCCAATAGCGCCATCACAACGGTGAATGCCATGGGGTGGAACATTTTGCCCTCCACGCCGGTGAGGGCGAAGATAGGCAGGTACACCACCATAATGATCAGTTGCCCGAAGATCAGTGGCCGACGCGCTTCGCGGGCAGCAGCAAAGACCTCATGGAAGCGTTCGGTTTTGGTGAGCATACGGCCATGTTTGTGCTGCGCATGTGCTAATCGACGGATCGCGTTCTCCACGATGACCACGGCCCCGTCGACGATGATGCCGAAGTCGAGTGCGCCCAAACTCATTAGGTTGGCACTGACCTTGTTATTGAACATCCCTGTGAAGGTGAACAGCATGGACAGCGGGATCACCATCGCGGTGATCAACGCTGCACGGATGTTGCCGAGGAACAGGAACAGAATGGCGATAACCAGGATCGCACCTTCAACCAAGTTCTTCTTCACCGTCGCAATGGCTTTTTCAACCAAGTTGGTACGATCGTAAACGGTGACCGCAACCACGCCCTTTGGCAGAGTACGGTTGATGTCCGCAAGCTTCGCTGCGACAGCTTGGGACACAGTGCGGCTGTTCTCACCGATCAGCATGAATACTGTACCGAGCACGACCTCGCGGCCATTCTCAGTGGCAGCACCAGTACGAAGCTCCTTACCGATGCTGACGTCGGCGACGTTGCTGATGCGAATCGGTGCACCATCCACACTGGTGATTACGATGTTGGCGATGTCTTCGATGTTGCCGACTTGGCCCGGTGCACGAATGAGCAACTGCTCACCATTACGCTCGATGTAACCGGCGCCTACGTTGGCGTTGTTGCTTTCCAACGCGGCTACCAGATCATTCAGGGTCAACTTGTAGGTAGCCAGGCGCTTCGGATCCGGCGCAACCAGGAACTGCTTGGCAAAGCCACCGATGGTATTGATCTCTGCCACGCCAGGTACGTTGCGCAGCTGAGGCTTGATGATCCAGTCCTGGATTACCCGCAGGTCGGTGGGCGTGTAGGGCGTACCGTCTTCTTTGACCGCGCCCTCTTCGGCTTCAACGGTCCACAGGAAAATTTCGCCGAGGCCGGTTGAGACCGGGCCCATGACGGCATCTACGCCCTCTGGCAGCTGTTCCTTTGCAACCTGTAGCCGCTCATTGATCAGCTGGCGGGCAAAGAAGATGTCGGTGCCGTCCTTGAAAATCACGGTCACCTGAGACAGGCCCGAGCGAGACAGCGAACGGGTCTGCTGAAGACCTGGAAGACCAGCCATGGCCGTTTCAACTGGAAACGTGATCCGTTGCTCGGTTTCCAATGGGGAATAGCCAGGCGCTGCAGTGTTGATCTGCACCTGGACGTTGGTAATGTCAGGAACGGCATCGATCGGCAGCTTTTGGTAGCTGTAGATGCCGATACCGGCCATGATCAGGACAGCGATCATTACAACGATCCGCTGTTCAATGGCAAATCTGATGATACGTTCAAACATAAGAAATCATCCTGTCAGTTCGCATCAGTGACTGTGCTCGGCAGAGGCTTTGCCGAGCTCAGACTTGAGTGTGAAGCTGCCATTGGTAGCCACTTGAGCGCCCGCTTCGATGCCGTCCGTGATTTCCACGTACCCACTGTCACGGCGGCCCAGCTTTACTGGGCGGGTGTCGAAGCCCTCGGCGGTGCGTACGAAGACCGATGGTTTGTCCTCAACGGTCTGCACGGCGTGTTCCGGGACAGCCACCGCCACGCGATCAGTCTGGGACGTGACTGCGATGTTCACGAAAAGACCAGGACGCCAGGCCCCGTTGGGATTGGTCAACGTAACGCGGACGGTCGCTGCTCGGTTTTGCTCGCCCAACAGGCTGCCGACATAACCCACCTTGCCCTCGACCTCCACGTTCATGTCAGGTGAGGAAACCTTCACGGCGCGGCCGGTAGTGACCTTGGCCAAATCGGTAGGCGGTACAGCGAAAGTGGCCCAAACTTGGTTAAGGTCGGACAGAATAAAGGCGTTAGTCGCCTCGCTGACGACTTCCCCGACGGTCAAGTGTTTCTCCACCACTACGGCGTCAAAGGGAGCCCTGAGTTCGTAACGGTTACCGCCTACCGAATTGACCGAGGCACCGATCGCGCTGACTTTTTGCTTGGCGTTGGCCAGAGAGATTTCGGCTTCCTGCAGCGCCTGGCGAGCCTGGAGGTAGTCCTGCTCCGCAGAAATCTTGTCCTGCCAGAGCTGCTTCTCTCGGCTAAAAGTCACGCGCGCAAGTTCGACACGACGCTGAGCGGCTTGTTGCTCGCTGCGCAGGTCAGAGATCTGCTGGCTGGCAATCACCGCAAGGACTTGACCCTTCTTGACGGACTCACCCAAATTCGCCTGGACTGTTTCGACAACGCCTGGAACGCGAGGAACAACGTGCGCAGTGCGGTCCTCGTCAAAACGAATCTCACCCGGGAAGCTCACGACGGTTCCCAAATCACGAGGCGCTGCCGATTCCAGAGTCACGCCAGCTGCTTTGATCTGTTCAGCACTAAGGGTTAGCTTACCTTCTTCCTCACCGCCCTCTTCACTGTGGCCCTCCTCGCCATGACCTTCTTCACCGTGCCCATCTTCACTATGCTCCGCTTCACTGTTCTCTTTGTTAGCTGATCCGGCCTTCTTGTCATGGCCATGACCATCGTCAGCACCATGTTCTGCGTTAGTCGCCGCTTGTTGATCGGAACTGCTGTTCCAGGCGAGGCTGCCAAATCCAAGGATTGCCACAGCGGCTACCGCGAGGGCGATCTTGCGTTTGTTTTCCATTGCTACTCCTGCTGATCGTAGGCACCGGCAGGTTTAAACGCCGAGTGCCGAGAAAAATGTATGCCCCGTTCAGCGTGCGCCGGCGGTCGAGCCTACTTCGCCATAAACCCTTTCTACTTGCGCACGCGCATTGGTCGCCGCTGCCAGCGAGTCGAGATACTGGCCACGAGCAAGGATCAAGGTGCGCTGGGCGTCCAGTACTTCGATAAAGCCGAATTTCCCCATCTCGAATCCGCGGGTTGCGGTATCCACGGCCTGCTGGGCTGAGGGCAGAATGGTCTTGTCGTAGGACTCAACTTCTTGCATGGCGGTGGACCACTGGTTCAGCGCGGTTTGGGTTTGGGCGCGCAATCTCAACTCGACAGCGTTACGCAGGTCGCGGGCCTGATCGGCACGTCGAGAAGCGGAAAGAATGTTGCCTTGGTTACGATCAAACAGCGGCAAAGGCATGGACAGACCAACGACATTGACTCGCTCGCGCACCGAGCGGTCGTACTGGCTACCCACGCTTACCGTGAGGTTTGGAATACGCTGAGCTTTTTCTGCGCCAAGCGAGGCATCGCTCTTATCAATCTCCACCACTGCCTGCCGCATTTCCGGAGTCTGATCGAGCTTTGCCAGCAACTCTTCAGTGCGCGGCGGCAAGCCAGGAGACAAGGTTGGTGATTCAAGGCGATCGAATATGGTCACAGAACTCCCCGTGACTTGGGCGAGTTGCTGGTAAGCATTCGCTTTTTCCGTTTCGGCGCGACGGACCTGCAACCGGGCTTCAGCCAGTTGAACCTGGGCGCGGGTAGCCTCCACAGGTGAAGATTTACCTGCGCGAACTCGACCATCGACAATGCGAAGGCCGCGCTCAGTAAGTTCAAGGGATTGTTTAGCGAGGTCGAGTCCGGTTTGGGCTCGTAATGCAGCGTAAAACGCCTGCACGACGTCTGCACGCAGACCATTCACGCGTCGGTCCAGTTCCAGTTGTGCAACACTCTGGCCGTATGTGGCGACATCTACGCGGGCTCCCCGCTTACCACCGAGCTCCAAGGTCTGACTTAGCGTAACGGTCGTTGTGCTGGTGTTACGCCGTGTGTCCTCCATCTCATACGAGATTTCGGGGTTTGGAATCAGCCCGGCTTGCTTGCGCGCACCGTCCGCGATGCCGATTTCCTGACGTGCCGCCGCGAGGTCTGGGTTGGCATCCATTGCCGTCGACAGCGCTTGGGGCAAGCTGATGCTTTGGGCAAATGCGGTGGGTGCCAGCAACCCGGAAATCACCGCACAGAGAGCGGCAATTTTCCACGGTGAGACGTAGGTCTTGGATAAGACATTGCGGTTATACCGGAGCACTTTCTTGGTCCTCGTGCACAAACTTCGTTAGCTTGGCCAGAACGCCGAAATAGCTGCCAAGCCCCACTGGATTAGGTGATGGCACTCTAAAGAGCGGTAGCTATCAGAGGGGTGGCTAGAAAATTACAATTTCGTAAGAAAAGCTTGTAATGCCCGAAAACGCTGATGACACAGTCGAACCACCGAATTTCATTGCGAACGCGAGAGATGGCTAGCATGCGGCGTCAATGACCAAAATAACGACCAGATGACGAAATTGTAATTTTCCTATCACCATCCCGTTATCTTCCGCCTGCAAATATGAGCTCGGCGCTACGCGAGGCGCGCCGCCGGCTCAGAACTTATAACGACACCCGCGCCGGAAACATAATAAAAACTGCCGTAAATCAAAGGAGCATCGGATGAAAATCAAAGTACCACTGTATTTGGCGGCAGTTTCGGCGCTGTCTGGAAGCTATGCAGTTACTGCTCAAGCTGAAGATAAGCCCGAAGGTTTCATCGAAGGTAGCAGCCTTACAGTGCTCAACCGCAACTTCTATTTCAATCGTGATAACCGCGACAGCTCAGCTCCCACTTACAACAGCGGCAAGGGCAACACCAATGGCTACTCCGAGGCCTGGGCGCACGGGATCATCACCAAATTCAACTCTGGTTTTACCCAAGGGACGGTCGGCGTTGGTGTTGATGCCTTTGCCATGATAGGGCTTAAGCTCGATACTGGTGACGGGCGCAACGGCGGTCGTAGTTCATTCGACGTCATGCCTGTTGATAACAAAGGCGAAGCTCGCGACGAATACACCAAGGTTGGCGGGGCGGCTAAAGTTCGCTTGTTTGATACGGTCGTGAAAGTGGGTGATGTTTTCCCGTCGACGCCAGTTGTTGCATCAGGCGACTCGCGCCTGTTGCCTGAAAGCTTCCGCGGTGTGACCGTTGAGAACACCAGCATCCAGGGCCTCACCCTGCAGGGTGGCCGACTGCATGCGATGAGCCAGCCGGTCTCCAGCAATCTGAATGATAACTTCGCAACTTTCTACGGTGGCCCGGTTAACTCGCCTTGGGTAGGCTACGGTGGCGGTGATTACGCGATCAACGATAACTGGACCGTGAGCGTATACGCCAGTCAGTTGAAAGAAGTCTGGAACCAGTACTACGCTGGCACCAGCTTCGCCTATCCACTGAATGACGACCTTGCGCTGATTGGCGGCTTCAACTATTACAAAGCCGTGGATGAAGGGAAGCAGCGCCTAGGCGAGTTTGACAACGATATCTGGAGTGCCAAGGTCGGGGTCCGTTACGGCGCTCACACCCTGGCCCTGTCGCACCAACGCAACAACGGCGACGATGATTTCGACTACCTGCGTCAGTCAGACTCGATTTTCGTCGACAACTCTATCCAGTACAGCGACTTCAACTCGCCGAAAGAGCGTTCCTGGATGCTGCGCTACGACCTGAACTTCACCAGCTACGGCATTCCTGGTCTGACGTTCATGACCCGCTACGCTAGAGGCTCGGGCGCAGACTACTCGAACGCCAACCAGTTCTACATGCGCACCGACGCCAACGGTGATCCGCTCACCAATCAGAAACGTTGGGAGCGTGACGTAGAGGTTAAATATGTCGTGCAAACTGGTCCAGCAAAAGACCTGTCCTTCCGGTTGCGCCAGGCCACCACGCGTGCCACTGCATTCGAATCGGATCTGGATGAAACTCGTGTGATCATTGAGTACCCGCTTTCGATCCTGTGATTCTCTAAGGGGATCAGTTTATTCGTAAACTGGTCTCTTCAGAAAAATGTGCATTACGAATTCACCTTGAGTGGCTTAAGTGCTCCTTTGGTAAAAGGTGGATATTTGGCGCCCTTTGGGCGCCTTTTTTTTACCTAAAATTCAATCAACCGTTCGAGTGTACGCATTGCATGCCGGTGAAACTCATGGCTGCACCAATGACCAGTTTCCTCGACATGAGTAACTTCGCCGTCATCTGAACGGAACAAAGTCAACACAAAGAAGAAAACAACCACATACTTCATAAGGTCAAATTACCTATTGGAGAGAGGGCCCGCACCTGTCGAACCCAAACCGCGAAAAGATATACCTCCAGACTATCAATCATATTACCTGGAAATTACAAATCCGTCATTTAGGCCCCACCCAGCTCATTTTGATTTACCATTCCTTTCAATAATGCGGCGCGCGTGCGCGGTTAATTGCTCAGTGATATCGAGACAAAATCCCATGCGAATTCTGGTAATTGAGGACGAAGTAAAAACTGCGGAATATGTGCGTCAAGGCCTTACAGAATGCGGTTATGTCGTCGATTGCGTGCATACCGGGTCAGATGGGCTATTCCTAGCCAAGCAACACGAATACGAGTTGATTATTCTTGATATCAATCTGCCAGAAATGGATGGGTGGCAGGTACTTGAGCTTTTGAGGCGTAAAAATTGCCCCTCCCGCATCATGATGCTCACGGCGAGAAGTCGTTTGGCAGATAAGGTCCGGGGTTTGGAGAACGGTGCAGATGACTACCTGATCAAACCATTTGAGTTCCCAGAACTGCTAGCCCGGGTTCGCGCCTTAATGCGCAGGTCTGAACACCCTGCATCTGTGGAGATCATTCGTGTCGCTGACCTGGAGCTAGACCAGAGCCGTCACAGGGCCTTCAGGGACGGCCAGCGTATTGATCTGACGACGAAAGAGTTTGCACTTCTGCACTACCTAATGCGCAATACCGGCGTGGTGCTCAGCCGCACACAGATCATCTCACAGGTCTGGGATATGAACTTCGACTGCGATACAAACGTTGTAGAAGTGTCGATTCGAAGACTTAGAGCCAAGATCGATGACCCTTTCGAGACGAAGCTGATCCATACGCTTCGAGGTGTGGGCTATGTGCTTGAGAAGCGTTGATCGCCCGCTCCTTAGTCATGAAAATAGAGCCAGTGATCATGCATGTAAGTCGAGCCATACTGTTTTTGACCCTTAGCGCGCGTTTCCTCACTAAACGTATGAGGTGTGCTGGACAGGAGGTATAGCATAGATTATCAACAGGTAACGGAAGGCCAAGCTTATGCCAGAGCTGACGCACGCTCAGCTGACATTGTCTTCAACAGCCACCAGGCTTACCTCTGATACCGTGTGCCGGCGATGAGGTTAACCTCCCGACTACAGCACCAAGCAGGAAGCTCAGTCGCCGCTCAACGATGATGGCGGCCACCGGCTTTTCTGGCTCGTTGCGGGGCTGCTGACGGTCATTGCCTTCGTCATGGCCACCCTCTCTGTGCATCTTCTCACCTCGCTCAAGGAACTTGGCCTTCCAACGGTCACGGTGTTGGCCGTGGGGATGGTCATTGGGCCGGCCCAGGTGGTGGCCAGAGTATTGGAGTTCTCGCTTGCTCGGCATCTTCACCCAACCTGGTCGGCCCGTGCCGGCGTGTTGGTGAGCTTCATCGGCATCTGCTTATTCATTCCTGGCGTGCCTTCGCTGGCATTCCCTACAGCAGCGCTGTATCGCGCCGGCATCGGGATTCTCACTATTGCAAGAGGCATCTTGCCTCTGGTGCTGTTTGGCCCCAAGGGTATCGCGCACGCATGGGAGCATTGGCTCGCCCAATGCTCCTGGTGCAGGCCGCGGGGCCGTTTGCTATGGCCTTTGTGCTGAGTACTCAAGGCGCACCTGTGATGCACTTGCTCATGGCGGCGATGGTCGCTGTCGCGCTAGGTAGCAGTTTCAAACAGCCCCCTCAACCCAGTGCAACGTAGGCGAAGCTGGTGATTCTGCCCTCAAATGGGGGTACCCGCTAGATTTCACCCCTCGCTTTGCCTTTGACTCTGCCTGGGGGTATACCGCCTGGGGATAATCGGCCTGCTTTGTCTTTGCGGATTGCCCTGCCAATTGACAGGCCTACATAAGCCGCTTCCAATGCCCTCAACGTAGAACCATTCGCTCCGGCCGAAGCTGGCTGGTGGGCGTGAGCCAAGAGGCGTATCCTGCAAGTGCTTGCTCCGAGACTTGTTGGCCTACAGCCTCCCCTTGGAGACATCTGATAGCCCGCCGCCCAGGCGGGCTTCTTTGCTACCAGATCTGTAAACCAGCGCCTTTGGTTGGCTAGCCCAAGCTAGGCTCTGCCAGGGCACTTCCCCATCAGCGATCTACCCGTCGCCCCTAGGCACGACGGTTATCGACGTACCCAAATCCTTTATGAGGCGCGTGGAAAGCAGGCGGAGGTTAGGCGAGATTCGCTTACGCAGCCATTGCTTCGCAGGATTCTGCGCAGGTCATGCAGGCCTGTGCGCACTGCTGACAGTGGTCTGCCTGATGCTTACCGCACTCCTCTCCGCAGGCTCGGCAAATTTTGGCGCATAGGGCACAAAGTTTTTTGGCGAGCACGCTTTCTCGTGCCATCAAGGTAGCGGCAAGCTTGCACATATCTGCGCAATCCCTGTCCAGCTTGATGCAGTCAACCATCATTTTTACGTCCTGTTCTTGCAGGCAGGCTGACGCGCAGCCTTCACAGGCCAGCGCACAGCGCAGGCATTCCGAGATACATTCTTCAAAGCGACTGTTCATGGTCATATCTCCGGTATCGGGTGGATGTGATGCCAACGTACCGTCTCATGACGGTATGTAGCGTTCGACCTGACGGGGTCCTGAAGATTGATTACATTTGTGTAAGCTTGTCCGAATTATCTCGTGTGAAGGCCTGCCCGATCATTTAAGGCTGGATAATCACTGTTTCTGGACGCTCACGATTCTCGCGGTGCTTCCTTCCATACGGAACCCAAATTTCACCTTGTCTCCTACGTTCAAGCCCTTCAAATGCGCAGGCTCAGCTTGGAATCCCATGGTCATCGCCGGCCATTTGAGCTCTGCTACCGGGCCGTGCGCCAAGGTGATTTTCCCGCTTTGAGGATCCAGCGCCTTTATTGTCCCCTCAGCATGCGCAGTGGGTGCCGCCTGGCTGCCTTGGCCACCCTCGGCGGAAGCTGGCATTTTCTTCATGTCCATACCGTTCATGTCCTGGGCTTGCACGCTGGCGGCGAAAGCTGTGACCAGGCCTGCGATAACAATTAGCTTTTTCATTGGATTTTTCCTGAGAGGTTGGGGGTAGTTACAGCAAGTTCGCGGCGACGGATCAGCCAGTACGCCGCAGGGATTACAAAAAGGGAAAGCAAGGGGGCGGTGAGCATGCCGCCCACCATGGGCACCGCGATGCGGCTCATGACCTCGCTGCCGGTACCGCTGCTCCAGAGGATGGGCAGCAGGCCTGCAACGATGACCGCCACAGTCATTGCCTTGGGCCTGATGCGTTGCACCGCGCCCTCACGGATTGCGTCGAGCAGCGCTTCTCGTGTGGTTTCGCCGTTGGCCTGACGCTCAGCCCAAGCGTTATTCAGGTAGATGAGCATGATCACTCCGAACTCCGCCGCTACGCCTGCCAGGGCAATGAAGCCAACGCCTGTGGCCACCGACAGGTTGTAGCCCAGCAGGTACAGCAGCCAAACGCCTCCGGTTAGCGCGAACGGTAACGTGCCCATGATGAGCAGCGCCTCACCGAGGCGGCCAAAAGTCAGATAGAGCAGCACGAAGATGATGGCCAGCGTCGCCGGCACCACCCAGGCCAGACGGGCGTTCGCCCGCTCCAGGTATTCGAACTGCCCGGAGTAGCTCAAGCTCATGCCTGGATCGAGCTTTACCTCGCTGTCGATCGCCTGACGTAGGTCTGCGACAACAGACGAAAGGTCCCGGCCGCGCACATCGATGTACACCCAGCCCGAGGGGCGAGCATTCTCGCTCTTCAACATTGGCGGGCCATCAGCAATACGTATGCGGGCCACGCTGCCGAGCGTCAGCTGGCCACCCTGCGAGGTGTAGATCGGCAGTTGACGCAGCGCTTCCACCGAATCACGCCATTCGCGTGGATAGCGTAAGCTGATGGGATAACGAGCCAAGCCTTCAACCGTTTCCCCAATGGTTTCGCCACCAATGGCGCCGGCCACGATGGCCTGTACGTCGGTAATGTTCAGACCGTAACGGGCTGCGGCATGGCGGTCGATATCCAGATCAATGTAGCGACCGCCAGTCAAACGCTCCGCCAGCGCCGAAGCCACTCCAGGCACCTTCTTCGCTGCCCGCTCCACAGCGAGCGTAGCCCGGTCTATCTGGTCCAAGTCGCTTCCGGCAACCTTTACGCCGATTGGGCTCTTGATGCCGGTGGCCAGCATATCGATGCGGTTGCGGATTGGCGGGATCCAGATGTTGGTCAGCCCAGGCACACGCACAGTGCGATCAAGCTCCTCGATGAGCCTCTCCGTGGTCATTCCAGGACGCCACTCACTCTTGGGCTTGAGCCGAACGGTGGTCTCGAACATTTCCAGCGGTGCCGGGTCGGTAGCTGACTCGGCGCGGCCAGCTTTACCAAAGACACTGGCCACTTCGGGAACGGTTCGAATCAGACGATCCGTTCGCTGCAACAGCTCTGAAGCTTTCTGTGCCGAGAGTCCAGGCAAGGCTGAAGGCATGTAGAGCAGATCACCTTCATCGAGCGGAGGAAGGAACTCGCCCCCAAGATGATTCAAGGGCCACAGACTGCTGAGCAGGATGAGCAATGCTCCAGCGAGGGTAACCAGAGGCCGGCGCAGGACGACCTCCAATGCTGGACGGTACAGCCGGATGAGGCCCCGGTTGAGCGGGTTGCGCTGTTCCGCAGGTAGTGGCCCTCTAATCCAGTACCCCATCAGCACCGGTATCAGGGTCACCGATAGCGCAGCCGCCGCTGCCATCGCGTAGGTCTTGGTAAAGGCCAGGGGTGCAAAGAGGCGACCCTCCTGAGCTTGCAGCGTGAACACCGGGATGAACGATAGCGTGATGATCATCAGACTGAAGAACAGTGCCGGTCCTACCTCGACGGCCGCCTCCGTCATTACCTTCCAATGCGCTTCGCCTCGCAACGGCTGACCAGGATGTCGAGCATGCCAAGCCTCAACGCGTTTGTGGGCGTTCTCGATCATGACCACGGCAGCGTCCACCATTGCACCGATGGCAATAGCGATTCCGCCAAGGGACATGATGTTGGCGTTAATGCCCTGATGACGCATCACGATCAGCGCAATCAGGATTCCGACGGGCAGCGCCACGATGGCCACCAACGACGAGCGCAGGTGCCAGAGAAACGCTGCGCATACCAACGCCACTACCACGAATTCCTCGATCAGCTTGTGACTGAGGTTCCCCACGGCACGGTCGATCAACTGGCTACGGTCGTAGACGGTGACAAGCTCCACCCCGGCTGGCAGGCCTTTCTTCAGGGTTTCGAGCTTGGCCTTGACGTGGGCAATGGCCTCACGAGCATTCTTGCCGCTGCGCAGGATTACCACACCTCCCACGGCTTCGCCGAGGCCGTCCAGTTCGCCTATGCCTCTGCGGGCTGCCGGACCTATCTGCACCGTAGCGACGTCGCCTACTGTCACCGGCACGCCCTTGGTAGCCAGTCGCAGCGGTATCGCCCTGAAATCATCCAGTGATCGCAGATAGCCGGCCGCACGTACCATGAATTCCGCTTCGCCCTGCTCCAGTACACCGCCACCGGTCTCCTGGTTGGCCTTGCCTATAGCCTCCACCACCTCAGCCTGGGTGATACCGAGGCTGGCTATGCGCAGCGGATCGAGCACGACCTGATACTGCTTGACCATACCGCCGATGGTGGCCACCTCAGCGACATCCGGTAGCGTCTTGAGCTCATAGCGCAGGAACCAGTCCTGAAGGCTGCGCAGTTGCGACAGGTCATGGCCGCCGTTGCGATCGACCAACGCATACTGATAAATCCAGCCCACCCCGGTGGCGTCAGGACCCAGTACCGGCTTGGCTGCCGCAGGTAATCGCGATTGCGCCTGGCTCAGGTACTCAAGCACCCGTGAGCGCGCCCAATACAGATCGGTGCCGTCCTCGAACAGCACATAGACGAAGCTGTCACCGAAGGCGGAGAAGCCGCGAACCGTTTTGGCCCCCGGAACCGAGAGCATGGTAGTGGTCAGCGGATAGGTCACCTGATTCTCAACGATCTGGGGAGCCTGGCCTGGGTAGGACGTGCGGATGATCACCTGCACGTCCGACAGGTCGGGCAAGGCGTCGATTGGCAGGCTACGCACCGAGACGAAGCCCCATGCCACCAGAAACAGCGTGGCGAGGAGCACCAGCACACGGTTGCCTACCGACCAGCGGATCAGTTTGGCAATCATGGTTGGCCCTCCACCACGTTGATCTGCTCAACTACCATGCCCTCGTCGCGTTCGCGTATGCCAAAGCGAATCTGCACACCGACCTTGAGGCCATTAAGGAGAGACTGATTAGCCACAGGAAAGGTCATGGTCATCCCTGGCATGCCCAGGGTGATGAAAGGACCGTGGGCAACGGTGAGCTGGGTGCCGTCTATCTGCACGACACGGCCATCCGCTTCATGCAGGGCTGGCCCCGCATTAGGCTGACTATCCTGCGCCGTCGCCGCCTCGATGCCTTTCAAATTAGCGTCGGAGTCCAACAGGAATTGCCCGGACGCGACGATGCGCTGTCCTGCCTGAAGGCCCTGCAACACCGCAACTTTCCCTCTGCTCTCCTGGCCCAACACGACTTCCACCGGCCGGAAGCGACCACCGTCCTCAGCCAGCATCAACAGGTCTCGCTTGCCGGTGCGGATGACCGCCTCGGCAGGCACCAAGAGGCTTTGCTCGGAAGACTCGCCGGGATGGAGAGCCACTTGAGCGGTCATCCCAGGACGAAGCCGTCCATCCGGGTTGGGCAACTCGATACGCAGGCGCAACGTGCGGCTCTGCAAATCGGCATCGGCCAATAGCGCGGTCAACTTGCCCGGTACGGGATCGCCCGGGAACGCTGGCAATCGCGCCTGCACAGGCTGGCCTTCGCGAAGGCCCTGAGCCTGGGCTTCCGGCACAGCCGCTTCCAGCCAGACGTTGGCCACTCCATTGATCCTCGCCAAGGTAGCACCCGGCATCAGGGTCATTCCGGGTCGCAAATCGAGAACCTGGATGACTCCGGCCGTGGGTGCGGAGAGTGTGACCGAGAGCTGCACCTTCCCAGTGCTCGCGACCCGGTTGATCAGGTCGGCCGGCATGCCGGCGAGCACAAGCCGCTGTCGTGCCGCCGCCGTCAGCTGCGCGTCGCCGGAATGCCGCAGCGCCAGGTATTCCTCCTGCAAACCAGCCCACTCCGGGGTTAGCACATCGGCTAGAGGAGCCCCTTTGGCAACGATGTCGCCCGTCGCTCGACCATAGACGCGCTCGACGTAGCCGCCAGTCCGGGCCTGCAATACGCTGAAGTCGCGTTCGTCGAACGTTAGAACGCCGCTCACACTCAGGGTCCGTTCTAGCCGGCCAGCCGTCACCGTCGCCAATCGAATCCCAAGGTTTTGCTGGAGCCCAGCCGAGACCTGAACCGCAGGCTGCTCCTCGCCAGCCGTGTCATCCGAATACTTGGGCACGAGCGGCATGTCCATGAACGGCGATTTTCCGGGCGCCGGGAAGTGCTGCTGGGGATACATCGGGTCATACCAGTACAGCGCTTTTTTTTCCTCACCTACTGGCTGGGATGGGGAATACGCACCTCTTCCACCTAGCCAGAAGCCCGCGCCTATCCCAATAGCAAGGGCAGCAGCCACGAGCAAACCAATCGACCTATTCCTCATGCCCGCACCTCTCCATAAACGAAATGCAGACGCGCTGCTGTTGCCGCCAACTGTCCTTGCAGGTCCACATCCTGTAGCAGCGCTTCCACACGCTGCCGGCGTGCCCACAGCACTTCACTCAACGGCGAATTACCGGCGCGGTAGTCCGCCAGAGCGAGGCGTACCCGGTCCTCGGCCAGGGGCAAAAGTGTTTCGCGACTGCGCCGTACAGCCCGTTGCAAGCGTTGGTACTCGGCAAGGTCTGTTTCAAGCTGAGCTTGATGCTCGCGCAGGGCAGCGTCCTGCTCATTTTCCAATTGGCGAACTTGTGCGCGTCGTGCCGCAATCATTGGGTCTTGCCGGGAGCTGGTGAACAACGGCAACTGGAAGCTGACTTGCAGGCTGACCATGTTGCTGAAGTCCGGGCCACGGCGCTGATAATCCACCCCCCAGGACCAATCCGATTTCTTCTCCGCCTGAGCCTGATGCACCTGGGCTTGAGCCTCGCGTGTCATGGCGTGGTAGGTATTGAGCTCCGGATGGGCATGGACGGAGTGCAGGTATTCAGCTGCGTCTACAGGCCAGACAGGGAACGTCGGCGCGCCTACTTCGGCGTCCTGCCCAATCCAGCGCTTCAGCGCGGCTCGCGCCTGAGCTGATTGACTCAACAGAACGTCTTTCTGCTCGTCCAGCTGCGCGGCTTCTTGCTTGGGAGCCAGCGTATCGGCGGTGGAGCCTGCACCACCGGCCAGGCGGGCCCGCACCGTGGAAGCCAGCAGCTGGTTTTCTTTGTAGAAGGCGTCGAACTGTTCAAGCTTTCGCTGCACGGTGTATGCAGCCACCCAAGCCTGTGCGGTTGCCGCCCGAACTTTCAGCCGTTCGAACAGCGCCTCGGCATCGGCTCGCTCGACCGTAGCCTGCGCTGTCTCTATGCGAGCTTTGCGTTTGTCCCGGTTCGGTACTTCTTGGGACAGGCCAACCACCTGCATGGTCATGAAGTCTCTGTTCATGCTCCAGCGGTCGGTGCCTTCAATCGGCAGGTTCTGTACCCCAAGATTCAGGCGCGGATCGGGAAGTTCGCCCGCTGGAATGACTGCGCTGCGCGCAGCTGATGCCTGCTCCTGGCGGGCCTGTAGAGAGGGAGCGTTGCGTTCAGCCAGTTGCAGCGCATCATCCAGCGACAGCGTTGCAGCCTGTGCCGAGACAGCCGGCAGCAGTATGGAAAAGACGGCCGTGGTTATCCGTCCCTGAAAACGTTGGGGAGTCATGAAAATGATTCCTCGAAAGATCAGCGCCCAGGCGCATGCGATCGCCCCGCTGCTAGGCGGAACGACGATGTGAAATTAAGAGGGAATCAGACGCGGGGAGGCCGCCATGGATCGGGGGGAGAGCCTGTCGCTATGCCTACCGCGTAGGTATCGGCAGGTCGTGGCTTAGCAAAGGTCAGCCCAGGCGTCAGGAAGCTGAGCTGCACGGTACTGGCAGTCCTGCACTCCTGGCCGACCTTGCAGGATTTGGCGTGATCGCCGGCCTTGCCCAGGTCTTGGTCCTGGCAGCAGTCATGATCCATACCCGCCATCATTTCCATGCCCATGGTCTGCATTGGGCAAGGTTCAGTCGCCGAATCGATGCCCGCCATCCCGTTAAGCGGAAGCGCCACGATAAGCATCAGGATGGTGAGCAGTCGAATGAACCGATTCATGATGGGCGAGTATAGGTTACCGGGATGAGTTCAGCATTAAGGGGTTGGGGCTGCACTAACCAACCGCTTGGAGGCTGGGAGACTGATGAAGAAGGTTGTGACACCCTCCGCTGAAGTACACCAGATTCGTCCGCTGTGAGCCTCGATGATAGAGCGGGTTATGGACAAACCCAGGCCTGCATTGCTTGGGCCGCCTTCGCGCCTGGCTGGATCGGCTCGATAGAATCGGTCGAAGATCTTGCCAATGTGCTGGGGATCGATGGTTACCCCGCTGTTACGCACGGAAAGCGTCACCCTTTCAGGCGTCTGCTCGATCTGCACTGATATCTCGTTGCCTTCCGGGGTGTAGCGCAACGCGTTGGATAGGAGGTTGGAAAGCGCCCGGTCAATCATCAGGCGATCGCCACGAACCTTACCCTGCCCGTGCAGGGTCAGCTGGGTGCCTTGATCCTCAGCCAGGAACTGGTAGTACTCGAACAGCTTGGATACGAGTTCAGAGAGCTCCACATCGATCTGCTCGGGCACGATCAGACCGTTATCAGCCTTGGCGAGGAACAGCATGTCGTCGATCATGCGCGACATGCGCTTGAGGTCTTCCAGGTTCGAATAGAGGTTTTCCTCATAGGCATCCAAGTCACGCTTCTTGGTGAGCACCACTTCGGTATGGGTCAGAAGGTTGCTGACTGGCGTTCTCAACTCGTGAGCGATATCGGCAGAGAAGTTGGACAACCGAACGAATGCATCTTCCAATCGTCCCAGCATCCCGTTGAAAGACAGGATGAGCTCCTGAAGCTCTAGCGGCACGGGCTCCAGGGGAATGCGCTCGCGGAGCGATCGTGCCGACATCCCGGTGGCCACTTTGGTGATTTGTCCAACAGGCCGAAGCCCACTCTTGGCCACGACCCAGCCCAAGCCTGCGCTCACAATCGCGCTGATCACCAGGCCAATTCCGAACCACCATTGCAGGGTGACAAAGAAATGCGCGTGAGTGGTGACATCGAGCATCAGCACGGCCGTCACCGGTTCCGGCTCGCCTGCAATGGTCAGCTGGGCGGTAATGCCGCGAAAGTTCTGCGATTCATCCTGCCATTCCCAGACCGCACCCCGGTGCGCCTGCTCGAATCGCTGAGGAATTTGGGAGGCTTTGGGGTCTGAAAAAAGGACCGTACCGTCAGCCTTGGTGATTTTCGCCGACAAATCCTGATGTGCGCCGAGCAATGCCCGCAGCTGCTGCTCCTGATCGTGGAGCCCGCCTCGCGCTGCTGAGATGGACAGGATATGACGCGTTGACTCCAGCTTTTCGGAAAGCGCCTGCTCATCCAGCATCCGGAAATGGTGCTGACTGAGCCCGTAGAAAGCCACGCCGGCAACCACCAGGACAGCAGTCACCGCGAACATGAACATCAGGGTCAGTCGCTTGACGAGCGATGATTGCGGGCGCATCACTCGGGCACATCCATCATGTAGCCCATGCCTCGGGCGGTATGGATGAGCTTTGGCGCAAAGTCGTCATCTATTTTGGCCCGCAATCGGCGAATCGCTACCTCGATCACGTTGGTGTCACTGTCGAAATTCATGTCCCAGACCTGGGAAGCGATCAGCGACTTGGGGAGCACCTCGCCGCGTCGGCGCATGAGCAGCTCCAACAGGCAAAACTCCTTGGCAGTAAGGTCAATCCGCTTGCCGTTTCGCGTAGCTCGACGCTTGAGCAGGTCTACCTCAAGGTCTGCCATCTTCATGGTGGTTTGAGCAGAACCACCATTGCCTCTGCGCAGCAACGTGCGAACCCGAGCCAGTAGCTCCGAGAACGCAAAGGGCTTCACCAGGTAATCATCAGCGCCCAGTTCCAAACCTTTCACGCGGTCGTCTACGCCGTCTCGGGCCGTCAAGAAAAGGACTGGCACATCCTGACCCGCCGCACGGATCTTGCGCAGGACCTCCCAGCCATCGAGCCCCGGCATCATCACGTCGAGGATCAGCAAGTCATACGCTTCGCTCTGTGCCTGTTGCAGGGCGTCAGTGCCTGTCATCACCCGGTCAACGGTGAAGCCGGCTTCTGTCAGGCCTTGCTGGAGGTAGACACCGGTTTTCGGCTCATCTTCGGCTACGAGTAATTTCATCTGCTCTCATCCACGCGGGGTGCATCTCCAGTTTGCAGGAAAAAAGACGCCCAACCAGAAGCTGACGGAAAAGTAATGTCGAGATCAGTTTTCTGACAGCACCGCGAAGCTAACTTGACCCTGTACCTGACGCCATGAGGCGCAGAACCCACTGAGGATCTCCAGATGAACATGGTCAAAGCAATTGTGATGGTCGTCACCTTTGGCGCGGCAGGCCTCGCCCTGGCAGAGGGCGGCGCGGACCGGACCTTTGCGCGGATGGAAGCGGCTCGCCAAAGCTCCATGCAGGCCTACCAGGTTGCGCAGCAGAAGAAAGAGCAGACGCCGGTCGCCGCCCAGTCCAGCAAGCACGCTGGCCACGAGAGCTGCTGATCCGAGCTTACAGAAATGTAATCACCCCGGAATCTGAACTATGGCAGTTTCAGACTACGGCCTCTCATCAGCCTCGCGCAGTGGCGCAAGTCTAAGAGACTGGTGAGAGCTCCAATGAACCCAACGGCTGCGCCATCGAGCAGCCTGGATATCAGCGATCTACCTGACTGGACGCAACGGCATGCAAAGCAAAACCACGAGACGATCATTCGTCAAAGGCCTGGCCGCTACCGGACTTCTGGGTGGGCTGGGCATGTGGCGCGCGCCGGTCTGGGCCGTGACCAGCCCTGGCCAACCGAACGTGCTCACCGGCACGGACTTCGACCTGTATATCGGTGAACTGCCCGTCAACATCACGGGTGCAGCTCGTACGGCCATGGCCATCAACGGCTCCGTGCCAGGGCCGATCCTGCGATGGCGCGAAGGCGACACCGTGACGCTGCGCGTACGCAACCGGCTGAAACAAGACACCTCCATTCACTGGCACGGCATCATCCTGCCCGCCAACATGGACGGTGTGCCGGGCTTGAGCTTCCACGGCATCGCTCCCGATGGCATGTACGAATACAAGTTCAAGGTCCACCAGAACGGCACCTACTGGTATCACAGCCACTCAGGCTTCCAGGAACAGTCCGGGGTCTATGGGGCGTTGGTGATCGATGCCAAGGATCCAGAGCCGTTTGTGTACGACCGTGATTACGTCGTCATGCTCAGCGATTGGACAGATGAAGACCCGGCGCGGGTGCTCTCCAAACTCAAGAAGCAATCTGACTACTACAACTTCCACAAGCGTACGGTCAGCGACTTCGTTGACGATGTGAGCGAGAAAGGCTGGTCGGCCGCTGTAGCGGATCGGAAGATGTGGGCTGAAATGAAGATGAGCCCCACCGACCTCGCTGATGTGAGCGGGTATACCTACACCTACCTCATGAACGGCCAGGCTCCGAACGGCAACTGGACGGGTATCTTCAAGCCCGGCGAGAAGATCCGCCTGCGCTTTATCAACGGCTCGGCCATGACCTATTTCGATGTCCGCATTCCTGGGCTCAAGATGACGGTTGTGGCTGCTGACGGCCAGTACGTCAAACCCGTATCGGTCGATGAGTTCCGGATTGCCGTTGCCGAAACCTACGATGTCATCGTCGAACCTGAAAACGAGCAGGCCTATACGATCTTCGCGCAATCCATGGACCGTACCGGGTACTCCCGAGGCACCCTGGCGGTTCGTGAAGGCTTGCAAGCGCCCGTACCGGAGGTAGATCCGCGCCCGATCATCGCCATGAGCGATATGGGCATGGACCACGGCAGCATGGGCGGAATGGATCACGGCAGCATGGCTGGCATGGACCAAGGCAACATGGCCGGCATGGACCACAGCAAGATGGCTGGGATGGACCATGGCAGCATGGCCGGCATGGACCACAGCAAGATGGCTGGAATGGACCATAGCAACATGGCCGGCATGGATCACAGCACGATGGCTGGGATGAGTCATGAGGGCATGGCCGGCATGAGCGGTGCAATGCAGAGCCATCCGGCTTCCGAGACCAACAACCCGTTGGTCGATATGCAGACCATGTCGCCGACCCCGAAACTGAACGATCCGGGAATTGGCCTGCGCAACAACGGGCGCCGAGTGCTGACCTACGCCGATTTGCGGAGCACCTTCATCGATCCCGATGGTCGAGAGCCTGGACGCACAATCGAACTGCACCTTACCGGCCACATGGAGAAGTTCGCGTGGTCGTTCGACGGTATCAAATTCTCCGACGCTGAACCGCTGCGGTTGAAATATGGCGAGCGTCTTCGCATCACCTTGGTCAACGACACCATGATGACTCACCCCATCCATCTCCACGGTATGTGGAGTGATCTGGAGGACGAGAACGGCAACTTCATGGTTCGCAAGCACACCATCGACATGCCACCTGGCTCAAAACGAAGCTATCGCGTCACCGCAGATGCCTTGGGACGTTGGGCCTATCACTGTCACCTACTGTTCCACATGGAAATGGGCATGTTCCGAGAAGTCCGTGTGGACGAATGAACTGGAGATTTGAGATGAGCAAACCAATGAAACGAAGCGCCTTTTTCCTCTCCGCTGCGGTGGTCGGCATGTTGGCTGTTTATGCCCCGTCGTCGTGGTCTAGCGACAACCATGATCAGCATTCCCAGAAATCCACCGAGGCCGGTAAAGCCAAAGGCTCGCAGGACAAGCAGGGCCAGGGGATGAACCATGAAGGCATGGACCATGGGTCCATGGAAGGTATGGACCACGACAAAATGATGGAATCGCATGGCAGCGACAAAGCTAAGGCAGGGAAAGATGGTCAATAGCCTTGGGCGGCCTTCGCTGCTGGCCCTGACTGTTTCAATCGGCATGCTGGGCGTAACGCCCAGCTTCGCCGCTGAAGAAATGGATCACTCGGGCATGGATCATTCGAAAATGGGGCACGGTTCCATGCAAATGGAAGCTGCTCCGTCCGAATCGATGCCGGCGATGGATCACAGCAAGATGGGGATGAGCAAACAGCAGAAACAGCCTGCCCCTGTTGATCACAGCCAGATGGGGCATGCTCAAAGCCAGAGCAAATCCAGCCCGGTGGACCATAGCAAGATGGACCACAGCAAAATGGGCCATGGAAACATGAAGGGCATGGATCACGGTTCAATGAAGGGCATGGACCATTCCCAGATGAATCATGGTTCAGCGACTTCTCCGACCACAACGAGCCGCACGCCGATTCCAGTGCTCACTGATGCCGACCGCGAGGCAGCCTTTCCGCCTTTGGGTGGCCACCAGGTGCACGACAGCGGAATCAACAGCTTCTTTCTGTTGGACCAGCTCGAATACCAGGACGCCGATGAGGGCAGCACCCTGGCTTGGGATGCATCTGGCTGGGTAGGTAGCGACATCAATCGACTCTGGGTTCGGTCGGAAGGCGAGCGCACCAACGGGGTAACCGAAGATGCTGAGCTGCAACTGCTATACGGGCGCTCGGTCAGTCCTTGGTGGGACGTGGTCGCCGGGGTCCGTCAGGATTTCAAACCGGAATCACCGCAGACCTGGGCAGCCTTTGGTATTCAGGGCATGGCCTTGTATGACTTCGAGGCCGAAGCTACGGCGTTCATCGGCGAAAACGGCCAGACTGCTGCGCGTCTTGAAGGCGAATACGACATCCTGCTGACCAATCGCTTGATTTTGCAGCCCACGGCTGAGGCGAACTTCTATGGCAAGAACGATCCTGAGCGCGGTGTTGGATCGGGTCTGGCCAATACCGAAGTCGGGCTGCGTCTACGGTATGAAATCGTCCGCCAGTTTGCCCCGTACATAGGCGTTACCTGGAGCCGCTCCTACGGCAACACCGCTGACTTCATCCGAGACGAGGGTGGAGATGTTGATGAGGCACGCTTCGTTGCCGGTATCAGGATGTGGTTCTGAGAATTCCAACATGAAAAGAACAATTACAACGCTGCTTGTGGCCGGTGCTGTCGGAAGTGCTGCGGTATTGGGCACCGCGTATTTCGGCTTGGTGAATGTCGGCGCCGATGATCCTCACTTCCCGGCTGTCCATTCGTTTCTCGCCATGGCTCGCGACCGGTCGATTGAGGTTCGAGCGCGAGACATTGAAGTGCCTGACCTGAAGAACGCTGCGTTGATCAAGGCAGGCGCAGGCAACTACAACGCCATGTGCATTGGGTGCCACCTCGCCCCTGGCGTTGGGAAGACAGAACTTAGCCAAGCGCTATACCCGTCGCCACCTGACCTCACCAAGGTGGGTGTCGGAGGCGATCCGGCTGCCGCATTCTGGACGATCAAGCACGGTATCAAAGCCACCGGCATGCCCGCTTGGGGCAAGAGCATGGGTGATGAGTACATCTGGGGAATCGTCGCGTTCCTGGATCAACTTCCCCAAATGAATCCCGAGCAGTACATGGCTTTGGTGGCCACGAGCGGTGGCCACCAGCACGGCGGCGGTGAAAGCGATATGCATAACCATGAGGGCCAGCACGGCGGGAGCGGTCATGCCGAGCATGGCGATCACGACGAAGCGGCAGACGACGATCATGCCCAGGCAGCTCACGACCATGGAGCTGCACCCGCAGGCGCCGCCCAAGCCGCAGATCATCACGGCGACCACAATGCGGCCGAAGCCCATTCGGACGCCCACCCGAAACCGTCGACAAAGACGCATGTTCACAAAGACGGTAAGGAGCACACTCATGCCAACTAACCGGATACTCGTTCGTCTAGCCGCTATCGCTGGGCTGCTGGTCACCTCGGCGACCTACGCTGCCGAGCCTTTGTCCATCGACGTTCACCGAGACGCGAACTGCGGTTGCTGCAAGAAATGGATCACGTACCTGGAAGCCAATGGTTTCAAAGTGACCGACCATGTTGAGACGGACATGAGGGCAGTGAAACAGAAGCTGGGCGTAGCGCCACGGTTAGCGTCCTGCCACACAGCCGTGATTGACGGAAAGTTTGTTGAAGGTCACGTGCCAGCTGAGCAGATTCGAGAACTCAAGGAGCGGAACGATCTGGAAGGGATCGCCGTGCCAGGAATGCCAGCTGGATCCCCAGGCATGGAGGTTGATGGCGTAAGCCATGCTTACCAAGTCATTGGGTTAACCAAAAGCGGCGAGGACCTAGTAGTCGCCAGCTATCCAGCCAAATAACGCACCGACCACAAGGACGGCAGTAGGCTGACTGCCGTCCCATATTTCCCCGCTCGAAAGCGTCATCAGCTCAACACGACGGCACAGAGGGCCTGCAAAGCGTACCTAATCAGATTCACGGCGCTCGCGGACTGGCTTGAGTACGATATCGCCGTTGATAAGCTCGATGGAGAGCCTGTCGCCCGTCGTGATCCCTAGCTCGCGCAGAATGTCGTCGGGTAATTCCACAATCACATCGCCGGAGCCGTCGCCGGGATCAAGGCACTTAACCGTGGTGCGCGCTGATTCAGTCATTGGTCTCTCCTGCCTGAGCTACCAATCCTCATCGTACTCCACCAGTCATGAAAGCCGGTAACCAGGCGATCGCCGGAATTGACGCTTCAACCCGGCTTTTTATCAGTGTAACTCCTGCCCGCTTGATCAGTGCTCAGTTCTGGCCCCGGCAACCGATACCAGCGGTCCGGTACTCAAGGATTTTCAGGTCTCCATTGGAATCCTCGTAGTTCATCTGTGCTGGCATCACGTCACAGCTCGCCTTGGTCGATGTCATGCTGATTACCCTCGCCACGTCGAGCCGCATCCCGTAGCGATAATGGATCACCTCCGGTGGCTTCTTATCATTGGCGGCTGCATAAGCTCGCATAGCTTGCTCATTGGCCTGAATCATCTTCCCGTATAGACGGTCGGATCCTCCTTCGGCGATCGCGGCTGAGGAGGCCACAATGGCCAGGATGGCGGTGATGTTTCTAACGACTTTCATTTCAATCACTCCAAGAGACATGATTGAAGCTTAAGACTCTGCAGCTGTCATACACGTGAGCCGTGGATTACATCTGAGTAAGCTCGAGGAGAGCGAGATGCTGCATTGCAAGATGGTTTTTCACTAGGGTTGTCCAGCCTAGACTGCGAGCCGGCGGCGACTGAAAGCAGGGGAAAGCGGTATTGTTACTTAGTTTTTTAGCAAAACGTGGACCCGAAAAAACCAGCGCCGACGCCTCTGTTACCTTGTTATTTTCGCAAATTTCCGTCGACAGATTCGTCTCAGGTCAGCAAAAGGCAGTGGGTTTTGTTACTAGCTTATTTAGGAAACAACATTGGTTGGCCATGCAATATGGCTGACGCTAGAACGCCCTCCCGGACACACCACTCGCCCGCAATCCAAAGTAAATCTGTACGCCTGCCGGCTGCTTGCCTTTCCCCAGCGCTCACTCATCTATTCGAAAGTTCAGCAGTTGCTGCTTGACCGTGGAGAACGACCGTTCTACATTGAATCCATGAGCAGACCAACGATAGATCATCGAGACCAGATCCTCGCAACCGCCGAGAAGCTCATTTACCAGAACGGTATTCACGCCACAGGCATGGATCTACTGGTGAAGACCTCTGGCGTGTCCCGCAAGGCCATTTACAACCATTTCGCTACCAAGGACGAGGTGGCCGCTGCGGCGCTGAGTGCGCGCGATGTGCGATGGATGCAATGGTTTAGAACAGAGTGCGACAAAGCGGCCATGCCGTACGACCGTGTACTTAATATGTTCTCTGTTTTAAAGGGCTGGTTCGAATCCGAGGGTTTTTGTGGCTGTGCCTTCATCAATACAGCAGGCGAGGTTGGGAATCCCGATGATCCCATCCGCCAGATTGCAAAGCTGCACAAGCAAAAGCTCCTGGACTACACGCTTGAACTGACCGAGCAATTGAACACCGAGCAACCGTTGGTGTTAGCCAGGCAGTTACTGGTGTTGATGGAAGGCGCAATCACCATGGCGCGAGTTATGGGTGATTATCACGCTGCTGATGATGCAAAGGACGTTGCGCGGATGTTGCTGAAAGAGTTCACGCCCTAACGCTTGAGCTGCAGAGAAGCAACTCAAACTTATCTTTCCTGCTCGACTGGAGTCACGACCATGTCCAATGCCCAAACTCGCCCGCCACTTCCTCCTTTCACTCGCGAAACTGCGATTGAAAAAGTTCGACTGGCTGAAGACGGTTGGAACAGCCGGGATGCCGAGAAAGTCTCGCTCGCTTACACGCTGGATACCAAATGGCGTAACCGCGTTGAATTTGTCGCCAATCGCGAAGAAGCCAAAGGCTTTCTCACCCGTAAGTGGAAAAAAGAACTCGATTATCGCCTGATCAAAGAGCTCTGGGCCTTTACCGATAATCGCATCGCCGTTCGTTACGCGTATGAGTGGCATGATGACTCAGGTAACTGGTTCCGCTCCTACGGTAACGAGAACTGGGAGTTCGAAGCGGATGGCCTGATGCATCGTCGTTTCGCCTGCATTAACGACATGCCTATCAAGGAAAGCGAGCGCAAGTTCCACTGGCCTCTGGGCCGCCGTCCGGATGATCACCCAGGTCTTACCGAGCTTGGCCTCTAAAGCATCTAAACCTCCCGGCGTTGCAGCCGGAACTCTTTTGGCGTCAGCCCGGTAGCCCGCTTGAAGAAGCGCGAAAAGTAAGCCTGTTCGGCAAAGCCCAGACTGTCGGCCACCTGGCCGATGGTCATTGAGGTGTAGACCAGGTTGCGCTTGGCCTCGAGGATTACCCGCTGGTTGACCAACTGCAGCGCAGACTGGCCGGCAAGTTGCCGACACAGCGCATTGAGGTGGGCAGTGCTGACGCCGATCTGCCGGGCGTATTCATCAATCTGCTGGTGTTCCCGGAAGTGCTTTTCTATCAGCCGCGCCAGATGATCAAGGTGCTGCATCCCGCGCTCACGGGGTTTTGCGATGTGCTGAGCGCGCTCGCGAGCACGCCGTGAGATCCAGACCAGCAAGGCGCACAGCAGCGACTGCAACATCAAGTCGCGCTCCGGTCGGCGCAGTACGTATTCCTCGGTCAACTGGGCGAACAGCTGCTCCAGGTAGGCTCGGTCTTCGCCAGCCAGGTAGCAGTGTGCCTCAGCCATTGGCTTGCCTTCGAGCAGCGGCGCAAAGCGGTCGAGTACCGGCTTGGCCAGACTGATCACATAGCCTTGAATGTCCTCGGAAAAGCGAAACCCGTGAATGCTCATCACCGGAACGATCTGTAAGGCACCACCGCTCACTTGCTGTTCGACATCTTCGACCACGACTCGGGCCTGCCCGGCCTGCACGTAGAGCACTTGCGCCAGATCGCCGTGGCGGTGGGTCTTGATTTCCCAGTCATGCAGACGACTGCGCTCAGGAATCGACTCGCAGTGGATCAAATCTGGCGTCGGCCAGGACGTCTCGCCGTAAAGCTTGAACACCGGGATGCCATTCACATTCGCCATTGCCGATATCCGCAGATCCTCGAAAAGTCCTAAAAATAAAGCAGAAAGTGCCTTCTTATGGAACCTCTATCTGCGAAAAATACAGAACGACTAATCGTAACCCTGAGCCCCGGCTCATGAGGATAAGAACAATGAAGACTCAAATTGCCATTATCGGGGCGGGTCCGTCTGGACTGCTGCTCGGCCAGCTGCTGCAGAACGCCGGTATCGACAACGTGATCATCGAGCGCCAGAGCCCTGACTATGTCCTCGGCCGAATCCGCGCCGGCGTGCTTGAGCAGGGCATGGTCGATCTGCTGCGCGAGGCGGGTGTTGGTGCACGGATGGATCAGGAAGGGCTGGTGCACGATGGTTTCGAACTGGCCTTCAATGGTCGTGTCGAGCACATCAACCTGCGCGAACTGACTGGCGGCAAGACCGTGATGATCTACGGCCAGACCGAGGTCACCCGCGACCTCATGCAGGCTCGCCGGCAAAGTGGTGCGCCTACCTACTACGACGCCAGTGATGTGCAACTGCACGAGTTGAAGGGCGACAAGCCTTACGTCACGTTCATCCAGGACGGTAACCAGGTGCGCATCGATTGCGACCTGATCGCCGGCTGCGATGGCTATCACGGGGTTTCCCGCAAATCGATCCCGGACGGCGTGCTCAAGCAATTCGAACGGGTGTATCCGTTCGGCTGGCTGGGTGTACTGGCCGATACGCCGCCGGTCAACGAAGAACTGATCTACGCCAGCCATGAGCGCGGCTTTGCCCTGTGCAGCATGCGCTCGCCCACGCGCACTCGTTACTACGTGCAGGTCGCCAGCGATGAAAAAGTCGAAGACTGGTCGGATCAGCGCTTCTGGGATGAACTCAAAAGCCGTCTGCCCGAAGCCGTTGCCGCCAAGCTGATTACCGGCCCCTCCATCGAGAAAAGCATCGCGCCGCTGCGCAGCTTCGTGGTCGAGCCAATGCAGTATGGCCACCTGTTCCTGGTCGGGGATGCCGCCCACATCGTTCCGCCTACCGGCGCCAAGGGCTTGAACCTGGCCGCCAGCGACGTCAGCACCCTTTACCGAATCCTTCTCAAGTACTACCGCGAAGGCCGCCAGGACCTGCTCGAGCGTTACTCGCAGATCTGCCTGCGCCGAGTCTGGAAGGCCGAACGCTTCTCTTGGTGGATGACCTCGGTGTTGCATCAATTCCCCGGCACCGACGCCTTCAGTCAACGCATGCAGCAGACCGAGCTGGAATACTTCGTGAGCTCCGAAGCCGGGCGTAAGACGATTGCGGAGAACTATGTTGGCTTGCCGTACGAGGCGGTGGAGTGAATGATGGACGCCACACCTATACCCTCGGCAATCCAGCCAGCCATTGCAGCGGAACCCTTACATGCACGGAATGACCCCAGAAGTATTAGCCGATCTTGCTCCCGAAGGAACGCTGCGAGTTGCGATCAACTACGGCAATCCGGTCCTCGCCCAGCAGGGTGCTGATGGCACACCCTTGGGTGTGTCCGTTGCCTTGGCCAAGGCGCTCGCCGCTGAACTCGGTGTCGAATTGCAGATAACCGGATTCGACGCCGCGGGCAAGGTGTTTGCGGCGTTGGACCAAGACCTGTGGCGCGTCGCGTTCCTGGCGATCGAGCCGGTGCGGGCCGCTCAGATCGATTTCACCGAGCCCTATGTGCTTATCGAAGGTACCTATCTGGTCAAACGTGATTCAGCCTGGCAGCACGTGGACGAGCTTGATCAGGCTCAAACCCGTATCGCTGTGGGCAAGGGCGCGGCCTATGATCTGTATCTTTCCCGTACCCTGCAGCATGCGCAGTTGGAGCGTGCAGACACATCCCCTGCCGCCGTGGATCTGTTCATCGCCAACGGGCTGGATGCCGCTGCAGGGGTGCGTCAGCCGCTGGAGCAGTTTGCCTTGGATAACTCCGAGTACCGGGTAATGGACGGCTCGTTTACTGCTATTCGCCAGGCCATGGCAGTGCCACGCGGCAGGGATGCCGGCGCTGCATACGTTCGCGCGTTCATCGAGCGACGCCTGGCGGAAGGCTTTGTCCGTGGGGCGTTGTTGGCGAGCGGTCAGACTGACGTCAGCGCGCCTCGCTGACCCTGGGCCGACCAGCGTCAGCTCCCTGGCTGAGTAGCTGTACTACCCTGTTGCGAAGACGTCCGAACTTCACACGGGGGACTTTTTCATGCAAGCGCAACTTCCACCCGCACTGCAGCAGCTGCGTTTACCCTTGCGTCTCAAGCTTTGGGACGGCAATCAGTTCGATCTGGGGCCTAGCCCTCAGGTCACTATCCTGATCAAGGAACCGCAGCTGATCAGCCAGCTCAGCCACCCCAGCATGGGTGAGCTGGGCTCTGCGTTCGTTGAAGGCAAGCTGGAGTTGGAAGGCGACATCGGCGAGGCGATTCGTGTCTGCGATGAGCTCAGCGATGCCTTGCTGGTGGGGCAGCAGGACACTTCACCGGTACGCTCTGCGCACGACAAGCACACCGATGCGCAGGCCATCTCCTACCACTACGACGTGTCCAATGAGTTCTACCAGCTATGGCTGGACCAGGACATGGCCTACTCGTGCGCCTACTTCAAGGAGCCGGACAACACCCTTGATCAGGCCCAGCAAGACAAGTTCGACCACCTGTGTCGCAAGCTGCGCCTGCAGCAGGACGACTATCTGTTGGACGTCGGCTGTGGCTGGGGCGGGCTGGCGCGTTTCGCTGCGCGTGAGTATGGTGCCAAGGTGTTCGGCATCACCTTGAGCAAGGAGCAACTCAAGCTGGCGCGCCAGCGGGTCCAGGAGGAGGGGCTAGATAAGCGGGTCGACCTGCAGATTCTCGACTACCGCGATCTGCCGCAGGATGGCCGCTTCGATAAGGTGGTCAGTGTCGGCATGTTCGAGCATGTCGGCCATGCCAACCTTGACCTGTATTGCCAAACGTTGTTCGGCGCCGTGCGTGAGGGCGGGGTGGTGATGAATCATGGCATCACGGCGCGGCATGTGGATGGCCGACCGGTGGGTAGAGGGGCGGGCGCGTTCATCGACCGTTACGTGTTCCCCAATGGCGAGCTGCCGCATCTGTCGATGATCAGTAGCAGCATCTGCACCGCCGGGCTCGAGGTGGTGGATGTCGAGAGCCTGCGCTTGCATTACGCGAAGACGCTGCATCAGTGGAGTGAAAACCTCGAGCACCAGCTGCACCGGGCAGCAGCGATAGTGCCGGCCAAGACCCTGCGTATCTGGCGGCTGTATCTGGCGGGGTGTGCCTATGCCTTCAGCAAGGGCTGGATCAACCTGCACCAGATTCTTGCAGTCAAACCCTATGCCGATGGCCACCACGATCTGCCATGGACGCGCGAAGATCTGTATCGCTGAGCGCTCTCAAAGCACCGGAGATATCAGCCGAGCGATACGCATCCCAAGCTGTTGCAGGCGATGGGTATCGCGGCTGTCCTCGGCGGTGATCTCCCTAGAGTGGGAGAAGTCCTCCTGCAACATCGCCTCGACCTGATCGGCAAACGCGCGGTCCACGGTCAGCAGGGTGATTTCGAAATTCAGCCTGAACGAGCGGTTGTCCAGGTTGGCGCTGCCAATGGCGCTGACCTCATCGTCAACCAACACAACCTTCTGATGCAGGAAGCCTGGCTGGTAGCGGAACATGCGCACGCCGGCGCGCACCGCTTCGAAGGCAAACAGGCTGGAAGCGGCGTAGACCACGCGGTGGTCCGGTCGCGCCGGAATCAGCACGCGCACGTCCACGCCACGCATCACCGCCAGGCGCAATGCGGCAAACACGGCCTCATCGGGGATGAAGTACGGCGTGGTTATCCACACCCGATGCACCGCCGAATGGATAGCCTCGACGAAGAACAGCGAGCAGGTTTCCTGGGGATCAGCCGGGCCGCTCGCCAGCAGCTGGCAGAGCACGCCGTTGTCCGGGTAGGTGTCTTGCAGAATCAGCGGCGACAGCTCGCGCGTGGCCCAGTACCAGTCCTCGGCGAATGACTCCTGCAGGCAGGCCACGGCGGGGCCGTTGATCTGTACATGAGTATCGCGCCAAGGGGACAGCCGCGGGTTGCCGCCCAGGTATTCATCGCCCACGTTATGCCCACCGATAAAGCCGACTTCACCATCGGCCACGACGATCTTGCGGTGGTTGCGGAAGTTGACCTGAAAGCGGTTGAACCAGCCGCCGCGTGTGGCGAAAGCCTTTACCTGCACACCGCCATCGCGTAGTTCCTTCACATAGCTGGCGGGCAGCGCATGGCTGCCGATGCGGTCGTAGAGGACGAAAATCTGCACACCCTCGCCAGCCTTGCGCAACAGCAGTTGCTGTAGCTCGCGGCCGACGAAGTCGTCGTGGATGATGAAAAACTGGACCAACACCGCTTGCCGCGCTTTGTCGATCGCAGCAAAGATCGCGTCAAAGGTAGCCCGGCCATTGATCAGCAGCTTGACCTGGTTGTTCGCCAGGCACGGCATGCGACCGAGCTTGGGCATGGCGCGCAGGGCCTTGTAACTGTCCGACTCGCGCGCCGCCAATGCTTCTTCAACCCATGGCCGCCAGTTCAGGTTGGCCATCGCCACGTGCATTTCCTGGTTGGCCTGACGGCGCGCCTTGATATAGGCGTTGAACGAGCGGGCGCCGAAGACTAGATAAGGGATCAATGCCAGATACGGGATGAACAGCAACGGCATCGCCCAAGCAATTGCGCCCTGGGCAGTGCGCACGGTGAGCACGGCATGCAGTGCAGCTACCATCCCCAATAAATGAGTGAAGCCAATCACGTAACCGAAGAAATAGGGGCTGTGGTAATCCATGTGCATCCTGCTTGCTGAAAACACTACTGATAACAGACCACGGGGCTAGTGTAGCGTGCAACTGACTGACAAATTTGACGTCTAAGCTGAGTCCGGCCAGTTGCCCGGTTATGCCAAGGAGCATTTATTGATGAACATCCGCCTGCCCCTGTTCGCCCTGGTCGTGGGTCTGACCAGCCCATTGGTCCACGCACAAATGCTCCAGCCTGGGCTGTGGGAGCTGACCACCAGCGACATGCAGGTCGATGGCAAAGCGCTGCCCGACATGGGCTTCATGCTTGGTCAGCTGAAGAACCTGCCGCCTGAGCAACGGGCGATGATGGAAGGCGTGCTGGCTAAGCAAGGTATCACCGTTGGTGGCAATGGCGTGCGCTCGTGCCTGACACCGGAGCAGGTCAAGACCGACGATATTCCGCTGCAGGACCCCAAGTCCGGCTGCACCCAGAAGATCACTGACCGCACCGGCAAGGTCTGGAAGTTTGAATTCAGCTGCCCGAAAGCGCAGGGTCAGGGTGAAGCGACGTTCCTCAGTGACCGCGAATTCACCACCAAGGTCAACGGCACCTTCAATGCCTCGGGTGTGGAACAGAGGGGCAGCATGAATACCCGCGCGCTGTGGCTGGGTAGCGACTGTGGCACGGTCAAGCCACGGGTGGGAGGCTAAGCGCTGCTGTTGTTGCAACCGGCTGCCAACCCAGCAGCCGGTTGCTGTTTCACCAGCGCCATTCGCTGACGGCTACCGCATCGTGCGCATGCAGGCTCTCTGCATGCTCGACCTTTACGCTGAATCCATTTGCCCAAGGCAGCGCCTGCACCGCTACATGCAGGCGGCGGGCAGCATCTTCGCAGAACATCAGGTTCTGCCCATTGGCTAAAGCAAAGGCCTGCTCATCGGCGCGCTTCACCGCTGTCTGCACCGCAGTGCCCAATGCTGCCTCCATGCTATCTATCAGTACTCTGAAAGGCATTGTGTCGTCGTTCGTGGCTAACCGCACCTTGATTTGTGCTTCGCTGCGCTGGCTGTGCGGTGTGGCGACGATGCCTTCACTGCTGCCGAGCCAGGCAAGCACTGCCTCTTCCTGCAGTTCCACACCAGCGAAATCATCCAGGAACTGCTGCTGAATAAGCTGACGCGCCAGCGCAGCGGAGCATGGGCATGTCGAGGAATAGGCAATCCGCACGAATAGTTCCACGTGGAACATTTCGTTTTTGATCGACGCATCAACGGTTATTGGATAGCTCTTCCAGCCGGCTAGTGAGCTGATCAACGCCGGTCGATTGACCAGATAATCAAAACTCAGACTGCAATGAGCGGCCGTAGACAGGCCTTCGTGGGTGTCGAGGAACTCGCTGAGCAGGCGGCGCAAGACAAGAGGCGACAGTTCGTCCTGCTCAATGCTTTGCAATGCCAGGTACAAGCGCGACATGTGGATACCGCGCGAGCGTCCATCAACCAGATTGACGCCTGCGCTGGCGCGAGCACTCACCCGGTGCCCCTCGATGGTCACGGGCAGCGCGATGCCTTGCATGCCGACCCAATCCAGCGGCAGGGCCTGTGCGTCCATCTGTGCAGCAATATCGGGCAGGATCATGAGGGAGACTTCCGGGAGAGATTATTCGCAGGACGGGTTGGCCAAATTGTATTGTTATAATATAACATTAAGCAAATGCATCGTTTCGAATGCGTTCGCCTGATGAGGTTTGCCATGTCCACCCGTCTCCCCGTCACCGTGCTGTCTGGCTTTCTTGGCGCAGGCAAAAGCACATTGCTCAATCATGTGCTGCGCAACCGCGATAACCTGCGCGTCGCCGTCATCGTCAACGACATGAGCGAAATCAATATCGATGCCAGCGAAGTACAGCGCAACGTCAGCCTCAACCGCGCCGAGGAAAAACTGATCGAGATGAGCAACGGCTGCATCTGCTGCACCCTGCGCGAAGACCTGCTCGAAGAAGTGGCCCGGCTGGCCGAGGACGGCCGCTTCGATTACCTGCTTATCGAGTCGACCGGCATCTCCGAACCGCTACCAGTCGCCGAGACCTTCACCTTCCGCGATGAACAAGGTCGGAGCCTGTCTGACCTGGCCCGGCTCGACACCATGGTGACCGTGGTCGACGGGTTGAATTTTCTGCGCGACTACCAGGCCGCAGATACCTTGGCCAGCCGCGGTGAGACGCTGGGCGAAGACGATGAGCGTTCGATCAGTGACCTACTGATCGAGCAGATCGAGTTCGCCGATGTGCTGCTGCTGAGCAAGATCGACCTGATCGGCCAGGACCAGCGCAACGAGCTAATGGCGATCCTGCGCAGCCTCAATGCCCGCGCGCAAATCGTGCCGATGCTGATGGGCCAGGTGCCCCTGGCGCAGATTCTCGACACCGGGCTGTTCGACTTCGAGCAGGCAGCGCAGGCGCCCGGCTGGCTGCAGGAGCTGCGCGGCGAGCACGTACCAGAGACCGAGGAATACGGCATCGCCGCAAGCTCCTGGCAGGCGCGTCGGCCACTGCACCCGCAGCGGTTCTTCGACTTTATCCACAAGCCATGGACCAACGGCCGACTGCTGCGCTCGAAAGGCTTCTTCTGGCTTGCCAGCAAGTATCAGGAGGCGGGTAGTTGGTCGCAGGCGGGCGGCATGATGCGCTACAGCTATGCGGGGCGCTGGTGGTGTTTTGTGCCGGAGGACCAGTGGCCGCAGGACGACGCCAGCAAAGCTGCGATCCTTGGTCACTGGAGTGAGGAAGCCGGTGATTGCCGCCAGGAACTGGTATTCATCGGGCAGAATATCGACTTTGCACAGTTATCCACAGCGCTGGATGCGTGCCTATTAACCGATGAGGAGATGGCCGCTGGTTCTGACGCGTGGCTGAAATTTTCAGACCCTTTCGGCGCGTGGCATGAAGATATGGCAGCGTAAAACGATGCCTGTGGATAACCTTGCGATACGCAGGCTGGCCTTGACTGCCTGAGCGGGCGGGGCATAGTGGACGCTTCCGGTTACGGGGCCGCTTTGCCTCGCTCTGCGCAGAACCATCAGCATGCTCAAGAACATCCCCACCCACATTGTTGCCGGCCCTCTAGGAGCCGGCAAGACCAGCCTGATTGGCCATTTGCTTGCGCAAAGGCCTGCCAATGAGCGCTGGGCAGTGCTGGTCAACGAGTTTGGCCAGATTGGCCTGGACGCTGCGCTGTTGCACCGTGATGAAGACGGCGTTGCCATCGCTGAGGTTGCCGGTGGCTGCTTGTGCTGCGTCAATGGCGTGCCGTTTCAGGTTGGGCTGGGTCGGCTGCTGCGCAAAGCTCGCCCGGACCGGCTGTTTATCGAGCCGTCCGGCCTGGGTCATCCGTTGCAGCTGTTGCAGCAGCTAAGCCAGGCGCCCTGGGCCGGCATACTGCAGTTGCAGCACCTGATCATGGTACTGGATGCGTCAGCATTGGTCAGGGGAGAGCGCTTGGCAGAGGCGCAGCAACAAGCGCTGGCGGCAGCGGAGTTGTTGATAATCAACAAGGCCGACGCTGTGGATAGCTCTCAGCGGCTGGCGATAACCGCGCAGTTATCCGGCAAACCCGCTTTCTGGACCGAACAAGGACGGCTGGCAATCGCAGAACTTTTACAGTTTTCCACAGACCCGACCCATACTTTGACGGTTGCGCCGTTGCCTGAGGATAACTATCTCCACCCAGCCGGCTCATTGTGGACAAGTAGCGACAAGCCATTGTTTGCCGCTAAAAAAGGCGAAGGTGCTTGGAGCTGTGGCTGGCGCTGGCATCCATCCCAATGCTTCGAACAAGGCCGTATCGAGCATTTTCTGAGTACCACGCCCTGGCTCAGAGCCAAAGGAGTTATCCACAGCACAACTGGCTGGCAGTCGTTCAACGGGCTAGCTGACGGCGCTTTGCGGTGGCAGCCCAGCGAATGGCGCAAGGATTCACGGCTGGAGCTGATCTTCGAGCAAGAGCAGCCTGTAGCTGCGCTGCAGCAGGCCATGGCCGACTGCCGTATTCAGCGCTGATCGTTGCTCCAGCGGTTGTGCTCCTGGCGCCACTGCTGCATCTCGATCACGTTGTCGCTGCGTGGCGCCGGCTTTATCTCGAACGGGTAGGGCGCCAGTTCAATCTGCATGGTGTGTGCACCAAACTGTGTGACCGTACCCGGATGGCGCTGCTCGCCCGTCACGGTGAACTCGAAGTTGTAGATCCGCGCCAGGCGCTTGCGGCCGTTGGCGTCGCGGACAAAGCCAATACGCTTGAGCGCTACGGCCTCGTCCAGCAGCTCCAGGTCGAGTTTGGCGCAATGCTGTTTGACCCGCTCGAGGGCTTTCTCGCGCAGCCCGTGGTTATGCCACAGCCAGGCGCCGCCGCTGGCCAGCAGCATCAGGACGAAGAGGTTCTCCAGGGTCAACATTTGCATATGCTCCAAACAGGTAGATCCAGCTTAACTGCGTCCCTGGCCTGTCGTACAGGTGGCAATCGGGTTCATACTGCGCGACGTTCTTATCTTGAAATCAGTTTTGGAAACCTCTGCATGAAACGCACGCCGCACTTGCTCGCGATCCAATCCCATGTGGTCTTCGGCCACGCCGGAAACAGCGCCGCGGTGTTTCCCATGCAGCGCATAGGCGTGAATGTCTGGCCGCTGAACACGGTGCAGTTCTCCAACCATACTCAGTATGGCCAGTGGGCCGGAGAAGTGCTTGCTCCAGCGCAAATTCCTGCGTTGGTGGAAGGCATTGCCAGCATCGGCGAGCTGGGCAACTGCGATGCGGTGTTGTCCGGGTATCTGGGTAGCGCCGAGCAGGGCCGGGCGATTCTGGCCGGCGTCGAGCGGATCAAGGCGGTCAACCCCAAGGCGCTGTATCTGTGCGACCCGGTCATGGGCCATGCCGAGAAGGGCTGCAGCGTGCCGGCCGAGGTCAGCGAGTTTCTCCTGCAACAGGCCGCGGCCAAGGCCGATATTCTCTGCCCTAACCAGCTTGAGCTGGACAGCTTCAGCGGGCGCAAGGCGCAGTCGCTGGAAGATTGCGTGGCCATGGCGCGCAACCTGCTCGCCCGCGGGCCGCAGGTTGTGCTGGTCAAGCACCTGAGCTATCCCGGCCGCGCCGACGATTCTTTCGAAATGCTGCTGGTAACCGGCGAAGACTGCTGGCACCTGCGCCGACCGTTGCTGTGCTTCCCACGCCAGCCGGTTGGCGTCGGTGACCTCACCTCAGGGCTGTTCCTGGCTCGCGTGCTGCTGGGCGACAGCTGGCTGCAAGCGTTTGAATACACCGCAGCGGCTGTCCATGAGGTGCTGCTGGAAACCCAAGCCTGCGCCAGCTACGAACTGCAGCTGGTGCGAGCCCAGGATCGCATTGCCCATCCGCGGGTGCGTTTCGAAGCGCAGCGCCTGAGCGTTTAAATCGAGTCGGTTTTCAGGTCCTGGTAGCGTTTTTCCAGCTCCTGACGGATCTGCCGGCGCTGTTTTCCTTGGAGAAAGCGGCGTTTTTCTTCGCTGCTTTGCGGCAGGCGCGCCGGGACCGGGACTGGCCGGCGATTGTCATCCACCGCGACCATGGTGAAGAAGCAGCTGTTGGAGTGGCGAACGGAGCGCTCACGAATGTTCTCGGTCACCACTTTGATGCCGACTTCCATCGACGTATTGCCGGTGTAGTTGACCGATGCCATGAACGTCACCAGCTCACCGACATGCACGGGCTCGCGGAACACTACCTGATCGACCGACAGGGTCACTACATACGTACCCGCATAACGGCTGGCGCACGCATAGGCCACCTCGTCGAGGTATTTGAGCAAGGTGCCGCCGTGTACGTTGCCGGAGAAGTTGGCCATGTCCGGGGTCATCAGGACGGTCATAGTCAGCTGGGCGTTTCCAGGTTCCATAGAGTGCTCACGGTGAGATTGCGCTGAATCGGGGCTGGTATCTGCAGACACTTCTTGGTACCCCCTGTTGAAATTTCCGATCTAGATACGGGACGCCGCAGAGCGCTCCGTCGTCACGCGCATGGGCCGTCAGCGGTGTGTGCACCACAAGCGGGCAGCGGTCGAAGCTCGCATCACAAAACGTGCAGCAGCACATCAACCGATCTGTTTCTGCATATTGCGCAGACGTTTTGCTTCCGGGCGCGATGGTAACCTGAGTCGGCCCATGCAACATGGGCTTTCCCGCTTTAATCACAGTATGTACTTGCTGCCCGCTCAGGTTCGCCTCAGCGGAGGAGCGGTCTGCTCTGGCACCGTGAACAAGGAGTAGCGCGCCATGCATGCCATAAGCTTCATCCAGGATCTTGCCGTAATCATGTTGGTGGCGGGCGTGGTCACCATCGTCTTTCATCGGTTGAAGCAACCGGTGGTCCTGGGTTACATCGTTGCCGGCTTCATCATCGGCCCGCACACCCCGCCATTTGGCCTCATTCACGACGAAGACACGATCAAGACCCTGGCCGAGCTTGGGGTGATCTTCCTGATGTTCTGCCTGGGCCTTGAGTTCAGCCTGCGCAAGTTGTTCAAGGTGGGTGCCACAGCATTTATTGCTGCCTTCCTGGAAATCGTCCTGATGATCTGGATCGGTTTCGAAATCGGCCGCTGGTTCGGCTGGAACACCATGGACTCGCTATTCCTCGGCGCGATCCTGGCGATTTCCTCGACCACCATCATAGTGAAAGCCCTCAATGACCTGAAGATGAAGAACGAGCGCTTCGCGCAGTTGATCTTCGGCGTGCTGATCGTCGAGGACATCCTCGGTATCGGCATCATCGCCTTGCTCTCGGGTATCGCCGTCAGCGGCTCGGTAAGCTCTGGCGAAGTCTTCTCCACAGTCGGCAAGCTGTCGCTGTTCATGATCGTGGCGTTGGTTATCGGCATTCTGCTGGTGCCGCGGCTGCTGGCTTACGTTGCCAAGTTCGAAAGCAACGAGATGCTCCTGATCACCGTGCTGGGGCTGTGCTTCGGCTTCTGCCTGCTGGTGGTCAAGCTCGAGTACAGCATGGTCCTCGGTGCGTTCCTGATCGGCGCGATCATGGCCGAGTCGCGGCAACTGCTGACGATCGAGCGCTTGATCGAGCCGGTACGCGACATGTTCAGCGCGATCTTCTTCGTGGCCATCGGCCTGATGATCGACCCGCAGGTGCTGGTCGACTACGCCTGGCCAATTGTGGTGATTACCTTTGCCGTGGTGCTGGGCAAGATGCTCTCGTGCGGCATGGGTGCGTTCATTGCCGGCAATGATGGGCGTACTTCGCTGCGGGTGGGCATGGGCCTGTCACAGATTGGCGAGTTCTCGTTCATCATCGCCGCGTTGGGCATGACCTTGCAGGTCACCAGCGACTTTCTCTACCCGGTAGCGGTGGCGGTCTCGGCGATTACCACCTTGCTTACGCCGTATCTGATTCGGGCGGCTGATCCGTTATCGATCAAGCTTGGCCAGATCATGCCCAGCCGGTTGTCGCGGGTGCTGTCGCTGTATGGCGAATGGCTGCGCAGCATCCAGCCGCAAGGTGAGGGCGCCATGCTCGCGGCGATGATCCGACGCATCCTGCTGCAGGTTGGGGTCAACCTGGCGTTGGTGATCGCGATCTTCTTTACCGGGGGCTACTTTGCCGAGCGGATCGGCCTGTGGCTGAACGAGTGGTTGGGCGATGTCAGTCAGCAGAAGGCGCTGATCTGGGGCGCCGCGCTGTTGCTGTCGCTGCCGTTCCTGATTGCGGCGTACCGCAAGCTCAAGGCGCTGTCGATGCTGTTGGCGGAGATGGGGGTCAAGCCAGAAATGGCCGGGCGGCATACGCAGCGGGTCCGGCGGGTGATCGCCGAGGTTATTCCGTTGTTGTCACTGCTGGTGATCTTCCTGCTGCTGTCGGCGTTGTCGGCGAGTATCTTGCCGACCAACGAGCTGCTGCTGGTGATCGTGGTGGTTGCTGCGGTGGTTGTCGCGGTGCTGTGGCGTTGGTTCATCCGCGTGCACACGCGGATGCAGATCGCTCTGCTCGAAACCCTGGAAAACAACCGCGATCAGGCCCACTGACATTCAACGCAATCGCGGTGCAGAGTGCGCCGCGATTGCATTGAGCCGGATCAGCTTTCCAGCCAGACGTCGCGCGCCCAGTGCCAGACCGATTCCCAGCTTTCTTCGGTGACCAGCTCTTCTTCGCCCGACCACAGCACCACGGTGCCGTCTTCTTCGACGCAGTAGTAGTTCTCGCCATCCTGACAGATCGGGATAAGCTCGCGTGGTACGCCAGCATCCCAGGCGTTGGCAGCAACTTCCGGCAGATAGGTGTGTGACTGTGGGTCGGTGACGGTGACCGGCTCCAGGCTGCCGTAGATCACATCGCTGACTGTCAGCAGATATTCCTTGAACACGAACGGAATATTGATGAACAGCTGCTCCTCGACTTCGACCAACTGATCTTCGTCAGGAAGCTCCAGGGGCACCGGCACCGGCTCATTGGCTTCACGCAGTTGTTCGATCACTTCTTCCACGGTTCACATCCTCTCGCTTGATGACAACGCTGCGGGTTATACCCTAGTAGGGCGCTCTGGCAAAAGCAAAAACCCCGGGCAAGCCCGGGGTTTTTTATGCAGCGAGCCTGGATCAGCCGTTTTGGCGGATACCGGCGACCAGCCAAGGCTGGTTGTCGCCTTGGGCGCGCTCCATGTGCCAGCTTTCGCTGAACGCCTCGCCCTGGTCGAAACGCGAGGTTTTCGACACACCGCTGAAGGTCAGGGTGGCGATGGTCTTGTCGGCGCGATCTTCGACACCGTCCAGCTGCACATCGAGGTTGTCGATGTAGGTGGACTGGAAGCCATCACCCAGGTCAGCGCGCTCGCGCTTGAGGAACTCAAGCAGTTGCGGGGTCACGAACTCGGAGATCTTGTCCATCTCGTTGGCGTCCCAGTGCTGCTGCAGCGTCTGGAAGTGGCTACGGGCGGCATTCAGGAAGCTTTGCTCGTTGAACCAGGCTGGCGCGTTGATCGCAGGTGCGGCGGCAACAGGTGCTGCAGAACCACCGAAGATCGACGGCTGCGCTGCTTGCTGGTTGTAAGCCTCACGCTGGAACGGTGCATGGCCGGCAGCAGCAACTTGTGGCTGTTGCTTGCGGCGACGCGCAGCGATGAAGCGGAACACCAGGAAGGCGATCAGGCCCATGATCAGGAAGTCCATGATCTGCATGCCCTGGAAACCGTCACCCATGAACATGGAGGCCAGCAGACCACCGGCGGCGAGGCCGGCGAGTGGGCCCAACCAGCGCGAAGCACCGCTGGCGGCGGCCGGCGCACGACCTGCAGCATTCGGTGCGGCAGCTGGAGTGTTTGGCGTAGCCTGGCGAGTCTGGTGCATAGGCGCGGCGCCCGAGCTCTTGCCGCCGCCGAAGCGTTTGGCGTTGGCGTCCAGGCTCAGCGTCAGGCCGAGGCACAGCGCCAGGGCGATGCTAAGAAAACGTTGCATAAGTGGGATATCCCCTAATTGTGGATTGCACGCGCGTCATGTTGCACATGTTGTAGCAGACATGACCAGCGGCATAATGTTTCGAGCTTTTGCCTGAACGGTCATTCCGCAACCGCTCAGGCATCCGAGTTGGCTCAGATGGCCTCGAGCTTGGCGTAACCAAGCATCAGCCATTTGCTGCCCTCGGCGAAATTCACCTGCACCCGCGCCTGAGCGCCGGAGCCCTCGAAGTTGAGGATCACGCCCTCACCAAACACCGAGTGCTGCACGCGCTGACCAAGGTTGAACGAAGTCTGCGGGATGTTGGCATTGGCAAAAATACTGCTGGCCGGCGCCTGCGAGCCACCGAACGGGCGGCTGACCGAGTTCGACAGGCGCACTTCCTGCACCAGCCCAGCGGGGATTTCGCGGACGAAGCGCGAGACCTTGTTATAGGTCTCACTGCCATACAGACGACGCGTCTCGGCGTAGGTCATGAACAGCTGGCGCATGGCCCGGGTGATGCCGACATATGCCAGTCGGCGCTCTTCGGCCAGGCGGCCAGGTTCTTCCAGGCTCATCTTGTGCGGGAACAGGCCTTCTTCCAGGCCGACCAGGAACACGTAGGGGAATTCCAGGCCCTTGGCGCTGTGCAGGGTCATCAGTTGCACGCTGTCTTCGTGCTCATCAGCCTGCGACTCACCGGCTTCCAGCGAGGCGTGGCCGAGGAAGGCCGACAGCGGCGACAGGTCGGCGTCTTCGTCGCTGCTTTCGAAGTTACGCGCAGCGCTGACCAGCTCCTCAAGGTTTTCTACCCGTGCCTGGCCCTTTTCACCTTTTTCTTCCTGATGATAGATGATCAGCCCGGACTGCTCGATGACGGTCTGGGTCATGACGTGCAGTGGCATTTCGACGGCTTTGGCGGCCAGCCCTTCGATCAACTCGATAAAGGCACCCAGCGCACTCGCGGCACGGCCTTTGAGGCCTTTGGCGGCGATCAGCTGGCACATCGCTTCCCACATCGACAGCTGCGCGTGGCGAGCGTGATCGCGGATCGCTTCAACCGTCTTTTCGCCGATGCCACGCGGTGGAACGTTGATCACCCGCTCCAGCGCGGCGTCGTTGCCACGGCCCTCGAGCAGGCGCAGGTAGGCCATGGCGTTCTTGATTTCGGCACGCTCGAAGAAGCGTTGGCCGCCGTAGATCCGGTAAGGGATGCGTTCGCGCAGCAGGGCCTCTTCAAGCACCCGCGACTGGGCGTTGGAGCGATAGAGAATGGCGATGTCGCTGCGCGCATGGCCCTGCTTGATCACGCTCTCGATCGACTCGACTACATAACGTGCCTCGTCGTGCTCGTTGTAGGCGGCGTACAAGGTCAGCGGCTCGCCTTCACCGACATCGGTCCACAGCTCTTTGCCGAGACGGTCGGTGTTGTTGGCGATCAGGGCGTTGGCGGCCTTGAGGATGCCGCCGGTGGAGCGGTAGTTCTGCTCCAGGCGGATCATCTCGGCGTCGGGGAAGTCTTCGGTGTATTGATGGATGTTCTCGATCTTGGCACCGCGCCAGCCGTAGATCGACTGGTCGTCATCGCCCACCGCCATCAGGCTGTCGCCGCCTTTGGCGAGCAGGCGCAACCAGGCGTACTGAACGGCGTTGGTGTCCTGGAACTCATCCACCAACAGGTGGCGGAAGCGCCGCTGGTAGTGCTCGAGCAGGCCCGGGTTGTCGCGCCACAGGTCCAGCGCACGCAGCAGCAGTTCGGAGAAGTCGATCACGCCGGCGCGTTCGCAAGCTTGCTCGTAAGCTTCATAAACGCTGCGCATGGTCGCCAGGAACAGATCGCCGCCCGCTTGAATGTGCTGCGGGCGCAGGCCTTCATCCTTCTGCCCATTGATGAACCACTGGGCCTGGCGCACCGGCCAGCGCTGCTCATCCAGGCCCAGCTCGCGCATCACCCGTTTGACCAGGCGCTGCTGGTCATCGCTGTCGAGAATCTGGAAGTTCTGCGCCAGCTTGGCTTCCTGCCAGTGTGCCCGCAACAAGCGGTGGGCCAGGCCGTGGAAGGTACCCACCCACATGCCGGCGGGGCTGATCCCCATCAGTTGCTCGATCCGCTGGCGCATTTCGGCGGCAGCCTTGTTGGTGAAGGTCACCGACAGGATCGAGTGCGGCGAGGCCTGTTCGACCTGGATCAACCAGGCGATACGGTGTACCAGCACGCGGGTTTTACCGGAACCGGCGCCAGCAAGCACCAGTTGACGCCCGACCTTGGCCGCTACGGCCTGGCGTTGGGCATCGTTGAGGGAATTCAGCAGGAGGGAGAGGTCGTCTGTGCGCATCCGGCCATTCTAGGTTGCTGTGGGGGGAGGGGGCAAATCTCTACTGTATAAATATTCACCTCGGGCGCCAGCCGTTCATCGGTTCTGTGATGTCGATCCGCCGGTAACGGCACTGGATGACACAGAGCAGTTTGGCCTGCGCCTTCGCTTGTGTAAGATCCGGGCAACTTTTTGTCGCCAGCCAATAACAAGAAAATGACATGACTCAGGATTGCACGGCGGTCGGCGTATTGCCGCAGATGTCGAGGAATGTGCGCAGGCAATTCGCCACTCAGCTTTCCATCGAGCGCACCCGGCTGCTGTATCAAGGCTCGCTGCTGCCTACGCTATTGATGCTGTTCAACGGCCTGCTTTGCGCGTGGCTGCTGTGGAGCCCTGGACGCTATCTGCTGCTGGGCACCTGGCTGATCTGGTTGCTGGCGCTGGCGGGGCTGCGCCTGGTGCAGGTCACCGCGTTCGACGCCGCACCGACCCAGCGCCAGGCCAGCCTGAGCTGGCGGCGGATGTTTCTGCTGGGCTCGGCGTTCAGTGGCCTGACCCTGGCCAGCGCAGCGATTGCCCTGGTGCCGGTGGCCAATTTCGTCCAGCAGGCCTGGGTGTTCGGCTTGCTTGGGGTCGCGGCGTTGTCTGCCAGCGTGTCGTATGCCGTCAGCCTGCCGGCGTTTCTCAGTTTCGCCTTGCCCTGCCTGCTGCCGCCGATTGCCTTCCTGTTCTACTTCGACGCCGGCCAGCAACGCGGCTGGGGTTGGTTGGGGCTGATTCTGCTGGGAGCGCTGATGGTGGTCGCCTGGCAGGTCCATCGGTTGGTCGATCGCAGCCTGTTACGGCGCTTTCAAAATCAGGCGCTGAACGAAGATCTGCAGCGCATCTACGCGCAAAAGGCGCTTGAAGAACAGCAACGCTTGGCGTCGTCGGTATTTGAAGCCTGCAACGACGGTATCGTGGTGCTCACGGCCGACTTCACCTTGCTTGCCGTCAACCAGGCCTACTGCCAGATGACTGGCTACTCCATTACCGAGCTGCTCGCCCGCCAGTTGCTCGAGCTGCCCTGCAGCAGCGACGCCCGACGTTATCAGCAGTCCATGGAGCATGCCCTGGCCCAGCACGGCCAATGGCAGGGCGAGCTGGTCGAAGCCCGCCGCAATGGCGAATTGTATCCCCAGTGGCTGCAACTCACAGCCGTGCGCGGAGCGTCTGGCAGGCTTAACAATATCGTCGGCTTTTTCACCGATCTGTCGGCGCGGCGCGCGTCTGAAGAGCGGCTGCGCTACCTCGCTCACTATGACGAGCTGACCGGCCTGGCCAACCGGGCGCTGTTCCGTTTGCGGGTACATGAGGCCGGCCAGCGCGCGCGGCTGAACGGTCGCAGCCTGGCCTTGCTGCACATCGACCTTGATCGCTTCAAATTGCTCAATGAAAGCCTTGGCCACGAGCTGGCCGACCAGTTGCTGAAAAAGATCGCCCAGCGGATTGCCAATGCGGTGCCCGAAGCCGACACCGTGGCGCGCCTGTCGGGCGACGAGTTTGCCGTGCTGTTTGACGGCTATAGCAACCTGTCCAGCCTCGTCCGGGTGACCACCCGCTTGCTCGACAAGCTGCGCGTGCCGTTGCGCCAGGATGATCATGAGGTGGTGATCAGTGCCTCGGTGGGCATCAGCCTGCTGTCTGACGCGGCGTTCGATGGCAATACCCTGATCAGCCAGGCGGACATGGCCAAGCGTCACGCCAAGCACCTGGGCGGTGACAACTTCCAGTTCTACACCGAGAGCCTTCGCGCCAGCACCCTGGAGCGCCTGCAGCTGGAGATTCAGCTGCGCAAGGCCATCGATGAGGGTCAGCTGTGCGTCTATTACCAACCCAAACTGTGCCTGCGCAGCGGCAAGCTGCATGCGGCCGAGGCATTGGTGCGTTGGCAGCATCCGCAACTGGGCATGGTCCCGCCCAGCGAGTTCATTGGCCTGGCCGAAGAAACCGGGTTGATCGCGCCGATGGGCGAGTTCGTTCTGCGCCAGGCCTGCCGGCAGGCGTGCCAGTGGCTGCGTGAGGGCGTGCAGGTTCGCGTCTCGGTCAACCTGTCGGTCTATCAGCTGCGCCAAGGCAAGCTGGTCAGCCTGGTGCGCCAGGTATTGGAAGAAACCGGGCTGGCGCCAGAGCAACTGGAGCTTGAGCTGACCGAGAGCCAACTGCTGGATAGCGTCGAGCACATCATCGCCATCTTCGAGCAGTTGCACGCGCTGGGGGTCAAACTGGCGATCGATGACTTCGGCACGGGCTATTCATCACTAAGTTACCTGAAGCGCTTGCCGGTGGACTACGTGAAGATCGATCAGACCTTCATCAGCGGGCTGCACGAGGGCAGTCAGGACGCCGCGATCACCCGTGCGATTATCGTCATGGCCAATAGTCTCGGTTTGAAGGTCGTGGCCGAGGGTGTCGAGACCCAGGAGCAACTGGACGTGCTCAGAGCCCAGGGTTGTGATGAGGCGCAAGGCTATCTGATCAGCAAGCCGGTGGATGCGGCAGTCTTTATAGGGTTGCTGAGCAACCCGGCCGCCGCCAGGGCTTAACTGTACCAGTGCCTGCCGTGGCGGCTGAGTAAGCTGTTGGCCAGCTCTGGCCCATTGCTGCCGGCATGGTATGGCCGCGGCGCCTGGAAGTGCTCTTCCCAGCCCTGCAGGATCGGGTCGATCCAGGCCCAGGCGGCTTCGACCTCATCGCGGCGCATGAATAGCGTCGAGTCGCCGTCGAGCACGTCCAGCAGCAAGCGCTCGTAAGCTTCCCAGCGGCGGGTCTGGCCGAACGCCTGAGCGAGGTTGAGGTTCAGCTCGACCGGCTCCAGACGCATGCCTTTGCCCGGGGTCTTGGTCATCATGCGCAGGCTGATGCGCTCATCGGGCTGGAGCTGGATCAGCAATTGATTGACCTGACCGCCGCTGAACAGCTCGTGCGGCACCGGCTTGAACTGGATGACAATCTGCGACGAGCGACGCGCCATGCGCTTGCCGGTGCGCAGGTAGAACGGCACGCCGGCCCAGCGCCAGTTGTCGATCTGCGCCTGAACGGCGACGAAGGTTTCGGTATCGCTGTCGTTGTCGACGTCTTTCTCGAAATAGTAGGCTGGCACTTCCTGGCCGCCGATATGCCCGGCGCTGTACTGGCCGCGCACGGTCTTGTCCTGCACGTCCTGGCCACTGATGGGCTTGAGCGCGCGCAGAATCTTCACCTTCTCGTCGCGCACGGCCTCGGCCTCGAACTGCGCCGGCGGCTCCATGGCGACCAGGCAGAGCAACTGCAGCAGGTGGTTCTGCAGCATGTCGCGGGTGGCGCCGGCCCGGTCGTAGTAGCCGCCGCGGCTCTCGACACCGAGGGTTTCACACACGCTGATCTGCACATGATCGACCTGGCCATTGCGCCACACCGGCTCCAGCAGGGCGTTGGCAAAACGCAGCGCCATCAGGTTCTGCACGGTCTCTTTGCCCAGGTAATGATCGATGCGGAACACCTGCGATTCGGCGAACACTTCACCAATGGCCTGGTTGATCGCGGTAGCCGACTGCAGCGAGTGGCCGATGGGTTTTTCCAGCACGATGCGCGCTTCATGGTCGGCCAACCCGGCGATGCGCAGGTGGGTGGCGATCGGTACGAACAGGTGCGGCGCCGTGGCCAGATAGAACACTCGGGTCAGCCCGCCAGGCTCGCCCAGATAGCGTGCCAGGCGGCCGAAGTCGGCACTCTGCGAGGCGTCCATGGCGAAGTAGTCGAGCCGCGCGCAGAAGCGCCGCCACACCTCTTCATCGAAGTCGTTGCGGGCGATCTGCACCCGGCAATGGCGTTCGGCGAGCTTGAGGAAGTCGTCGCGGTGCAGGTTGCGCCGTGCCAGCGCGATGATCCGTACGGCATTGTGCAGGCGCGCCTCGCGGTACAGGTGATAGAGCGCCGGCAGCAGTTTGTGCAGGGCCAGATCACCGGTGCCGCCAAAGACCAGAATGTCGCAAGGAATCGTCAAGCCACCACTCTCCACGTTCGTTTAACTGGGCGCTTTGCCGGTCATGTAGTATAACTACAAGAAAGCTACATCCCCGGCCAGTCGATCATAACCGAGTCCAGCCCGTGAATCTGTTGCACCATATCGCCCAATCGCGCCACTTGCTGCGTAAATCGGAACTGAAAGTAGCCGACCATGTGCTGCTGGACCCCGCTGCCGTCATGCACAGCTCGATGGCCGACCTTGCCCACAACGTCGGTATCAGCGAGCCGACCATAGTGAGGTTTTGCCGGGCGATTGGCTGTTCAGGGTTTCAGGATCTGAAGCTGAAACTGGCGCAGAGCCTGGCTGCTGGTGCCAGTTTTGGTCAGTTCGCGATCCACGAAGACGACTCGGTTGCCGACTACAGCCTGAAGATTTTCGACACCACCCTGCATACCCTGATGGAGGTGCGCGAGCAGCTCGATCCGGAGGCCTTGCAGCGTGCTGTGGCAGCCATGGCCCAGGCCCAGCGGGTTGAGTTCTACGGCTTTGGAGCATCTGGCGCGGTCGCGGCCGACGCCCAGCACAAGTTCTTCCGCCTGCTGCTCAGCGCGGCGGCGTATTCCGACCCGCACATGCAGGCGATGTCGGCGGTAACCCTCAAGCCCGGTGACGTGGCGGTGTGCATCTCGCAGTCGGGGCGCTCCAAGGACTTGCTGATCACGGCCAATCTGGTCCGTGAAAGCGGCGCTAACCTGATCACCCTGTGCCCAAGCCAGACACCGTTGGCCGAGTTATCCACAGTCAATCTGGCCATCGACGTGCACGAAGACACCGAGATCTACACCCCGCTGACCTCGCGGATTGCCCACCTGGTGGTGATCGACGTGCTGGCCATGGGCGTGGCCATGGCGCGCGGGCCGAGCCTGGTCAACCACCTCAAGAGCGTCAAGCGCAGCTTGCGCAGCCTGCGTCTGTCGCCCAAGTCGATCAAGGCCATGGACGACTGACCAGAAAAGTTAATCGAGCTGTCACCTCACGGTAAACCAGCCCGGTCAGTCTGAAGCTCCCCGCACTCGCTCAGGGAGACAGGCATGACTCGTGACTTCGATGGCTCGTTTCAACCCAACGCCAAAGCGCGCAAACAACAGCAGAAGGATCAGCGCCGGATGGAATTCCGCCGGGCGATCGAAAGCTACTCAGAGCAACGGCAACTGCTGCGCGAAATCGCCGATTATTCCGAACTGAGGGATATCACGGTGTGGCAGGTACTGCCGGGGGCGTCGCCGAAAAACGCTCCACAAGCCCACTGATCAACGCACGTTCGCTGCGGATGAACGCTAGAAACGCTAGGGCAACCGGCGACTGACGCTTGGCTTTGGCCTGCACTACACACCAGCTGCGGTACAGCGGCAGCTCTTCCACTGGCAGCTCCTTGAGCCTGCCAGTGGCCAGTTCCAGGCGCAGCGCATGGCGGGTCAGCAGGGCAATGCCGAGGCCGGCGCTAACGCACTCGCGCTGCGCTTCTGCCGAGGCTACCTCGAGGGTCTGGGTGAAGTGCACGCGCTTGTCCTTGAAGTATTCTTCGCAGGCTTTGCGCGTGCCTGAGCCCTGCTCGCGGATCAGCAGCGTATGCGGCTCCAGGTCTTGCAGGCGCAGCGTGTCGAGCTTGCACAGCGGGTGATCCGGCGGCGCCACGGCAACGATCGGGTTGTTCAGAAACGGCAGAAACTCAAGGCCCATGTCCTGCGGCACCATCGACATGATGATCAAGTCGTCGCGGTTATCCGACAGGCGCCGGATCACCTGCGCCCGGTTGACCACGGTGAGGGTCAGGTTGACCTCGGGGTGACGCTCCTTGAAGGCCGCGAACAAGTGCGGCACGAAGTACTTGGCGCTGGACTCGACGGCCAGTTTCAGCTGCCCTTGCAGCGAGCCCTGCATGTCCGACAGTTGCATGTCGAGGTTTTCCAGGCGGCCGAAGATGTCGCGGCTGGCGCGCTGCAACGCCTCGGCGGCTTCGGTCAGGTACAGCTTCTTGCCGACATACTCGAACAATGGCTGGCCAACCAGCTCTTCCAGCTGGCGGATCTGTAGACTTACGGCGGGTTGCGTCAACGACATCTCTTCGGCAGCGCGGCTGTAAGAGCGCAAATCGCACACCTCATTGAAGATCTGCAGCTGACGCAATGTCATACGCATCAATGACTTACGCATTTTCCCCACCGTTTGGCAAAACCTTGTTACCGAACTATAAGCTTTTGCTAATGCTGCCCCTAACAAATATTGATTTTTGTTTATCGTGCGCTGGCGCTAGGGTGAATGTGCGACTGGCCAGCAGCGTCTGGCCGCGCCGAGCGGTAGAACCGGCTCGTATGTTCCAACGGCTTTGGGAAGAATCCAGTGATAAAAAAAATCCTGATCGCCAACCGGGGTGAAATTGCAGTTCGGATCGTGCGTGCCTGCGCTGAAATGGGCATTCGTTCGGTGGCGATCTATTCCGACGCCGACCGGCATGCGCTGCACGTCAAGCGTGCAGATGAGGCTCACAGCATCGGTGCCGAGCCACTGGCTGGCTACCTGAACCCGCGCAAGCTGGTCAACCTGGCGGTCGAGACCGGTTGTGATGCACTGCATCCTGGCTATGGTTTTCTCTCCGAGAACGCTGAGCTGGCAGAGATCTGCGCCGAGCGTGGGATCAAGTTCATTGGCCCCTCGGCGGATGTGATTCGGCGCATGGGCGACAAGACCGAAGCGCGCCGGACCATGATCCAGGCCGGTGTCCCGGTCACCCCCGGCACCGAGGGTAACGTGGCGGATATCCACGAGGCGCTCAACGAAGGTGAGCGCATTGGCTACCCGGTCATGCTCAAGGCAACCTCCGGTGGTGGCGGCCGTGGTATCCGTCGCTGCAACAGCCGCGAAGAGCTCGAGCAGGCCTTTCCCCGGGTGATCTCCGAAGCCACCAAGGCCTTCGGCTCGGCTGAAGTATTCCTGGAAAAGTGCATCGTCAACCCCAAGCACATCGAGGCGCAGATCCTTGGCGACAGCTTTGGCAATGTGGTGCACCTGTTCGAGCGTGACTGCTCGATCCAGCGCCGCAACCAGAAGCTCATCGAAATCGCCCCCAGCCCGCAGCTGACCCCGGAGCAACGCGCCTACATTGGCGATCTGGCGGTGCGCGCGGCCAAGGCGGTGGATTACGAGAACGCCGGAACCGTGGAGTTTCTGCTCGCTGATGGCGAGGTGTACTTCATGGAGATGAACACCCGGGTCCAGGTCGAACACACCATTACCGAAGAAATCACCGGTATCGATGTGGTCCGCGAGCAGATCCGCATCGCCTCCGGCCTGCCGCTGTCGGTCAAGCAGGAAGACATCCAGCACCGCGGCTACGCGTTGCAGTTCCGGATCAACGCCGAAGACCCGAAAAACAACTTCCTGCCAAGCTTTGGCAAGATCACCCGTTACTACGCCCCGGGCGGCCCGGGCGTGCGCACCGATACGGCGATCTACACCGGCTACACCATCCCGCCGTACTACGACTCGATGTGCCTGAAGCTGGTGGTCTGGGCACTGACCTGGGAAGAAGCCATGGACCGCGGCCTGCGCGCCCTGGACGACATGCGCCTGCAGGGGGTGAAAACCACCGCCGCGTACTACCAGGAAATCCTGCGTAACCCGGAATTCCGTAGCGGCCAGTTCAATACCAGCTTCGTTGAAAGCCACCCTGAACTGACCAACTACTCGATCAAGCGCAAACCCGAAGAGCTGGCCCTGGCCATCGCCGCCGCCATCGCCGCCCACGCAGGCCTGTGAGGAATACAACAATGTCCAAGAAAATCCACGTAACCGACACAATCCTGCGCGACGCCCACCAGTCCCTGCTGGCCACGCGCATGCGTACCGAAGACATGCTGCCGATCTGCGAAAAGCTCGACAAGGTTGGCTACTGGTCACTGGAAGTGTGGGGCGGCGCAACCTTCGACGCCTGCGTGCGCTTCCTCAAGGAAGACCCGTGGGAGCGCCTGCGCCAGCTGCGAGCGGCATTGCCCAACACCCGCCTGCAGATGCTGCTGCGCGGGCAGAACCTGCTCGGCTATCGTCATTACAGTGATGACGTGGTCAAGGCCTTCGTGGCCAAGGCAGCGGTCAACGGCATCGACGTGTTCCGTATCTTCGACGCCATGAACGACGTGCGTAACCTGCGCGTGGCAATCGAAGCGGTCAAGGCTGCCGGCAAGCATGCGCAGGGCACCATTGCCTACACCGTCAGCCCGGTGCACACCATCGACGCCTTCGTGGCCCAGGCCAAGCAGATGGAAGCCATGGGTTGCGACTCGGTCGCGATCAAGGACATGGCCGGCCTGCTGACGCCGTTCGCTACTGGCGAGCTGGTCAAGGCGCTCAAGGCCGAGCAGTCGCTGCCGGTATTCATCCACTCCCATGACACCGCTGGCCTGGCCGCGATGTGCCAGCTCAAGGCTGTGGAAAACGGCGCCGACCATATCGACACGGCGATCTCCAGCTTCGCCTGGGGCACCAGCCATCCGGGTACCGAGTCGATGGTCGCTGCGCTCAAGGGCAGCGAGTTCGACACTGGCCTGGACCTGCAACTGCTGCAGGAAATCGGCTTGTACTTCTATGCCGTGCGCAAGAAGTACCACCAGTTCGAGAGCGAATTCACCGCGGTCGACACCCGTGTGCAGGTCAACCAGGTCCCTGGCGGGATGATTTCCAACCTGGCCAACCAGCTCAAGGAGCAGGGCGCCCTCAACCGCATGAACGAAGTGCTGGCAGAGATCCCGCGGGTTCGTGAAGACCTCGGCTTCCCACCGCTGGTGACCCCGACCTCGCAGATCGTCGGTACTCAGGCGTTTTTCAACGTGCTCGCCGGCGAGCGCTACAAGACCATTACCAATGAGGTCAAACTGTACCTGCAAGGCGGCTACGGCAAGGCTCCGGGTGTGGTCAACGAACAGCTGCGCCGCCAGGCCATCGGTAGCGAAGAAGTCATCGATGTACGCCCGGCCGACCTGCTCAAGCCCGAGATGACCAAGCTGCGTGCCGACATTGGTGCCCTGGCACAAAGCGAAGAAGACGTGCTGACCTTTGCCATGTTCCCGGACATCGGGCGTAAGTTCCTCGAAGAGCGCGCGGCCGGCACCCTGACTCCTGAAGTGCTCCTGCCAATCCCTGAGGCTGGCGCAGTGGCTGCCCCTGGCGGCGAAGGCGTGCCTACCGAGTTCGTCATCGACGTACACGGCGAGACCTATCGTGTCGACATCACCGGTGTCGGCGTCAAGGCCGAGGGCAAGCGTCACTTCTACCTGTCGATCGACGGCATGCCGGAGGAAGTGGTATTCGAGCCGCTCAACGATTTCGTTGGCGGTGGCGGCAGCAAGCGCAAGCAGGCCAGCGGGCCGGGCCATGTCAGCACCAGCATGCCGGGCAACATCGTCGATGTGCTGGTCAAGGAAGGCGATGTGGTCAAGGCCGGCCAGGCGGTGCTGATTACCGAGGCGATGAAGATGGAGACCGAAGTGCAGGCGCCTATCGCCGGCAAGGTTGTGGCCATCCATGTTGCCAAGGGCGACCGGGTTACACCAGGCGAGATTCTGATCGAGATCGAGGGCTGAGCAAGGCCTTCATCTACAAGCGGTTAACCTCATTGGGGAGCGGATAGCTCCCCTTTTTTTATCCACTTTCAGCGCTGATAGCCTTTGCCGAAGTAGCGCTCAAGCCGCGCCTGCACCAGTTCCAGCATGATCGACAGCACCCAATAGATCACCGCCGCCGTCGTCAGCATTTCCAGGTACCGGTAGCTGGAACGCCCATACGACTGCGCCAGAAACATCACTTCCCAAACCCCCATCACCGAAATCAGCGACGAATCCTTGAGCATCGAGATGAACTGGTTGGCGCTCGGCGGGATGATCGTGCGCATCGCCTGCGGCAAGGTGATATGCCAGAAGATCGCTGCCGGACGCATGCCCAGAGCGAGTGCCGCCTGGCGTTGGCCGAGCGCTACGCCGATGATCCCGGCGCGGAAGATCTCGCTCAGGTAAGCACCATAGTTCAGCGACAGGGCGATGATCCCCGCAGCAATCGCCCCCGGCACCAGCCCCAACTGCGGCAGGCCGAGGTAGATCAGCAGAATCTGGATCAGCAACGGCGTGCCGCGGAAGAACGACGTGTAGAAGCTGGCTACGCCAAACAGCACCGCGCTTGGCGACAGTCGCGCCAGCGCTGCGGCAAAGCCCAACAGCACCGACACCAGCATCGAGCACAGGCACAGGAACAACGTCAGCGCCGCGCCCTGCAGGAAGCCGTTCGGGCCCAGCTTGAAGCCCGCCAGATTGGGGAACTTGTCGACGATGATCGCGAAATTCAGGTCAAAGCTGAGAAAGAAGCCGACAAACAGCAGCAGCAACACCAGCCACGTCAGGTACAGCCGTGTGCGAAAGCCGAACAGGCGCAAGGCGGTTTTACCTACCGGCTTGGGAGCGGGTTGATGAGCGTTCATTTACTGATGTCAGCGCCGATCCATTTCTGTGACAGCTTGGCCAGCGTGCCATCGGCTTTCAGCTCGGCAAACACCTGACGCACCTTGGCGTCCCACTCCGGGTCGCCTTTTTCGATGGCCACCGAGTTGGGCTCTTCATACAGTGGCGCGCCGGCCAGCTTGAAGCGCTTGTCCTGATTCAGACGCGGTTGCGCGGTCACCAGGTTGGTGAGGATTGCATCCAGGCGTACGCCGGCACCCAGGCCGAGGTCCTGGAAAGCGACGTTGTCGGTGTCATACGGGGCAATCTGGACGAACTCGAACGGGTACTCCAGCTTTTGCTCTTCGGCGCCCTCGATCACCAGGTTCTTGTTCAGGTAGCTCTCGTAGCTGGAGGCGCTGGTCAGGCCGACCTTGCGCCCTTCGAGGTCCTTGGCTGAATGAATGCGATCATCCTTGGCATTGACCACGATCACCGCCGGCGAGGCGTAGTATTCAACCGGGAAGTCGAACACTTCAGCGCGGGCCTTGCTCGGCGTCATCGAGCAGATGCACAGGTCATAGCGACCGCTCCAGCGGCCGGCGGCGATTACATCCCAGGACGGTGTTTCCAGGCGCAGCTTGACCCCAAGTTTCTGTGCGACCGCCTTGGCGACGTCGACGTCAAAACCGTCGAGCTGGTTCTGGTCATTCAAGAAAGAGAACGGCGGATAGCTCTCCATCAATACGTTGACGACTTCCTTGCGCGACTCGACGCGGTCCAGGGTGGCACCGGCAAAGGCAGAGGTAGCGCTCAAGGCCAGCAGGCCCGCGCAAAGCAAGGAAGGTAAACGCATAAGGACACCTGCAAAAAGGTTGTTAAAAAAACGCTGATGGTTATTTAATAGTTATAAGTTTTACATCACTAGTGAATAATATTCATATCAATATAAGCGGAAGTTATATGGCCGAGCGAGCGTTGGAAATTCTTGATGGCGGTATGGGTCGGGAGCTGCAGCGCCGTGGCGCGCCGTTCCGCCAGCCAGAGTGGTCTGCACTGGCCTTGAGCGAGGCGCCAGAAGCAGTGATCGCCGTGCACACTGCCTACATCGAGGCCGGTGCTGGGGTGATTACCAGCAACAGTTATGCGGTAGTGCCATTCCACATTGGTGAAGAGCGCTTCGCCAATGAAGGCTTTGCTCTGGCCGCCACTGCTGGTCAGCTGGCGCGCACGGCTGCCGATGCCAGCGAGCGTGCGGTGAAGGTAGCTGGTTCGTTGCCGCCGCTGTTCGGCTCGTATCGCCCGGACTTGTACGAGCCAGAGCGCGTCAGCGAAGTGCTGTTACCGCTGGTAGTCGGCCTAGCGCCGTATGTCGACCTGTGGTTGGCCGAAACGCAAAGCGCGATCATCGAAGTACAGTCGATTGCCCGGCAGCTGCCGGCGGACGGCAAGCCGCTGTGGGTGTCGTTCACGTTGCAGGATGAAGACGTCGGTGACGTGCCGACCCTGCGTTCCGGTGAGACCGTGACCCAGGCCGCCGAAGCGGTCGCGGAGCTGGGCGTGGCGGCGCTGCTGTTCAACTGCAGCCAGCCAGAAGTGATCGGCGCCGCCGTCGACGCCGCCCGTGCGGTATTCGAGCGCCTGGGCGCTGATATTGCCATCGGTGCCTACGCCAACGCCTTCCCGCCGCAGCCCAAGGATGCCACCGCCAACGACGGCCTCGACGAGCTGCGCGATGATCTCGACCCACCGGGCTACCTGAGCTGGGCGCAGGACTGGCGTCAGCGCGGTGCAAGCCTGCTCGGCGGTTGCTGCGGCATCGGTCCGGAGCATATCGCCGAGCTGAAAAACAACCTGAGCTGATTCAGCTCGGGTTGCGACAGGCTTCCAGCGTCTGCGCTTGACCTTCTGGGCGCTGGTTGTCGGCACTCAGCCAACGCTCAAAGCCTGCCGCAACGGTGGGCCATTCGTCATCGGTGATCGAGTACCAGGCCGTGTCGCGGTTCTGGCCCTTGATCACCATGTGCTGGCGGAACACCCCTTCAAAGACAAAACCGAAACGCTCCGCCGCGCGCTTGGAGCGGGCATTGGCGTTGTTGCACTTCCATTCCAGGCGACGGTTGCCCAGGGCGAAACCCAGCTTGCCGAGCAGATAGACCGCCTCGCTACCTTTGGGCGTGCGCTGCATCGCGCCAGCAAAGGCGATGTGGCCGATCTCGATGCGGCCGTGGTCCGGCACGATCGACATCAAACTGAGAATGCCCTGTACCTGGCCACTGGCGCGGTCGATGACGCTATAGAACAGCGGGTCGCGGCTGGCCGCGTTGCCGTCCAGCCAGCGATCAAAGCTCGCTCGCTCGCTGAACGGGCCGTAAGGCAGGTAATCCCACAGCGTCGGATCTGCCTCGGGGCCCTGCAGCACATCCCACAAGTCATCGCCGTGGCGAGCCGGGTCGAGCTTTTCCAGGCGGATGAAGCGGCCCTCGATCGGCTCGGCTTGCGGAGCTGTCGCGGGTTTCCAGTTACTTGGCTGACTCATCTACGGCTCCTGTCTTACAGCGTTTGCCGGAATTGGATAAAGCCTGGGCGTTCGGCCACCTGTTCGTACAGCTTGATGGCAGTGGCATTGGTCTCGTGGGTCATCCAATAGACCTTGCAGCAACCGACAGCCTTGGCGGTACTGTGCACATGCTCGATCAGCTGGCGGCCGATACCCAGGCCGCGCTGGCTGCCGTCGACGTAGAGATCTTGCAGGTAGCAGGCGTCGCTGACGCTCCAGTTGGTACGATGATAGATCCAGTTGACCATGCCCACTGCCTTGCCATCGACCCAGGCCAGCGCCGAGTGGGTGGGCTGCTGAGGATCGAGTTGGCGCTGCCAGGTTACCGCACTGACTTCGTCGGCCAGCGCGGTTTCATAAAAGCGCAGATAGGCCTGCCACAGTGGCAGCCAGGCAGCGTGGTCGTCGGCTGTGACGGGGCGGATAATAACGGCTGGCATGGGTGATTCCTTCACAGTGGCCGCATCTGCGCGGCGAGTTGGTTGTCTTGCGGGTCGCTGCTGCTGGCCAGGCCGTTGCGCACGCCTGCGACATCTTCGGCGGAGCGGTTCTGGCTAAGCTTGCGTGCGCCCTGTATGCGGGTAATCGGCAAGCGAAAACCGACGATGGCGCGCAACATGCCTTCGATGTAGTCGCTTGGCGCATCGCTGACCTGCCAGGGCGTGTCGCGGCCTTGTTCGTGGCGGTCGGTCAGGCGGCTGACGATGTCGAGCAGGGCGGCGCTATCCTCGATCACTTCAGCGCTGCCGTAGGCATGCACGGCCAGGTAGTTCCAGGTCGGCACTACCTTGTGCGTGGCGGCTTTGCTTGGATAGAAGCTTGGGCTGACATAAGCATCGGCGCCGGCAAACACCAGCAGTGCTTCGCTGCCTTGTTGCAACTCCTGCCACTGGCGGTTGGCCCGGGCCAGGTGGCCATAAACCGTGCCGTACTCACCTTCGCCGGTGTCGATCAGCACCGGGATATGGCTGGCAAGCAAACCCTGTTCGCCGTGGGTGACGAGTACAGCCAGGCGGGTTTCCCGCATTTGTTGCTGCAAGCGCTGTAGATCATGTTCTTGATGGGGTTTGCTGTTGTACATGGCGGGATCCTTGTGCAATGGCTCTATCCTAGGCAGGCTATTGGCTCAGGTTAAGAGCCATTACTGACTGTTTTCATAGGTCCAATGCCATGCGTGATCAGCCGCTTGCACTGCCGTTCGACCCGGCCGGAATCGTGCTCGACCGTGGTCGGGGTCTCAGCCTGCAGTTGTATCAGGCGTTGCGCGCGAGGGTGCTGGATGGGCGTCTGAGCAGTGGCACCCGGCTCCCGGCCAGCCGCGATCTGGCCAAGGTGCTGGCGCTGTCGCGCAATAGCGTGATGCGCGCCTACGACCAGTTGTACGCCGAGGGATACATTGAAACTCGGGTAGGAGATGGCACTTATGTCAGCCGTCTGCCAAAACTGTCCACAGAAGTATCCACAGGGTTATACCCTGGGTTATCAACAGGTTTATCCACAATTGTGCATAAAAGCACTGAGGATTTATCCAGCAATGCGTCTTCCAGCGTGCCGCTGGATCGTCTGAAAAATCATCATCTGCCCATGCCCCGCAATGGTCCTCCCCGTGCGTTTCGGGTCGGCGTGCCCGCGTTCGATCTGTTCCCTTTCGACGTCTGGGCCAAGCTGCATGCGGGTTTCTGGCGTAATCCCGATCCAGCTCGGCTTGGCTATGGTGACCCGGCTGGGGAACTGCAGCTGCGCGAACTGATCGCCGCTTACCTGCGCCAATCAAGGGGCATCAGCTGCACGGCTGGGCAAATAGTGATCACCAGTGGTGCACAGCAGGCGATAACCCTTTGTGCACAGCTGCTGGTGCAGCCTGGCCAGGCCGTAGCTGTGGAAAACCCTGGCTACCGGGCGGCAGGGCACGCCTTTGCCATTGCGGGCGGTCAGGTCAAGGGAGTTCCAGTGGATGCCGAGGGCCTGGATTGCGCCAGGCTCGAGCAGCTACTGGATTGCCGCGTGGCCTATGTCACGCCGGCTCATCAATACCCCACCGGCGTCACCATGAGCCTCGCCCGGCGCCTGCAATTGCTGGCCTGGGCCGAGCGCAGCGACGGTTGGATCATCGAGGACGATTACGACGGCGAGTACCGCTACAGCGGCGCACCGCTGGCGCCCTTGGCTGCGCTGGATCAGCAGGGGCGTGTGTTGTACGTAGGCACCTTTGGCAAGATTGCCTTCCCAGCCTTGCGGTTGGGGTATCTGGTGTTGCCGCAGAGCTTGGTCGAGCCCTTCAGCCAGGCCCGTGCGCTGGCGGTGCGTCATTCGGAGGTAGGTACGCAGTCGGTAATGGCGCAGTTCATGGCGTTGGGGCATTTCCAGCGCCATATCCGGCGCATGCGGCGGGCGGCACTGAGCCGGCGCGATGTGCTCAAGGCCGGTTGGCCGACCACCGTTGCGGGCTTGGGTACCATGCCGGAAGTGGCGGCAGGACTGCACGTGATGGTGCCTGTGGATAACTTCGCCCGAGAGCAGGAGCTGGTGGTATTGGCGGAGGCGGCGGGGGTAGAGGTTAATCCGCTGAGCGGCTATTGGCTGGCAGACAGCGATGAACCTGTGGATAACCGCGCAGGGCTGGTGCTCGGCTTTGCCGCAGTCCCGGAAGCGCAGATTGCAGACGCCGTGATGCGCCTGCGCAAGGCCTGGCGCTAGTAGCCGAATCGCGGATCCGCTATGCGAGCCTCAACAGCCTGCTAGAGAGTGCACGCAAGCCCTTGTAGGAGCGGCCTTGTGTCGCGAAAGGGTCGCGGAGCGGCCCCAATTTTTCAGCTTCGCCGCTTACATCG